>JALWGH010000140.1 GCA_027013735.1 Melioribacteraceae bacterium
TGTAATAGCAGTGATAAAATAAAAAGTAAAACAAATAACAGTTCTTTCAAATAATGTTATTTTTGGTGTTGACCGTTTTTTCCCTCCCTGCAAGCATTAATATAAATGCATTGTTTTGTTAAGATTGTGGCGACACATAATATATAATAGAAAACTTGCAGCGCCTAAATAAGTAGGAAGACTGTTTATGACAGAGTGATATAATATTATTAGAAAGAACACAAATAAGGAAAGTTAATATGTAAAAATAAAATAACATATTGCACAAAGGATGTCTGTTAATAAAAAAATTCCTTTGTCCCCTTGACTTTTAACATAACAGGGAGGGGAATTCTGCTGCGCCGGAACTCACAAGTTGGATTGAAAAAGGGGGAGGGTTCGGAAAAAGGAATGAAAATAATTCTTGACATAATTGATGTAGGTATTTTTTTGCCACAAAACTTAAACCTGTACAGGTGCAAGTCTAAATTTTGTAGCAGAAGATTTTTCCCTATTTTCAGGTCAAACGTTTTTTTACGATTTCTGAAAGTCTTAAGTAACGAGCGTTTTTCTCTGCTTACTGTTATCAGTTCTCTAAATGGTGCTGGGGCCTTTCCTCTCGTTTGTCACGGCGTAGTTCCGCAAAATGCGGGACGAAGACGGACGTCTAGCGTTTAGCCATTTCTTATTTCTGGTTTCTTCTTTCTTATTTTGCCACCGATTTAAAATCTGCCCCTATTCTGTAGGAAAGTAAGAGAATATTCTTAATTATTAAGCAACCTTCTTTCTGAAAAACATCTTAAGAATCTCGCCGAATAATAATGTTGTGGACGCGGCAAAGAAGCTGACCGCCCAATCTCTTAATGAAAGTGCGGTTGTATCGAACGCAACGTGGAACAACGGAATTTCCGTAACCAACAAAGTAACGGTAATTGAAATTACAATTCCCGTAATGAGCGATTTGTTGGAGAAAAAATCCATTTTGAAAATGGAAGTGTCGAACGACCTGCAATTAAGCCCGTTGAACAATCGTGCAAAAATCAATGTTACGAAGAAGTAAGTGGTAGCCGCATTACCCGAAGCGCCGTTTTTCAATCCCCACAGAAAAACGCCTTCCGCAACAATTGCAATCCACAAACCTATTGCGCCTATTGTAATGAGCGCCCGTTTGTTTAGTATTCCTTCCTTAACGTTCCTCGGTTTCTTGTTCATTATTCCTTCTTCGGGAGGTTCAAGTCCCAAAGCAATGGCAATCAAACCATCCATTAAGAAGTTAATAAATAATATTTGAACAGCGGTCAAAGGAATGGGAAGCACAAAAAGCAGAGCCGCCACAAGCGCAAGCACTGCGCCGAGGTTCCCGCTCAACAAATAAACAAGGTACTTACGAATGTTTTCAAAAATGCTTCGTCCTTCTTCAACCGCAGCAACAATGGAAGCAAAATTGTCATCAGTCAAAATCATGTCCGCCGCTTCGCGGCTTACCTCCGTGCCTTTAATTCCCATTGCAATTCCGATGTCGGCTTTTTTCAAAGCGGGTGCGTCGTTAACGCCGTCGCCCGTCATTGCAACAATGTTGCCTTTGTTCATTAACGCTTGAACAATTTTCAATTTGTGCGTGGGGGAAATTCTTGCGTAAACATCGGTGTGTTCAACAATGTTGTTCATTTCAACAATACTTAATTTTTCCAGCTCGTCGCCGGTAATCGAGCCGCCGTTTTTCATTATGCCCAATTCCTTTGCAATCGCGACGGCAGTGGTAATGTGGTCGCCGGTAATCATTATTGGTTTAATCGACGCCCTTTCGCAGGTTTTAATCGCTTCCTTAACTTCAGGGCGGGGCGGGTCCATCATTCCCACAATCCCGAGCAAAACCATTTCCTCTCTGTCGGATTCTTCTAACTTTTCTCTTTCCCCTACGTTTTTGAAAGCAATGCCAAGCACGCGCAAAGCATTTTTACTAAGTTCTTCGCTTTTTTCAAGGAAATATTTTTTGTCTTCTTCCGTAAGAATTTTTTCTTCACCGTCAACAAAAATTTTTGCCGAATTCCGGATTATTATTTCAGGAGCGCCTTTTGTGTAAGCGATGTTGCCGTAAGGAGTGGTGTTGAGAGTGGTCATCTTTTTGGTTTCGGAAGAGAAAGGAATTTCGTCAATCCGCACAAACGATTTTCTGATTTCCCGAACATTAATTCCCGCCTTTTCGGCACAAACAACAATTGCCCCTTCCGTAGGGTCGCCGATAATGGTGTAGTGTCCTTCCTCCTTGGTTAAAACCGTGTCGTTGCAAAGCGAGCCGGCTGTTAGCAATTGCATTAAAGCGGAATCATTTTCAGGATTAATCTCATTTCCATTGTTAAGAAATTTTCCCTCCGGTGTGTAACCTGCGCCTGTAACGTCGTAAACATTTGACGTAGTAACAACCTTTTGGATTGTCATTTGGTCTTGCGTCAGCGTGCCGGTTTTGTCGGTGCAAATAATATTCGTGGCGCCGAGCGTTTCAACTGCGGGCAGTTTACGAATCAGTGCTTTCCTTTTTACCATTCGCTTTACGCCGAGTGCAATGCTGATTGTAACTACTGCCGGCAAGGCTTCGGGAATAACGGCAACGGCAATTGCAACTCCCCAGACAAACATTTCAACAAGCGGGTAGCCTTCCAGAATTCCAAGCACACTCATTACGGCGGCAAGAATAATGGAGTAAACTCCGAGCTTCCTGCCGAGCGTGTCGAGATTCCGTTGCAGGGGAGTGCGTCTCTTTTCCGTGGATTGGAGCAACTCGGCAATTTTACCGAACTCGGTTTTCATTCCCGTGGCAACCACCAAGGCAACAGCCCTGCCGAATGTAACGGCTGTTCCCATGAAGACCATATTTTTAAGGTCGCCCGGGGAAGACTTTTCTCCGTCGATTACCTTGTCCGTTTTTAATACTGCGTGGGATTCTCCCGTGAGTGCCGCTTCGTCCACCTTGAAATTTTTGGAAGAAATCAATCTCGCATCGGCGGGGATTTTGTCCCCCGCCTGAAGAACAATAAGATCGCCCGGCACAATTTCGGAAGCGGGAATAACTTTTTCCTTTCCGCCGCGAATAACAGTGGCATTCGGCGCAGCCATTTTCTTTAAAGCTTCAATTGCTTTTCCGGCTTGATATTCCTGTACAAAACCGAGTATGCCCGCTAAAATCACAATAACAATAATGGTAATTGCTTCCACCATTTGACCGATGGAGGCGGAAACCACAGCGGCAACGATTAGGATTATTATTAATAAACTTAAGAATTGTTCGGCAAAAAGTTTCCAAGTGGATTCTTTTTTAGCGGAAGTTATTTCGTTCGGACCGTGAACGGATAACCTGAATTTTGCTTCTTCGTCGCTTAACCCCTCTTTCGAAGATTTTAAATCAATTAACGTTTTTTCAATGGTTAATTGATGCCACGATTTTACGTTATTTTTTTCGCGAGATTCTTTCATTCATTACTTTTTTAGTGAAAGAAAGTTTAGTGGCATTACACGCCAAAAGTATCTGGCAAGTTATTACTTTCGGCAATAAAATTCAATGTCTTAGGTCACAAGATTAAATTTGTTAGTTTTCCTCGTTGTAACTTAATTCTATTTTTACGTGAAAATCGGCACCGCTGAAAAGCGTGTACTTAACTTCGTTAATCGTACACTTGTAATCTTCGCCTACCGTTTCGCTAACCACTTTGGCTATCTTTTCTTCGAGTTCGCCGATGCTAACGCTTTTGAGCTTGTTCTTTAACAGCTTTTCAACGTCAACAGCTTTTTCTTTGTTTTCTGCCATGGCATTTCCCTTTTGAATTTTTATTTTTAGACGCCCTTCAAAAAAATAAGTTCTTTCCAAGGGCGACGTAAAATTATTTG
>JALWGH010000141.1 GCA_027013735.1 Melioribacteraceae bacterium
CGACAAATCCGGCGCAATCAACGGCAAGTATTGGGACGGCTTTGAGAATTTCAAATCCGTTGCCGCCGCAGGTGCCCTTTTCAAAGTAAGCGGAACGGTTGTTGAGTTCAACGGCGCTCCGCAACTTAAAATAGAATCCGCTAAACCCGCGAAAGAAAATACCGAAATTTCTCTTGACGATTTTGTGAAAAAATCCGAAAGAAACCTTGCCGTAATGAAATCCGAACTGGAAGAAAGAATTGCTAAAATCGGGAATGATTATTTGAAAAGATTGCTCGGAATAATTCTTTCGGGAAAGCGTTACGAGGATTTCCTCCGCGCCCCGGCAGGCAAATCGTGGCATCATTCCTATTTACACGGACTTTTGGAACACACGCTTGAGATAATCAGAATCTGCGATTTAATGTGCGACATTCATCCCGAAATAAATCGCGATCTTCTGGTTACGGGTGCAATATTACACGACTTCGGGAAAACGCAGGAACTTACGTCCGACATTAATTTCGATTACACGGACAAAGGTAGGCTGCTCGGGCACATCGTAATTGCCGCGATTGAAGTTGACAAGGCGACAAGAAAAATAGAGTGGTTCCCCGAGGAGTTAAAAAATCAACTCTTGCACTTGATTCTCAGCCATCAGGGGAAACTTGAATTTGCTTCCCCCGTGGTACCGAAAACGCCGGAAGCAATTATCCTTTATTACGCCGACGAGCTAAGCGCAAAGACCAACGCTTACTTGAATTCCGTTGAATCCGATTCCACCGAAGGCAGTTGGACAAAGTACATTCAATTGGCTGAAACACCGATCTACAAGAAACGTTTGAACGAAGAAGATTCACAAACCGAATAAAATCACATTCAGGAGGAAACATGAAAGGAAAAATTTTCACCTTTCTTTTTACCGTTGCAATTCTATTTTACGTTCAGGCAAACGCACAAACGGTTGAGCAGTTAATTGCAAAAGCCGATTCCCTTACGGAGAAAGCGTTTGACGACGATGCGGCTCTCACGGTATTGTTGAAAGCTGAGAAAATCGACCCGAACAATTGGGAAATTGAATGGCGTTTGAGCAGAGCGTACTCGAACATTGCCGCACACATGCCCAAGGAAACTTCCGGGCAAAAGGACAAACAGTACGCCGTTTACCAAACCGCTCTTAAGCATGCGGAAAAAGCCGTTAAGCTTGCGCCCGACCAATCTCGCGCTTATGTGCGCAGGGCAATTGTTAACGGAAGAATTGCTTTGTTCAAAGGAGTCTTTTCCGTTGCCAAAGTGGTAACCAAAGTCCGTGACGATTGCAGAAAAGCTCTTAAGCTGAACAACGGCACGGTTTACGACATGGCGCTTACTCATTACATCCTTGCCAGAACTCACGCAAAGCTGAGCGAAAAATGGAAACCTGCTCTCTCGGTTCTCGGGCTCGGCTGGGCGGATATCGACACTGCGCTTGTGCATTACAAAAAAGCCGTGGATATGTACCCGGGCTACATTATGTTTTACGTCGATTACGCCAAGGCGCTTTACAGGGAAGACCAATACCAAAAAGCAAAGGAGATGTTGGACAAAGCTCTTACTTGCAAAATTCGTGAACGCGACGACCCGCAAAAACTTAAAGAAGCGAAAGCGCTTTTAAAAGAAGTTGAAGACGAGCTTAATTAAGTAAAAGTCTGTCGGCTAATTAAAATTTCACTATGGAGCTGTCCAAAGAGCACCTGAACTGTCATTGCGAGGAGCGAAGCGACGTGGCAATTTGCCTGCCTGTAGGCAAGTAAAGTTTTTTGAATTGCTGCTTTTCTGAAAAATACTTTTTGGACAGCCCACAGTGTTTAAGAAACACAAAACAAACACAATTCAAACGGTCAAATGGAATTTCCCGCAGAATTTTTAAATGCCCTGAAGAACGCCGAGTCGGTTTTGTTTTTTACCGGCGCGGGCATTTCCGCAGAAAGCGGAGTACCTACCTTCCGCGGCAAAGAGGGATTGTGGAAGAATTACCGCCCGGAAGAACTTGCAACGCTAAACGCATTTCTTGAAAACCCCGACAGGGTTTGGGAATGGTACGAATTCCGCAGGGGGATTGTTCGCAAAGCAAAGCCCAACGCCGCTCATCTGGCAATTGTCGAGTTTGAAAAATATTTCCGCGAGGTAGTTGTTGTTACGCAAAACGTTGACGATTTACACAACCGCGCTGGCAGCAGGGAAGTTTACGAATTGCACGGAAATATTGAAAAGAATTTTTGCCTGCGCTGCGGAAAGCGTTACGACGCAAAAGAATTTAACGATTCCGAACACGCGCCGCATTGCCCCGGATGCGGCGGATTGGTACGCCCCGCAGTTGTTTGGTTTGGCGAGGCTCTGCCTGCCGACGTAATGAAATCCGCCGAGGAAGCTGCCAAGCAATGTGACGTTTGTTTTGTCGTAGGGACTTCGGCGGTGGTTTACCCTGCGGCTTACATTCCCTTTAAGGCAAAGAGCAGCGGGGCTTTTGTGGTAGAGGTAAATATTCAACCGACGGAATTTACACCTTACGCAAACCTTTCTTTAACCGGCAAAGCAGGGGAAATTTTGCCGGAAGTGTTAAGAAAACTTAAGGAAGTTCGATAACTATTATTCGGATGCAATAAGAAAACACCGGACAACGTTCGGGAAAAGATTAAAGCCAACCTATCATTTTTTCGTCGTCTTCACCATTGCTTGTCAAATCCAAAAATATTTCTTCGAGCGATTCATAATATTCATTAGTTACGCTGTTTCGGAATTTCGTCCTGAGTTCATTTGTGGGGGATTTAAAAATTATTTTCCCGTTATTAATAATTGCCACTTCGTCGGTAACATCTTCAATGTAAGATAAAATGTGCGAGGTTATTAAAATTGTTTTATTATTCTTTTTTAAGGCTTTAATTAATTCCTTTATTTTTTTTACGGTTAAAGTATCCAGCCCGTCGAACGGCTCGTCCATTATTATCAGATCGGGATTGTAAAGGAGAATAGAAGCGAGAGCTAATTTTTTACGCATTCCTTTTGAATATTCCGAAATTGATTTCCAGCGGAAAATATCAAGATTGAAATATTCGAACAATTCATATGTCCTTGTTTTTATTGTAGCCTTGTCCAGACCGTAAATTTCTCCCACAAATTGCAGTTGTTCTTCCCCATTGAGATATTCAAACAGACTTTCGGTGTTTTCAAACAAAATCCCCAAATTCTTTTTGACTTCGATTCTGTCGGTAATTAAATCCCGACCGAAGATTTCAATTTTACCCGAATCAAAATTAAACAAACCGGCAATACAATTGATTGTTGTTGTCTTTCCGGCTCCGTTAGGACCTATTAAGCCGAAAATTTGTCCTTTATTAATCTCAAGTTCCAAATTATACAGCACAACCCTGTTGCCGAAACTTTTACGAAGCGATTGTATTCTTAGTGCTATCATTTTAATTTGTCAATAATGTTTTCTTTTCGGTTAATTAAAATTTTATCGAAAAAAACGTAACTGCTTTTCCTGTAGTAAAGAAACGCAATGTTAAAAAGGAATGTAACAAATGTAATTATCAACTCATTGCGAACGGAATTTATTTTGGCAAGTAAAAAATAGTCCGCTCCCCAAAATCCCAAGGAAATTAATATGCTTATTAGGACCGCCGGAAACGGAGCATTCATTCCCATTATTGCATAAAAGCCAACTTCTTTGGGAAAATAAAAAGACAATAAAACAGCGACGAACAGAGAAACAAAATAGACAAAGACCAAAATGTTTATTTGCAGTAACACATCGTAAATATTTATCCTTAGTAAAAACACGAAGTAAATGAAAACCAACCCGTTAAACATTACCAGTAAATTAGTTATTAAAATTTTCGATTTAATAAGATTTTCGGTTTTCAGGGGACGGAAAAAATAATTTATTATTCCCGAATAATCAAAAGCAAAAAAATTGCCGGCATTGGCAAAAATTAAACCGGACTCGAACAATATTGTAAGACAGCTAATGATATGAGAATCGTGAGAACCTTTGGTTTGAATCTTGACAGTCACAATAAACATTAGCCAAATTTCATAACCTATAATTGCTAAAATATTTATTAACCTTCGCGGGCTTCTGTAAAAGTAATAAATGTTCTTTTTGGCAAAAGGTCCTAATGAAGTTTTACCAAGCAGCTTTGAAATTACCGGTATTTTAAATTTCTTTTTTGTTTCTTTTTTCCCGAAGTCCCTGTTTTTGTAAAACTTCACAAGCGCAAGATTAATTGCATACAGAATTGTTGAAAAGAGAATCAAATACAAAACGTAAAAGAAAATTTGAGATATGTTAATTTGTTCCTTAAGAGCAAAAAGCGATTCGGTGAAAATTCCGGTCGGTAAACAGAACAAAATTTCACTGAACTTTTTAATACTTTGTTCGTCGGAAAAGAAAGCGGGGATTTTGGAAAGCATCAGAACAAATGCTGTCATTAAAAAAGCGGAAAAAGACCAAAAGAAAAACTTAAATTTATTCAGCGAAATAATAGCCGACGTAAGATTTCTTAGAGATTCAATAATTGAATTTATGCAAAACAGAAACGACATTAATATAAACAGGAAAAGTGTAACGCTGGTAAAATTAAAAGAATTTCCGGCAATGAAATAAGCCGCAATGTAAAGCGGCAGAAACAAAATGTTGATTACCTCTGCGCTGACGGCAAGCGTTCTGAAAAATATTATTTGTTTAAGAGAAATCGGATAACGGAGGAGAATCTTAATAGCCGACTGATCATATCTGGCGGTTCCTAAAAAGATGATTAAAATAATATTAACAGAAAAAAGAACGAATAAGACAATATTTAATACCGGTATGAAATTTTGACTTGCAAGGTCAAAATTAGCCTTAATAAATTGCGTTACAAAAGTGCCTGCGGTAATTGAATTAACCGTGAAATAAACAAAAATTGCCACGGTAATTAGCCTGACCCAAAAATTGCTTTTTTTGAAAGAGTAAAAAAACTCCTTCTTCCTTAACCCTGCTAACAGGAATAATATTTTGATGTCCTTGAACACTATTTCTTTTTTTACTAAAAAATGTCCCGATTTTAATTTTTAAATTTAGCCATTTCCTGCCAAAATTAAACTTGTACAAATATTATTTTACCGGCACAAGTTTTAAACCGGTGACAAAAAAATGGGTACAAGTTTAAATTTGGTGGCAAAAAAAGAAGAAATAAGAAACCAGAAATAAGAAATGGTAAAAAGCAAGACGCAAGAACCTAAACACAAACCGTAAATAATTGAAATTTAATTTCTTCGATACCTTCGGCATCGGTTTATCTTTCCTCTATTTTCTTCTATTTACATTCGACCCCCGACTAAGTCGGGGGTCGTATAGTTGCCAATAAGCTATAACGCGGATTGCCAATAATCTATGTTACAAAAACCATTTCTCAGATAGACAACTTTCTTTTTCTTACGGGAAAGAGCAGGATGCTTTTTAATACTGTTTCCGAAAGAATCCCGAAGGGATTCAATGTATATAGCAAAAAGAATCAAAATTAAAGAAGAACCCTGAAAGGGTTCAAGTTTTATGAGCAATATATTCTAAATAAAAATACAATGATAATATTTTGCCACCAAATTTAAACTTGTACCGGTAACAATGAACAGAAAAAAATTAGTGTTGCTTGAGATTGAGTTGTCGTAACAAAGCAATTCGTCATTTGTCTCGCATTCTGTCTCCGCCGCTGGCGGGACAGGCGGGACGTCATTCATCGTGGTGGAAAAGATTGGAGTTGCAAAATCGAGATTGACGCGTAGCGCAGATTGCTTGCAATCTGCGACACTAAAAAACTTGTACCACTCAATGAATGGAAAACAAAGTGCAATGTCTCCTGTGTCCTCAGCTCAAAACCTTTGCGTTCTTTGCGTGGTACGGAGATTATTCGGATTTGAAAACAAACGAGTAGTTAAGCGTTAAAGAATAATACTGCGTAGCGGCTTCGGTAAAGAAATGCTTTTCGTAGTTAACGGTAAGTGAAAGATTTTTTGTTAAATAAAAATTTAGAAAAACGGAAACAGCACTTTGTTCGTCGTAAGGAATAGAGTAGAAAATCGAGTAATCGGAATCGTAATAATACCGCCGTTTGCCTTTGAACCAAAAGAGGGTAAAATCGGAAAAGCCGGCTAACTTTCCGTGCATCCCGCCGCCAAAAGAATATTTGGGAATTTCCTTCCGTTCAGTGGTAAGCCCGGAAAAGGCAAATAACGAAAAGTCCAAAAACGGGCGGTAAATAATTCGTCCTTCGGTGTAGGAAATTTTTTCTCGTTTTTGCCACTTAACATCTGTGAAATTTGTAATTAGCTTGTAAAAGAATAAATGATTGTAATATTCAGCCGAGAGCGAAATAATATTTGCTTTGGGATTAAAATCAGCATAATCCGATGAATACTTTCCTTGCAATCCGGCGTAACCAACCTTCAAATAGAATGGGAAGTAATTTAACATTCCGTTTACAGCAAAGAATTTCTCGGAATAACTTTTTGCCTCCTCGCTTTGTTTGAAGTCTTTGTAAGCAAAACTAATTTCGTCAAGCGAACGGAACATGTAAGAACCCAGAACAAAATATTGGTTAGAGGGAGTAATGTTAGAGGTGTTTTCTCCCTGCACAAAGCCGGTTGAAACATTTAAAATCGACGGGCGCAAACTCTGCCCCCAGATTGTCCCTGCAATTAAAACAAATAAAACTGCCGTTCTCATATCTCGCACTATTTTCAATTAACTATTCTCTGCTCGCTGTTATCTGTTCACTGTTCACTTTTTACATTACTTTTCTGTTGCCTTAAAACCTTTTACAGCGCTCGGGTCATTCGGCACGGCAATCAGAGCATTCTCAAAGTAATGATGTGCTTTCTTGTTAGCGCCTACGTAATAGTTTGCCCAGCCCAGGTAAAGATTGCCGTTGTAATCACTCGGGTAATTTTTAACGACTTTCTCAAAGTAAAGGATTGCATTTAAATAATCGCCGTCGTTAAAGTAAATTAAACCGAGGTAATAATTAGCTTTGTAATTTGCAGGGTCTTTGTCCAGAATCGTTTCGTAAACGTTTTTTAATTCTTTTCTATTATTCATTTTTGCAAGCGGGTAGGTCAAACCAAGCAGAGCTTCCACGCTTTTATTGCTTAGCCTAACAGCCTCTTTGTAATATTTTTGGGATGTTTTAAAATCGCCTTTCAAATAATAAAGCCAACCGAGACGGAGATTGAAAAGGTAATCTTTTTTGACGCTCGAATACTGCTCGGTCATTATTTTAATTGCTTCGTTGAAATCGCCTGCTTTTTCCGCAGCGACTGATTTTTTAAACATATCAATTCTGGGACTTGTTTGCGCCATGTTAGTGCTTACTAACATTAACAAAACAAGCAACCCAATTGCGCTTATTTTATTTATTGTCTTCATTTCTATTTGCTCCTTATTCTTTTAGCCAAAAAAACTTTTCCGTTGTTCAAAAATTTAAACTCGGAAATTCCTAACTCAGATTCAAGAAGAATTGTCCCGTTGTTTTCTTTCTTGTAAAAAGAAAAGATATTTTTCCCCGTAATCGTGAGCTTTGAAATAATCTCAAAATTATTGTTTTCATTTTTCCGCCAAATGTAATGCCCTTCGGCTTTAATAGGTTCGTTAAAAATTAAGAGAAACTCAGATAAATACTTAACTATACCGCCTAAAGCAGTGCTTAAAGGATAAACATCTGTCCACTGCAGTCCGTCCGCAAAGCCGAGCGGCGCTTTGGGAACGGTGAGATAAAAATAATACAATGCACTTTTTCGTTTCCCAATGTAATTGGTAGCGTAAAACATTTTTTCGAGCTTGTAAATATTCAGTCTGTCGCCGGAATTGTTTTCGATGTAAAGCACATTAAAAATGTCAACTTTAACTTCCCATTTCTCGTTGAATTTTTCGTGCCCAAACGTGCATTCGAATTCCAGCTTGTCCCCCAACTTAAAATCGAAAGCGGTTTTGACCGTTTTGTGAGCGTCGAGATTGCCAACAATTTGGTCTTTCCGGGGAAAGTCAAAGACGTAAAGATTTTTCTCTCCCTCACCTTCCGCAATGTAAGATGAAATGGGATAACGGTAAGTCTTGTCGCCGAGCTTGTCCGTAAGTTGGAATTGAAAATGCAAGTGGGGATAGGGCGAACGCCCGCTATTCCCGCACTTCCCGATTATTTGTCCCTTCTTAACTTTATCTCCTACTTCAACGGTAATTGACTTTTTCTTCAAATGGGAAAGGGAAGAAAACAAACCCTCGCCGTGGTCAATAATAACAGTGTTTCCCCAATTCTGCTCAATATTTACTTCGCCGATTTCGTTGTCGTGCACACTGTTGATTACCCTTACAACAGTTCCGTCCAAAGGTGCGGCAACAGGCGTATTAAAGCAGTGGTAATCGGACTGGCTATTTCCTTCGTCCGAATATTCCTTCCCCGATTCGTCGGTAATCACAAAATCCCACGCGTAGCGCCAATCGTCCTTGTGTGTGTATTCGCCGTCGAAAGCCTGCGAGACTTTCCACAAGCCGTGGAAAGGCAGCTCGGGCAACAGATATTTAAAATCCTTAAACCTTGCCGTTCGGGAAGAATGGTAATAGTAATTTTCTTCCGGCGAACCGGGTTTAAAGTAGAGGAGAGCCAAATCGGTGTTTTCTTCTCTAAATTTCAAGCTGTAAATTGTTGAAAGCGTTACAACATTGAACGGCAGAACCAATACGGGCAAAAGTTTATCGCTAAGAATGTTTTCGAAAAAGAGCGTAAAAATTATTACGAACAAAATCGTAAGAGCTAACAACGGGATAGTCTTTTTCGAAAGAATAATCATGCTGCCGCCAAGCGCGAAAGCCACAAGTACGGCGTTAAACGAAGTCAAAATTAAAAACGTGGAAGAAGGATTTGGAAAAATTGCAATGACTACAAAGTAATTAATGAAAAAAGCAATCAACGTATTCAGAAACATCACGCGGGAAAATGCCAAAATTAACAACAGCAACAGCGCTCCGGCAAGGGCATTTGTTTGTAAGATAATCAACGCAAGCGAACTGAAAAGCAAGTGAATGCTTTGAGGCAAATAGCTTGCGCTTGCCGTCGAGTCGCCAAGCACATCCCTGAAATTAACGCCGGGAAAGTTGACGATGATTATTAAAAATACGTAAAGTGTAAGAATAAAAGGCAAGCTCAAGCCGGGCAAATTAAAAAGGTTTGCCATTAGGTTTTCCAACGATGCCGCAAGGAAGAAAGAAAGGAAAATGAAAATCACTGCCATTCCAACTAAAAACGGGGTAAGCTGGAAAAAGAAAGCAATCGCCGCGCCGATTAAAATGCCGTTAAAGCCGTAAAATCCCGTGCGTATTTTTTCTTTGTCGAATTTCAAGTAAAACGCAAAAGCGTTTGAGAGAATCACGCCCAACAGTCCCATGGCTCCGACTGCCGGGTCGAAAAAGGAAATCAAAAGTGCACCCGCTCCAAACCATTTGCGGTTTGAAAAGAAAATCTGCGCGTAGCTGTAAAGAATGGAATCAATGAATAGCTGCATTTTTTAACCGTCCAGAGTAAACTCTTTTAATCTTTCGGGCAATTTTTCCCGCGCCGTAATGTCTTCGAGTTGTTCGGCTTCACGGATTAAATCAACATTTCCTTCTTCCGAAATTAGCACAACGTTAGGTCTTAAAGTAATGAACTGCATCCATTGTGTTACGCTGTAAGCTCCCACGTAAAAGACAACTAACTTATCCCCTTTGTGCATCGGGGGCAAAACCACGTCCTCTCTAATAACGTCAATGTTCATGCACAATGGGCCGTAAACAACAGTGTTTTCGGTAAAGCCCGAAATTTCTTTTGTAGGTACAATCTTGTGATTAAACCAGTGACTCGTAAACAAATAGTTAACCCCGGCGTCAACAATAATAGATTGTTTCCCTGTTGACAAACGTTTGGTCGCAATCACGGAAGTAATCAAATAGCCGGCATCGTCAATTAAAGCTCTGCCTGATTCAAGGACGAGAGTCGGGAGTTCGTCGGTTGGTAAGTTCAAATCAAACAAAGGCGAGGTAATTGCCTCGGCGTAATCTTCGTAAGTTGGAAGAATTTGTTCCGCTTCAAGGTACTGTCCCTTTAATGTGTTAAATGAAGGCAGACCGCCGCCAACGTCAATGTATTCAAGGCGAATTTCGTATTGATCGTAAAGAGCTTTTGCAAGGTCAACAAGTTTAAGCACAGCTTGACGGTACGGTTCTGCGCTCATGATGTAAGTGCCGATGTGTGTGTGCAGTCCCACCAGCTCAAGATTTTTTTCGTGGACAATCCTCTTAAGCGCAAGCATCGCCTCGCCGTTTTCGTAATTAAATCCGAAGCGGTTCCACGGCGGATAAATTCCCGTGTCCATATTTACACGGATTGCAACCCTTGCCTTTAAATCAAGACGCTGCGTAATTTCTTTAATCGAATAAAGTTCGTCAAAATGGTCGATGTGCAACAATGCTTTTTCTTTGATTGCTTTTTCGAGCGCCGCCTCGGTTTTGTCGGGACCGTTAAAAATAATGTTTTCTCCAGCCACACCAAGATTGCGTGCTTTGTCGTATTCAAATTCCGAAACAACTTCTGCCCACGAACCTCCCTGGTGATAGACCGAGCAAATGGCGCTTAAATAATTTGTTTTGTAAGACCATGCAAATCTGACCTTCGGGTAGCGGGTCTTAAAGATTCTGTTCATCTTACGGTAATTTTCCCGAATTTGCTTTTCGGAAAAAACAAAAAGAGGGGAACCGTACTCTTCGGTAAGTTTCGCGATTGGTATTCCGTCAATTGCATTGATTGCGCGGAAAGATTGAGTAGAGCCGAATTTATTCATTAGTCCGGACTGCTGTTTTCTGATTATCGGCTTTTCATATATTTTTTTACTCATTATTCATTACTCCTTTTACACTAATTTCTTCAAATTTTTCCAAGTCGGTAATTAAATCCCAAGAGTAACGAATGAAAATCTTTCCTAATTCGTAATCATTAAATGGGGTAACCTTCTCACCAAGAGCAAGTTGCAAGGCAGCAAACGGCAGGTTTTGCCCCGCGCCGACTGCAAGGTAAACCCAAGCGGGAAATCGCGGATTTATTTCAAGCAAGTAATATTCGCCGTCTTCTTTGTTTTTCACAAATTCAAATTCGGCACCGCCTTTCCACTGAAGCGCTTCGATTATTTTCTTGGAGGTTTCAATCAGCTCGTCATCCTTAATTGTAACGCCTGCCCAGCCTTTGCCTTTTTCTGTAATGTAGAGTTTCTTGCTGGCAACGGCTCCTACCGTACCGCCTTCACCATCTCCCAAAGCAACTACGTTGTACTCGTCGCCTTTAATAAATTCCTGAATAATCACGGGCAATCCCCATTTGGAAGCAATTTTCGAAAAGTACCCGCTTGCTTCCTGAAAGTTATTTGCAATGTAAGCATCGTAAAAAATGCCTTTAATTACCAAGGGAAATGTAAACTTTTTCTCTTTGGAATAAATGTCGTTTGGTGAGGAGGCAAGAATGTTTCGCGGAGCTTTAATTCCGTTTTTTTCGCAAAACTCAAACAACTTGTCCTTACCGCGTAAAATCAATTGTTCTTTTGTGGGGATGAAAGTTTTAATTCCCAACTCTTCTAACTTTTTGGAAAGTCTCGAGAAGGCAAAAAGTTCGGCGTCGAGAGTGGGGAAAATGACATCAAGGTTTTCAATTGAATGAATTTCGGCAATCCTGTCGAAAAAGGCATCGGTTCCGCCCGAAGGATAGGGAATTAAGTAACTTCTGTTTGCAACGTTACTCATATAGGCGCCGGGCTCAAGTGCATCGTAAAGTAATCCGATTATTTCCCCGTCAAATTTACCTGAATCTCTAATGCCGCGAATTACAGGAACGCCCGGACCGGGACTGTCAACATTGTTTAATCCTGTTACTGCAACCTTCATGACTGATCCACCAAATCAAAATTTTTGAGCAATGTCAGGAATTCGTCAAAATCCCTTTGAGCCATTTCTTTCTCTACTTCGTATTCTTCGGTAAGCAAGTCAATTATTTCATCCTCGCTTTTCCCTTCTTTTAAATTTTTCAGAATTAAAAGCCCTGTCTCATTTACTGTAAATGATTCGCCGGTGTTTGCTTTGAAAAGAAAA
>JALWGH010000142.1 GCA_027013735.1 Melioribacteraceae bacterium
CTTTGCTAACCAACCGAACGCGCGTGCAAGAAATTACACGCCCGGCTACTTTTCCTTTAACGTACCCGGCGGCAGGTGCGAGACATGCCAAGGTGAAGGCTTTGTGAAAATTGAAATGCAATTCTTAGCGGACATTTACTTAACCTGCGAAGATTGCAAAGGCACACGCTACAAACCGGAAGTCAGAGAAATTACTTACCGGGGGAAAAACATTGTAGATGTGCTCAACATGACGGTGAACGAAGCAACGGAATTATTTAAATACCAAGACAAAATATTGAAATACCTTGAGGTTCTGCAAAGTGTGGGACTCGGTTACATTAAATTGGGGCAACCGGCAAACACACTCTCCGGCGGTGAGGCGCAAAGAATAAAGCTTGCACGACACCTCCTTGCAGATAAACCGGGCAAACGTACACTCTTCATCTTCGACGAACCGACAACCGGCTTGCACTTTGACGACATTAACAAACTTCTACAAGCATTCCGAAGCTTGCTAAGAAACAACAACTCCCTAATAATCATTGAGCACAATCTTGACGTAATTAAAAACGCAGATTACATTATCGACTTAGGACCTCAGGCGGGAGAAAAAGGCGGACAAGTAGTTTGTACCGGTACACCGGAAGAAATTGTTAAGTGCAAACGTTCCTACACCGGCAGGTATTTGAAAAAAGTATTGGAATAAAAATAGCTTACTAATCTCAACCCTATTTGTTGATGCTCTTGTACCATTCGAAAAAGACAAATGCCAAAATTGAAATGGTTGCAAGTAATATTAGGATGAAGTAAAGCATTTACGGTTCCGTCCCTTTACAATATCTAAGATTAATGCGAGTGAGTACTTTTAATAAAATAATCCAAGCCTCATAAATATTCAAACGGGATGGCCAAAACTCTTTCGCTCAAACGTTGTGGTTGAGGAATTCGGCAAACCAAAAAACCACGGGAGGCTTTCTCAGGGTGTAAATCGATAAACTTTTCAATATTTCGAATATGTTTTTGAGAGGGCGCTTCCGTCCATTTCACTTCAATCGGAATATCCTCATCCGGCGTTTCAAAAATAAAATCAACTTCAGCTCCGCTAACCGTTCGCCAAAATGAAACATTGTATCCTCTTCCCAAATAACCCGCTCTTTGAATTAATTCCAAACCTACAAGGTGTTCCAACAAATATCCGCCTAATTCCGCCAACATATTTTTATTTAAGCGGATTTCCGCTGCGGCGTTACGCACACCCAAGTCAAAAAAGTAAAAAGCAGGAGTTGTTGTTAATCGTTTGCGTTGCGATTTTCTGTAACTAAATACCCAATATCCTAAAAAGGTATCGTTTAACACTTGATAATAATTTTTAATAGTTGAAACGGCAATACCGCTTTCTTGCGATAATTTAGTTAAATTGACTTGCTTGCCACTTTCCAATGCCGCCAACTGCAAAAAAACGTTGAATGATGCGGTATTTCTAACCAAGGCTTCCTTTCGTATTTCCTCTTCCACATAATTATCAACATAAGCGGAAAGCGTCTCAAATGCGCTCTCTTCATTTTCTAATCTAAAACCAGGCAAATTTCCGAAAATCAGTTTGTCAGTTAGCGAGGTTTTCGGAAATAATTTGCCGGATTTGTTTGCAAATTGTCCGAGTAATGATTTTCTTCCTTCTTCTTCCATAAGAGTAACAGGATATAAATAGTAAACGTGAGAGCGTCCCGGAAGAAGATTTGCGGAATGTTTTCTTAACTTACGAGCGGAACTTCCCGTTAAGTAGAATTGAAAGCGCGTTTTATCATTATCGTAAAGAAATTGCACTTCTTCAAGTAACGCTGGAACTTTCTGAATTTCATCTACAAAAACATTCGTGATATCCGAAGGCAGGGCATTTAATTCACGCGTAAATATTGATGGGTCTCTCTCCAGACGGCGGCGTAAAACGGAATCCTGTAAATTATAAAAAACAGAATCTTTTTCGGATAGAATATTTTTTAATAACATTGTTTTCCCAACTTGCCTTGCGCCGAAAATTATTCGCACCTTATTCCAACTCTGTTTCGAAGTTAATTTGGCGTGCAGTAAACGCTGGTAGTATTGCATTTGATGTCCTTAAATATTGTTACATATGTTGTAAATTTTACGATATAATTTACAACTATATTACAGATTATTCAAGTAAATTTTATCCCAAAATTGTCAATAGAATTTATTTTATTCTAAATATTTGCCCAAGGTTCACTTTATTAGCCACACAAAGCGGGAAAAGGGCGGACAAGTAGTTTGTACCGGCACACCGGAAGAAATTGTTAAGTGCAAGCGTTCTCACACCGGAAAGTATTTGAAGAAAGTGTTGGAATTGACGAGTAGCACTAATAACAACCCTATTTGTTGATGCTCTTGTACCATTCGAAAAAGACAAATGCCAAAATCGAAATGGTTGCAAGTAATATTAAGATGAAGTAGAGCATTTACACCTGCCTTCTTTCTAAGCTATTCAAATTAGGAACGGGAAGCTCCCGCTAAAGGCGCTTCCCTCTGGCATTCTCTTATTTTAAAAGAATCATTTTCTTGGTAGAAATAAAATTACCCGCAGTAAGCCGGTAAAAATAAATTCCACTGCTTAAATTAGAAGCATCAAACGTAACGTTGTAACTGCCGGCAGGTTGAGTCTTATTTACCAAAGTTTTAACCTTATGCCCAACAACGTCGTAAATTACTAATTTAACAAATGAAGATTTGGGCAGTCCGTAGTTAATAACCGTTGTTGGGTTAAAGGGGTTGGGGTAGTTTTGTTTTAACAAAAATCGATTCGGTTGTTCATGCACTTCCTTCTTAAATCCGCTTGGATTTTGCACAATTGAAAAAGTGTCAATAATTGCTCCGTAAATATCGTAAGCGCCGAAATGCAACTTGTTACCGTTAATTTCAATTTTACAATAATGGTGCTTCTTTGCAGTCTTAACAATGTTAGGATACGAATAAGGAGTGTAAAGAGGTGCGCCGCCTCCGCCCGTCGTAATGTGTACAATATTATTTACAACCGCACGCGCGTAATAATGATTGTGCCCTGCAAACACAATGGGGACGCCGTATTTTTCGCACAAAGGCTGGATGTAATGCTGTACATCCTGTTCATTTCCGTGTCCTCCGGCAGACCACCCCGGCTCGTGCAGGTAAATAAACTTCCACGGCTTTTTGCTGTTTGCAAGGTCGTTTTCCAGCCATTGATATTGCGCCGAACCCGGCGAGTAACTCGTAAACTGGTCAACCGCAACAAAGTGTGCAGGACCGTAATCAAACGACCAATAAAATGAATTCACGTAAGGATAAGGAAAATATTTCTTAAATAAACTCCCGTCCTTTTCGTGATTGCCTTTGCACACAAGGTAAGGAAACTCGGAAAGCATTTTAATAATATTTGCGTAGCTTCCGTTAAAAAACTCATTATCCCAATAACTTTCATAATTTCCACGGTAAACGAGATCACCGGTAGAAATAATCAAAGTCTGATTAGCACTGTCTTTCTTTACTTCGTTTAAGATTGCTCCCGATACCTTATTGTGCTCTTCGGGATGGGAGCGTGTGTCGCCATAAACGAAAAAATTTAATGCCTGCGGATTCGAATCCGGCGCCGAGAAAAACGAACCGTAATGAACATCGCTGCCAGCGGTAACCTTGTAGAAATACTTCGTTCGAAAATTCAAACTGTCAATTACAAATTTGTGTTGGTGGCTGGAATTGTACTCCGTCGTACTTGCAGAACCCAAGGAATACGTTGTGTCCGTTCCCCACTCAATTGTGCAAGTTTTAGTTGACTTCATTTGCCACAACACCACCATTTGATTGCTATTGCCGTTGTAAATCAAATAGGGAGCTTTTCGTGTGTCTGTCCATTGCACCGATTTTACTGATTTAGCCTTTCCGCCCTCCCCTGCGTAATGTACCGTAAAGGCGAAAACAAAAATCAAAAACACAAACTTTGAGATACGACCGCTGCTAAACAAATTATTCTTCACATTAACTCCTTTTACTAAAAATTTTCTTGATTTAATTCAAAACAATAGCTCGCTTCACTCCGCTCGCAATGACAGTAGAATCTCACAGATTGCTTTCCTCGCATTCTGCGGGGTCGCAATGACAGTTCCGGTGCTTTTGAACAACTTCATACTTAATTCTTAATTTTTAATTACAAACACTTTTGCCACATCCACTAACAGCGAAGGATTGTGAATCAAAGCCGTTTTGAAAAGATTGCCGAGAGTTCTTTTCTCCATTGGCACTTTGTTGAACGCGCGGGCAATCGAGTTAAACTTTTCGTCTGAAAAATTGTAAATGCCGTCTTTGATTCTGTCAAAATTCCTGTGCCTTCTACCAAGCCGTTCGTCCCATTCCTTTTCGTAAAGTGAAATCAATTCCGGCTTGTTTTCTTTCACGGCACGCGCGGCAATTTTACCGGCAATCTTACCGCCAATCATTCCGCTGATTATCCCACCGCCCGAGAGCGGATTAACCTGACGAGCAGCATCGCCCACAAGCATTAAACCCGGAGCGGTAATCTTTTCGAGCGTTATGGTACAAGGCACACCGCCCGCGACCTGCGTTAAAATTCCTGCATTGGGGTAATTCTTTTCCAAAAAATAATTAAGGAAAGAAAGCGCGGAACGCTTTTTTCCGATGTTGCCCGAAACCCCCAATCCGATGTTGGCGGAATTGTTTCCTTTCGGGAAAACCCAGAGGTAGCCCTCCGGCGCATATTCCTGCCCGAAGTAAAAATAACAAGTGTCCTGCCGAATGTCATTAAGTCCGCCGACAGTAACCTGCACGGCGCTTTCCATTTCCCTGAAATCAACGTAAGTTTTTAAGCCAGCCCAGCGTCCTACTCGGGATTCCACGCCGTCAGCGCCGATTACAATTTTAGAGTGGATTTCCTTCTCTTCGCCAATGTGAGTAAACTTAACTCCGGCGACTTTCCCGCCGTCAAAAATCAACCCGTGAACATAAGCGCGCGTTAGAATTTCCGCGCCCGCTTCAACTGCTTTTTGACCCAAGACGTAATCGAAAATTTTTCTCTCCAAAATAAAGCCTTCCTCTTCGAGAGGTAAAATCACCTCCTCGCCGTTGGGGGCAATCATACTGAATTTATTTATCTTCGCCGAAATCCACTTGTCGTCGGGAGTAATGAATTCTTCCACACCGGCTCTACTAACCGCCTCGCCGCAGCGGACCGGGTAACCAACGTCCCTGTCCTTTTCCAAAACCAAAACGGAAACGCCTTGCCCGGCAATGAATCTTGCAGTGGTCGTCCCCGCGGGACCTGCGCCAACAACTACAACATCATACTCGGTTCGCATTTTTCACCTCCGCCGCTTTTTCTTTATTGAACTGCAAGACTTCAATCGGGCAGGACCACACACATTTGGCACAGTTCGTACAAAGCTTTTCGTCAATAGTAATCTCCGCTTCCTTTAATTCTATTGCGTCCTCAGGACAAACGCCAACGCAGCAACCGCAAAAATCACACTTGTCCGGTGTTATTTCAATCAACAGCACTCAAAACTCCCTTAAACTCTTCATTTTTCATTCTTTATTCTTAACCTGCCTGCCGTCAGGCAGGTTCTTCATTAATAACAAGGCTGTCCATTCATTCTCGGCTCGCGTTTCAATTAGTTGCAATCCCAAATCGGAATAAGCCTTTTCAATGTCTTTTTCATCTTGGAGCAAAACGCCGGAAAGGATTAAATGCCCGCCGTGCTTTACTTTTGAGGCAAGCGCTTCCTTAATCTCCAGCAAAACGTTTTTGTTAATGTTGGCAATTACAAGATCGAAATTATTTTTTTCAACATCGTAAACTTCGCCGAGTTTAATTTCAACTTTTTCCGCCACTCCGTTTCTCTCAACATTTTCCAAACCGTTTTCGAAGCACCATTCGTTGTTGTCAACGGCAACTGCGTAAGAAGCGCCCAACTTTACAGCACAAATTGAAAGCACCGCCGTCCCACTTCCGACGTCAAGAACTTTGTCGCCGTGGACAACGTATTTTTCAATAAGCCGCAAAGCCAGCCGCGTAGTTTCATGTTCACCGGTTCCAAAAGACATTTTCGGATCTATTTCAATCACCGCTTGTCCCTCTTTGGGTATGTACTCCTTAAACGACGGCTTAATCACAATCTTTTCGGAAACTTCAATTACGCCGATGTTCTTTTCCCATTCGGCGTTCCAGTTTTTGTCTTCGAGCGAAAAAGTTTCAACTTTGAAACTCTCAATTAAATTTTCATTCTTCAAATCGGTTAAAATCTTTTCCACATCACTGCGAGTAATCTCAGACTCCTCCTCGGCGTAAACATCAATGTAACTTTCGTATTCGCTGATGCCGTTTATCGGCAACTGCCACAGCGCACCTGTTATTACATCCGTCACAAAAGGCTTTGCGCTAATTCTAAAATCTTTAAACTTTTTCATTTCTTAACCACTAATTCTCATTTATTAATTTCCTCAAAGTTTTCTTCTTCGTTAGTCAACCTCAACCTCAATCTCAACCTTACCCTCAAATCAAAAACAAGCAATCCAATCATCCATGCATCCATGCAATCATCCATCCAAACACACTTCAAGAAATCTCTCCAATCACTCTCGCCTTAAAACCCATTCCTTTTGCAACATCCAAAGTTGTCCGGACATCGTTTTTATTCACAATGGCAATCAGGCCTATTCCCAAATTAAAAACATCACGCATTTCTTCGTCTGCAATGTTACCTTCTTCTTTAATCAATTTGAACACGGGAGGCAATTCCCATGCGTTCCAGTCGATTTTAATTTTCAAACTTTCGGGAACAACCCTTTTCGTGTTTCCGATTATTCCCCCGCCCGTAATGTGAGAAAAAGCTTTAACTTCAATTTTTTCCTTCAAGGCGGAAATAAACGGCAGGTAAGACTTGTGCACCTTGAGAAGCTCGTCACCCAAAGTTGAATTAAGCTCAGGGACAAAATCATCCACGGAATATTTTTTCAACAAAACTTTTCTTGCAAGCGAGTAACCGTTTGTGTGCAGACCGTTGGATTCCAGCCCCACCAAAATATCACCCGCTTCAGTTTTAGAGCCGTCGATTATTTTGCTTTTTTCAACAATGCCGACAATCGTTCCGGAAATGTCGTATTCATTCTCGGCGTACATTCCCGGCATCTCCGCCGTTTCCCCGCCAATCAAGGCAATTCCGTTTTCCCTGCAAGCTATTGAAAAACCTTTGATTATTTCAGCCGCAACGTCTGGCACAAGTTTGCCGAATGCAAGATAATCGAGGAAGTAAAGCGGTTGCGCACCGCCTACGGCAATGTCGTTTACGCAGTGGTTTACCAAGTCTTGCCCAACGGTGTCGTGCCGGTTTGCCGCGAAAGCAATCTTTAATTTTGTGCCCACGCCGTCCACACTTGAAACCAGTACCGGTTCTTTGTATCGGGACAAATCCAATTTGTAAAACGCCCCGAAGTGTCCAATTCCGCGCAGAACGTTTTCGTTAAAAGTTTCTTTAGCGTATTCCTTTATTCTCCGAACCGTTTCCTCGCCGGCTTCCAAATTAACACCGGCGTTTTTGTAACTTTCGCTCATTTCCGTTTTCTCAATAAAATTAAAATTTGAGAGTTAAAGATAATAAGGAATGAGCTAATTTAAAGGTTCTATTGGAGCAAGTTTAAATCAGCAGAAAAAATAAGAAAGAAGAAACGAGAAATAAGAAATGGACTCCACGCTAGACGCGAGAAGTAAGACGCTAGACGCGAGATGTTTTTAGAGAACAGAGAAAAGTTAACAGTGAACAGAGAAAATCAAGATCGAGAGTTTGTAACGAGATTATTTGTCATTTGTCCCCGCCAACGGGTCGGGGTCGTCATTCGTTGTGGTAGAAAAGTTTGGAGTTCCAATCGACACAAAGTTTTTCAGTTCTATTTCAATAAATCAAAATGGTTTAAGATTTGAGTCCCAGCGGGACGACATCTTTGTAGAAGATAAAATGAAAATCTAAAAATGAGCTCCAGAGGAGCGACACTACTTGCTAAAACGAGACTTTTGCATAATTGGATTAATGCATTATTGGATAAAAGGCTTAGTTAGTGGAAAGTGGGAAATTGAAGAACCAGTGAACAGAGACAAGCAATAGAATGATTTGTAATTTGGGGCTGTTCAAAAAGCACATGGGCTGTCATTACGACCCCGCAGTTTGCAGGAGTGGCAATCTGCAGAATATTTACAAAGAATTATTAAAATGACAGATTGTTTCAGTCGCTACGCTCCTTCGCAATGACAAATAAAGTACTGTCATTACGAGCGAAGTGTAACGAAGCGAAGTAATCTGTCTGCCAAAAATCAGAGGTTGAATAAACGACAGATTGCTTCACCGCTCCTGACGTCGCGGTTCGCAATGACGTTTCTTTTTTGTTTTTAAAACATTATGTGGGAGAAGAATAATATTAAACCGTAGCGTAGTTGCAATCTGCGGAGGTTTACATCGCTAACCCACGGCTTCAGCCGTGGGGAATTACTAAGAAAATCCCTCATCTTCCCAAAACCGTTTCAACGGTTTCCACACGCCTAATAACTATTTTCACTAAAGTTTTCCCTTTGATTCCCTCGGCATCAATTTCTAATTTTGGGTTCGGAGGAATAACAATAAATCGTAGCGTCCCTACGGAACAAATTCCCGGTAGAACTCCGAAGGGACTCAAGTTGAACTTTGTTAAAATAAAATTTTTAGATAGTTAGAGAGGAACCTTAAAAATAAAAGAGCGGAAAGGGTGGGATTCGAACCCACGGAACGGCGGTAGCCGTTCACACGCTCTCCAGGCGTGCCAGTTCAACCACTCCTGCACCTTTCCGAAATTTTCGAACCACAAATATATGGAATAGATATTTTTTCAGCAACGGAAAAAAATCTTTTACAATTATTTTATTTTGTTAAATTTGCAACATTAAACCAAAAACACATTACAACTTTACCGTTATGGCGAAATTCAAATATGTTTTCAAAAGAAGCGGCGCTAAAGTCCCTTTTAAGAAAGAAAGAACTTCCAATGCCATTTACCGCGCTGCCGTTGCAGTCGGCGGAAGGGACAAAAAAACCGCAGACGAACTTGCCGACCAAGTTATTGCTTATCTGGAAAGCATTTTTGAAGATGACCACATCCCTCACATCGAGGAAATTCAAGACGCAGTCGAGAAAATCTTAATTGAAAATGGGCACGCCAAAGTTGCAAAGGAATACATCCTTTACAGAGAAGAACGGAAAAGGAAAAGAGAAGAAGCATCGAGGCATGCTTCAAAGCCTTCGGACAATATCCCGTGGGCAAAAATTTGGCACGTGCTCGATTGGGCTGTTTCTCACAATCTCCACACTGTTGAGGTGCTTAACGAAAGAATAAAGAGAAACGAATTTCCCCATATTGTTCACGAAGCCGAAAACGCTTACGAGCAGGACATTTCCACCGCCGCCGAGATGATTAAGGAGCGAATTAACGAAATAAAAATGGTGTTTGTTACGGGACCCTCTTCCTCAGGCAAAACAACCACCACAATCAAACTTGAACAAAAATTAAAAAGAGAAGGTTACAAATTCGTTGCACTCAATGTTGATAATTACTTTTTCGATTTGGAGCTTCACCCGAAAGACGAGTTCGGAGACTACGATTTTGAAACCCCGCACGCTCTTGATCTCGAATTAATTAATGAACATCTTACAAAATTAGCAAAAGGGGAAGAAGTTAAAATTCCCTACTACGATTTTAAAACAGGCAAACGTACTTTGGACGTAACTCCGTTGCACTTGGAAGCTAACGAAATTTTGCTAATCGACAGTCTCCACGGGCTTTATCCCGATATGTCCGCAAGCATTCCCGACGAAAAAAAATTCAGGCTTTACCTTGAGCCGTTACTTCAACTAAAAGGAAAGGACGGAAAATACGTTCGCTGGACAGACATCAGATTAATCCGCCGTATGCTCAGGGATTCCGTTCAAAGAGCTTACAATCCCAAACAAACTTTGGAACATTGGCATTACGTTCGCTCAAGCGAGTTAAGAAATATCATTCCCTACAACGTTAATGCCGATTACATTATTAATAGTGGAATGCCCTACGAATTACCTTTGTACGCCCATCGAATGTTAAAATATTTTACCGAGTGGGAAAAAGAATTTAAGGACGACCCCTTGCGCACGGATGCTTACACAAGAGCCGCAAGAGTAAAAGCCCTTTTGGAAAGTATTATTCCCGTTGCCGATGATTCAGCCGTGCCGAAAGATTCCGTCCTGCGGGAATTTATTGGAGGCAGTATTTTTAAATATTAAGGGTATTTATGCACACTTTTTTTAGTAACTTATTAGAACAGTTAAAATACAATCCTCAAGCGCCTCTGCTGTTTAACAGTAGTTTTTTCCTCTTCTTTTTCTTCTTTGTCCTTGTATTCAATCGCATATTCCTCAACAATAAAAGGGCGAAAGTTGTCTTTTTAATGTTGATGTCCATTTACTTCTACTACAAATCTTCAGGCATTTATTTCTACCTTGTAATTGTCAGCTCCCTTATTGATTACTTTGCAGGGATGCAAATTTTCAAAGCGGAGACAAAATCGAAGAAAAGATTTTTCTTGATTTTAAGTTTGGTAACAAACCTCGGATTACTCGGTTATTTTAAATACACTTACTTTATTCTCGACACATTCGGACTTTTACACACACATCCGTTCGACACACTAAATATTTTCTTGCCCGTTGGAATTTCCTTTTTCACTTTTCAATCAATGAGTTACAGCATCGATATTTACAGGGGAAGATTCAAACCGGAGTACGATTTTATTAACTTTCTTTTCTTTGTTTCTTTCTTTCCCCAATTGGTTGCCGGACCTATTGTGCGCGCTGCGGATTTCCTTCCTCAAATTCACGAAGAAAAGTTTATTACCGACAAGGACATCGGCAGAGCAATGTTCCTTATTATTGCAGGCTTGTTAAAAAAGGCAGTTATTGCGGATTACATCAGCATTAATTTTATTGACCGAATTTTTGAATTTCCTGCCCGTCACACCGGAATTGAAAACCTACTCGGGCTTTATGGCTACGGCTTACAGATTTACTGCGACTTTTCCGGCTACTCCGACATGGCAATCGGGTTGGCTTTGCTTTTGGGCTTTAGACTACCCGACAACTTTAACGCACCTTACAAGTCTGCAACAATAACAGAACTTTGGAGACGCTGGCATATTTCACTTTCAAGCTGGTTAAAAGATTATTTGTACATTTCAATGGGAGGCAACCGGAAAGGGAAATGGAAAACTTACAGAAACTTAATGTTAACAATGCTTTTGGGAGGTCTTTGGCACGGTGCAGCTTGGAGGTTTGTGATTTGGGGAGGCTTTCACGGGCTTGCTTTAGCCGTTGAAAGATTTTTCCACATTCCCGATAAAATTAATAAGACAAAGCTACTGCGTTTCATTGGAATAATAATTACTTTACATCTCTGGCTATTTTCAATGATATTTTTCCGTTCGCAATCTTACGACATCGCTTTTCAGATGATTCATCAGATTCTGTTTTACTTAAAGCCGGAAGTATTTTGGCAATGGTTAACGGGCTATCCGTTGATTGCAACATTAATGGTTATCGGTTACGTTACTCATTACACTCCGGTAAAGGTAGAAAATAAAATCAAAGAGATTTTAACAAACATGCCTTTGCCTGCAAAAGCATTGGTATTGACAATTGTAATTTGGATTGTAGCTCAGTTCAAGTCGGCAGGAATTCAACCGTTTATTTACTTCCAGTTCTAAATTTGAATTGTCTTGATATTGAACAGTTCATTAATTGAACTGTTAAACGGTTGTATCTTAAAAATCAAGAAGCGACAGGTAGAGTAAAATAGAAAGCAGTCCCTTTTTCTAATTCACTTTCCACCCAAATTTTACCGCCGTTTTTTTCAATCATATCTTTACAAATAATTAGCCCCAGCCCTGTCCCCGATTCGCCTGCAGTCCCTATTGATGAATGGTGAGAATCCAGGCGGAATAATTCTGCCTTTGTTTCTTCGTCCATTCCCACACCCGTGTCGGAAATTGTAACGGTAACAAAATCTTTTTCTAACTTGGCATTGAGT
>JALWGH010000143.1 GCA_027013735.1 Melioribacteraceae bacterium
CGACAGTTGTACGACAAAGATACTATTCAACAATAATAAGACCTACGCCATTTCCAAACGATTGAACACAGACCACAAATTCACTTTGGATTTAACCGGCTTCGTTTTCGATTCGGCTTTTGTGCCGTTTTACCTGATTGCAAAAAACAAGGCAGGGAAAGAATTTAAGTCCGAGAAGTTCGAAGTTGAATTACCCGACGACAAAGAACTCCTTCAGTCGGAAAGCGGCGGCTCGATTTTCAACATCTGTTTGGGAGGTGTTTCTATTCTGATTCCCTCAGCGGGAGTTTACAAACCGCAAGGTGGAGAGTTCAAATTTTCTCTGAGTAAACAGCTGCCTTTCATTACCTTCGGTAACATCGGGGGCAAATACCCTGCAGGATATTTGGCATTAAATTACACGTACGTTTTTAATAATGAGTTTTCAAATTTTTTAGGAATAACTTACAAAGGAATTTGGCAGACGGGTTTAATTGAATACCTTGCTCTTGGTGGCGGAGTCTATTCAAATTTGAAAGGCGGTTACGGATTTTCTCCCGAATTGGAAATTGGATTGGTTAGAATTTTTAACGGTTACACTTTGTTCGTAAAAGAAAAATTTAATTGGAACGTTTTTCTCACGGGTGAAAACGCCAATCAGATTTTTGTTGGCATCTACGCGCCATTCTTTTCAATAAATTATTAAACGGCAAATGGACTTGAATTCACAAAAGACGGTTTACACGGTAGGGGAACTTACCGGCGAAATAAAGTTGGTTTTGGAAAACACTTATTCGGAAATTTCCGTAATCGGAGAAATTTCAAATTTTAAAGCGCACCGCTCGGGGCATTGGTATTTTACACTGAAAGACGCCGATGCGGTACTGAATTGCACAATGTGGCGGGGAGTGAACAACTACGTTTTCTTTACTCCGCAGGAGGGAATGAAAGTAATTGCAAACGGACGAATTACGGTTTACCCTCCGCGGGGAAGTTACCAGCTTGACGTCCGTTCAATGAAACCCGCCGGCGAAGGGGAACTACAAGCGGCATTCGAAAGATTAAAGAAGAAACTTGCCGCCGAGGGTCTCTTCGAAGAGCAATTTAAAAAACCTTTGCCTCGTTTTCCCAAAAAGATTGGAATAGTAACCGCTGCGGACGGTGCGGCTTTTCAGGATATGATTAACACCGCCAAACGACGTTACCCGTTGGTTGAACTTGTAATTGCTCCGGCACGTGTGCAGGGGGAAGGCGCTGCCGAAGAAATCGCCCGCGGAATTAAAGAATTAAACAAGCATAAAGACATCGACGTAATAATAATCGGTCGCGGTGGCGGTTCGCTGGAAGACCTCTGGGCGTTTAACGAAGAGGTGGTTGCAAGGGCAGTTTTTGAATCACGCATTCCCGTAATTAGCGGCGTGGGACACGAAATTGATTTTTCCATTTCCGATTTTGTTGCAGACGTAAGAGCGGCTACTCCGACTGCCGCAATGGAATTGGCAACGCCTGACCGGCGCGAAATTTTTGCCTTTATTCAGGATTTTTTCTATAATGCGGAAGCTGATATTTTACAAAAGATTAATAATTACCGTTACGATATTAAAAATATTCTTGGCGGTTACGGCTTTAGGCGTCCGGGAGATTTGCTGCAAAATAAAGTTCAATTTTTGGACAATTTACTTTACAAAATAGATGCCGGAATCGAAAAGAAATTAACTTTTGAAAAAAACAGATTGGCAATCTTAAACGGAATTCTCGAAGCGAATAATTCTGATAAAATCCTGAAAAAAGGTTACACAATAGTTAAACAAGAAAACAAAATAATTACGCGGTCGAAGAATTTTGAGAGCGAGAAAGAATTCCAAATTAAATTTTTCGACGGCGAGGTAGGAATAAAAAAATGAGCAAAAAAGAAATAAGTTTTGAAGAAGCCCTCAAAAGACTTCAGGAAATAAGCGAAAAATTGGAAGGGCAGGAAATTTCTCTCGATGAGTCGATTAAACTTTACGAAGAAGGAATTGAACTTGCTAAAAAATGTTACAAACTTTTGAGCGAAGCCGAACTGAAAGTTACGGAGCTAAAGAAAAATTTGGACGATGAATTCGAGTCCCTAAACGATTAAAATATTGAGGTGGGAAAATGAGTATTGACAAATCAAAGTACAAAATTCTATTCAAGATTGATTCTCCTAAAGATATTCGTGATTTAAATCTGAGTGAATTAAAACAACTTGCAAGTGAAATAAGGGAATATTTAATAGATGTAATTTCACAAACGGGCGGTCACTTTGGCGGCGGACTTGGCGCTGTGGAATTGACCATTGCTTTACACAAAGTTTTTAATACGCCCGAAGACCTTTTAATTTGGGACGTTGGGCATCAGGCGTATCCGCACAAAATAATTACGGGGCGCAGGGATGCAATGACGACCATTCGTAAACTGAACGGAATAAGCGGTTTTCTTAAACGCGACGAGAGCGAGTACGATGTTTTCGGCGCAGGGCACGCTTCCACTTCCATTTCCGCGGCAGTTGGAATGGCAACGGCTCGCGACCATTTGGGGAAGAAGCACAAAGTTGTTGCTATTATTGGTGACGGCGCAATGACGGGAGGAATGGCTTACGAGGGACTTAACAACGCCGGCGTGCTGAAGTCGGATTTAATTGTGGTGCTTAACGACAACCAGATGTCCATTGCTCCTAACGTTTGGCAGTACGCAAATTATTTTAACGAAATGATTACCCACCCCGAATTTCAAAAACTGAAGGGCGCCATTTGGGATTTAACAGGCAAGCTTGACCAATTCGGTGACAGGATCAGAAAAGTTGCTGTGCGGCTCGAATCGGGAATTAAAGCAATTGTTACTCCCGGAATGCTTTTTGAAGCACTTGGCTTCAGGTATTTTGGGCCTATTGACGGACACAATCTCGGTAAACTAATTAACATATTCGACAAAGTCAGACAATTACATGGCCCGATTCTCGTTCACACCGTTACTCAAAAAGGAAAGGGCTACAAACCAGCGGAAAGCAACAAAGAAAAGTTTCACGGTATTTCCCCATTCGACAAATTGACCGGACAGACAATAAAGAAATCTTCCGCCGCGCCCAAGTACACAACGGTTTTCGGAAATGCAATGGTTGAGATTGTTAAGAATAATCCCAAAGTTGTGGGAATTACCGCCGCAATGCCGGATGGCACGGGGCTTAACATTTTGCAGAAAGAATTTCCCGACAATTTTTACGATGCCGGAATTGCCGAACAGCATGCGGTTACGTTTGCCGCAGGTCTTGCGGCGGAAGGAATGACTCCCGTCGCGGCAATCTATTCAACGTTCTTACAGCGTGCTTTCGACCAAATTATTCACGACATCGCACTGCAGAAATTGCACGTTGTGTTTGCCCTTGACAGGGGAGGACTTGTAGGCGCAGATGGTCCAACCCACCACGGTGCGTTCGACTTGACTTACCTGCGATTAATTCCAGGAATGGTTATTATGGCGCCCAAGGACGAAGCGGAATTGAGAGACATGCTCTTTACGGCAATTGAAAAATACAAAGACGGACCAATTGCATTGCGTTACCCCAGAGGAGAAGCGGTCGGCGTCCCTCTCAAAGAAGAGTTCAACGAAATACCGGTTGGCAAAGGCGAAATTCTGAAAAAAGGCGAGGACGTTGCCCTGCTTGCAGTTGGGAAAATGGTTTCTTACTCTAATAAAGCTTCTGAAATTTTAGCTGCCGAAGGAATTGACGCCGAAATAATTAATATGCGCTTCATCAAACCTCTCGATACGGAATTGCTTGACTACGTTGCTTCCAAGTTCAACAAAATAATCACCT
>JALWGH010000144.1 GCA_027013735.1 Melioribacteraceae bacterium
ATTTGACTTACTGCCATTGCTTTGAGCAAAGGAAAAAGTGTAAATAAAAATAACAAACACGGATAGGATTATTAATTTTCTTTTCATCTTTTTGCTAAAGTTTGTTAGTGATTTTATTTAATTAATTATCGTTAGCTTTTTAACCATTTCTTTTACAGTAATGATTTCGTAACCTCTGTTAATACATTCAGCAACCACAGACTTGAAATATTCCTTGGAGCACCCGTATTTGGTGAAGTTTTCTTGAATGTCGTGAGTGTAAAAAATCAACCAGCCACCGGATTTGTCAAATTTGTTAAGTGTCCGTTTAATTTTTTTAAGCTTTTTTCTCCTTTCGTAAAGTGGAATGGTTCTCAAATTGTTAACATCCACTTTCTTAACGTTAAATCCTCTCTCAGTACCCCGGCAAGATTTGAATCTTTTTGATACCACACACTTTGAGGTAATGGATTTCGCTCCTTTGGGAAAAGAAAAGTTTTCAAAAGTTACATTGTCATTTATTTCTTTCATTGCTTCTTGGTTTTTATCTATTTGGTATTTGATCTCCCCGGATTTCAAAGTTGAAAGATTTTTGTGCTCGTAAGTGTGACATCCCAATTCATGCCCGGAATTGATGCAGTTATTTAAATCTTCCAACTTAAAGAAATTGCCTAAGAGGTTTATGGATACGTAAAATGTCCCTTTTTTACCGGCGTTGTTCAATATTTCAACACCGTTAATAAAACCGGTTGAAGGCACATCGTCAAAAGTAAAGGTAACGTATTTTTCGGACGGGTTAATGTACGCAAGTTTTCTGCAAGCAAAATGGGAGAGGATGCCGTTAACCGTTTCCAAAATTATTTTTATCATTAATCCGAATAAATTGTTTCAACTATGTTGTCGTCCAAAATTTTCTTACCTTGGGGAAATTGTAAAATACGTAAAGCCCCGTCTTCCTTAATTGTTTCGAAACCGAAATCATTGAACACCCTTGCCGAGAATTTATTTTTTTCTGTCTGTTTGTAAGTAACATTGAAATTCCCTTTCGGTAAGTATTTTTTTAGGCAAAAAGTAATGAACGCATGCTCAACCCTTTTGCTTTGTATTCTACAACTAAACATCAAATCAACAAGCCTATTCTCCGATTTCTTAATTACTCCAAATCCGACAATTCCGTATTCGCCGTATTTATCGGTGCAGTTCATTACGTATGCGTCCAGGTCTTTGTTGTTGAGCATTGCCTCAACGTCTTTTTTCTGGTAACGATTCCCTGAAAAATTCATCTGATTAGTGCGTTGGGTAAGCTCGTAAACCCGCTTAATATTTTCCGCTTTTAGTTTACTTATTTCCAATTTAATCCGGCACTCTCTTAAAAAATCGAAATATTTGCCGTCAAAATTCTTTAATTTTACTTTTCTGTGAATCTCACTAATGTAAAACTGCTTTCTTTTCTTACTTTCCTCGGTTATTGGAACGTCCAACTCTTTCATGTCAATAATTTCCCGGTAGTTTGACGCATCGATTGTTCTTACTTGAGGAAATACGCTTGTTACTTCGTTCCTTTCAAATTCGGAATCATCAACAAAGAGAAAGGAATTTAGGTTAATGTTTAATTCTTCCGCAATATTTTGCAGACCAAAACTTTTAGGCTCCCAAGATATTTGAGGGTACAAAAAATAATCTTTTAAGCCAAAATGGTTTAATGCTTCAATTGCTTCTTTTTCGTTGTTCTTTGTCGCAATTGAGTTAATTATTCCCCTGTCTTCAATGGTTTGTAAAATTTCTTTAATGCCGTCCTTCAGTTTTAAGTTTTCCAATCCGTCCTCAATTAAAATGCCGTCCCATATTGTATTATCCAGATCCCACACTACGCATTTTACTTTGTCGGCTCTTTTTATTTTTTCATTCTCATTTTTTAGCTTTACAAAATTCAATTCTCCAAAGTAGAGAAAATCGTCATCAGCATTATTCATCGGTATTAAGTTAATTCGGAAAGGGGAATCAATTTTAATGTATTTCCGAATTTCTTTGAATGGAATAAACTCTTTGTTGTAACCGGATTTAACTTCAATCTTGTGTTGAAAAGGAAGTTTCCCCAAGTTTTTGTCATCGTTTCTCATATTCAATTCGATTGAAATTTTTTTGTTTTGGGGATTAAAAATTTCCAGAATAAAACCGTCGGGAAATTCCATTCCCTTTTTAATTTGATGAGTTATGAGATGCCTTTTCTTCATTGCGTACCTGATTTGCAAGAACAGCTCTCTCACTTTTGATTTTGGAATTAAAAACTTTCCGTAATAGAAGAAAGACGACAAAAGCAGGTCAAACGACTCTTTCCGTTCTGCCTTTTCTTTTTTGTAAATAATGCAATTTGCCTGAGTTGCTAAGGCACCCCATTTTTTGAAAGCTATTTTGAATAAGTATTTGCGCGGTGTAATTTGTATTCGTTCTATTCCTTTCGTAAACCTTTTGCACTTACCGTCAATTCTTGCTTCGTACAAGTTGCAAGTTTTGTAACATTTGGGCATTGCACACTCGGTACAATGTTCCGACCAGTGCAAAATACTTTTGTGCGTAATGCTTGCATCTGTTTGAACAAATTCTTTAAGAATATCAGAAGGCAATGCCTCATTGGCTTTCTTAAAATATATTTCGCTTTCGTACATAATAGTCGTTGAAAAAATTAGTTAAAATCACGAGTGAATTTCTATCATTGCAAAAAACAAATTCTAAAGAATCGTCTTGTAATTTCTGGCTCCATGCAATATTCTATGAATGTAAATGGTTTTATTTTCAATTGTGTAAAAAATAATGTAGTTGTGAACTATTAGGTATCTGTAACCCATTTCTTTAATATCGTTGTCTCGTGGGACCCTGCCCAATTGGGGATTTGCAGATAATAATTCCAAATTTGACTCGATTTTATTTGCAAGTGATTGCGCAGCCTTGGGATTATCCGCAGCAATGTAAGTAATGATTTCTTTGAAATCATCCTCCGCAATTTTCAATAAACGTATTTGGTATTTTTTACCCGCCATTTATTGCAGCTCTAATTTCTACCATAACCTGTTTTAATGTTTTACCTTTATCGCCTTGGGCTATCTGCTTTTGAGCTGCCGACAATCTACTCAGCAGTTCTAATTTTAATTGCAATTTTGAATAATATGCCATTGACATAACGACCAAGTCGCCCTCTCCGTTTTTTGTAATGAATATGGGCTCGTTAGAGTTTCGCGCCAATTTTGAGATTTCGTTTGATTTGTTTCTCAAATCCGAAATAGGTTTTATTATCGGCATTTTATTGTCTCCTTTGCGCTATCAGTAATTTATCATTATTATGATAGGAAAAATATTAAAAAAACATTAATCTTCAAACAATTTAAAGTCCGCACTTCTTTTTCATTTTGTGGAGATTGCTTCTGTTAATCCCGATGTGTTCTGCCGCTTTTGAAATGTTGCCGTTGAATTTTTTCAACAGATTGTCAAGAAAAAGAGTCTCGATTTCCCGTGCAGCCTTTTCGGTAGCTTTCTTTCTCATCTCGTCCATTTCTTCCCAAGTTTCAGGAATTTGTGTACCTGTTTTAATGTAACTATTATTTTCAAAAAGCTTTGACGAAGGATTAAAAAATAATCTCGTGATGTGATTCTTAAGTTCACGAATATTTCCGGGCCAATCGTATTCCAACATTTCGTTTAATTGATTCCGTGTTAATTTAATAGGAGGCAGGTTTAAATCTTTTGCTACAACGTGAATAAAATAATCAGCCAATTCGGGAATGTCTTCCTTGCGCTCTTTTAACGGAGGAACGTTTACCCTC
>JALWGH010000145.1 GCA_027013735.1 Melioribacteraceae bacterium
ACGGGAAGAGGCAAACCACGTGCGGTACATTCCCACAAAGAAAAATATTATTAACCAATAGAAATAAATTACGAGAAGTGGCAAAAACATTTCCGGCTGGGAAAAGAGGTGAAACCAGCCCGTCTTTACACGAAAATAAAAGTAAATGATTCCTACGAGATTGATTGTAATAAAATCAACGGTTAGGAGAAGTATTTTTTCTAATTTTTTATTCAATTCTTTTTAGCGCTATTCTTAATCAAACAATCTTAAGCTACAACAATGTATTCCAAAATTTTTAGAAACGAAAGATAAATGAACATCGTCTCTTTAGCAATTTAAACGGTTGTTAGCAACGTTGTTAAAATTTCTCAATTACTTTTTCCGCAATGTAATGCCCGATTGAAAGCGAAGCAGTTGCCGCGGGAGATGGAGCATTGCAAACGTGTGTTACGCGTTCGCTCTCCACGATGCTAAAGTCGTCAAGCAATCCGCCGGTTTTGTCGCAAGCTTGCGCACGGATGCCTGCTCCGCCGGGTTCCAAATCACCGGCAGTAATTTCGGGAATTAATCGTTGCAAGGCTTTAACAAAAGCTGCCTTGCTGTAAGAGCGGTAAAATTCCCCCAACCCCGTCTTCCAATATTTGGAAGCAACTTTCAAAAAGCCAAGCCAAGTGAAAGACTCCAAAGTGTCCTTTAGATTAAAACTGAACTTCGTGTAACCTTCCCTCTTAAAGGAAAATACCGCATTCGGTCCTGCTTCACGCTCGCCGTCAATCATTCTTGTAAAGTGAACTCCAAGGAAAGGAAACGCCGGATCGGGAACGGGGTAAATCAGATTTCTCACAAGCTCTCTTTTTTCTTCCCTTATTTTGTAATACTCGCCTCTGAAAGGAATAATTCGCAAGTCCAAGTCCGGGTGCGTCATTTTAGCAATTCGATCGGATTGCAAACCCGCACAGGTAATTAAATAATCGGAAGTGTGAACGTTTTTGTCAGTAACAACTTGAACTTCACTCGCGTTTAAGTTAATATTCTTTACTTCCTCGCCAAAGAAAAATTCTCCGCCTTTGGATTCAATTACTTTTCTAAATTCCGCAGCCACTTCTTTAAAATCAATAATTCCTGTTTGCGGAATGTAAATGCCTGCAATGCCATTCAAGTGAGGTTCGATTTCCTTGAGTTCGCCTTCCGAAATAATTTTGATTCCCTCAAGCCCGTTTTGTATTCCACGCTCGTACAACACGTTCAAATATTCCTTTTCACGCTCGTCCGTAGCCACAATTACTTTACCGCAAATCTCATATTTAATATTGTGCTCGTCGCAAAAGTCGAGCAGCATTTTGTAACCACGGCGGCAATTTGTTGCTTTCAAACTTCCTGGTTTGTAGTAAATGCCCGAATGAATTACACCACTGTTGTGTCCCGTTTGATGAGCCGCTTCTTTTTTCTCTTTCTCAATAAAAGTAATCTTCAAATCGGGATTCATCTCCAATAGTTTTACGCCAGTCGCCAGCCCGACAATTCCCGCACCTACAATAGTAATATGTTTTGACATTATTATTTACCTTTTTTACGAAAAAAATAATTGTCAAAAATAGCAAAGTAAGAAGGAAGGACAAATAGAAATTATTATGTTGCTGGATTAAAATTGTTGGTAACTGAGAAAAATAAAATAAGAAAGAAGAAACGGGAAATAAGAAATGGACTCCACGCTAGACGCGAGAAGCAAGACGATAGACGTCAGTTCTATTAAGAGAGCAGCGAAAAGATAACAGCGAACAAAGACAGTCTCCGCCCCCGCTTTGCTCGGGCTACGCCGCGAAAGGTAAGACGCGATACGTTTTCAGAGAACAGATAACAGTGAACAGAGAAAATGATTAGCACTCAATAATTGTGATTTTTTCATCCATTCATCCATTCATCCAAAAGCCTTCGCTTCAATCCTAAAACGGAACTCTTGGATAATTGGAGGAATGCATTATTTGGATGGTTTTAACTTAGGATGCTTCTCTTTGGCACAAGCAATTTTTTATTAAATACAGTTTTCAACCTGCGGGAAATATTCAAAGAAGAAATGCTGTCCTAAAATAAAAAAGCCGGACATCAGCCCGGCTCTTTTGAATAAGCAATTTATTTTTAGAATTGAATTTTCATTTTGCGTTTCTTCACATATTCCAAAACAAACGGACTTGCAATAAATACCGAAGAATAAGTACCAATGATGATACCGAAGAACAATGTAAATGCAAATCCTCTCAGAACCTCGCCGCCGAAGAAGAGCAAAATAGTAACAACGAACAACGTTGTTAAACTGGTAATAATCGTACGGCTGAGAGTTTTGTTAATTGCCTTGTTCATATTTTCCTCAAGCGGAGCGGTTTTGTGAACCTTAATGTCTTCCCTGATTCTGTCGAACACAACCACCGTGTCGTTAATCGAATAACCGACAAGTGTCAGGAATGCCGCAACCACATCGATGTTAATATCGAGATTAAGGAAGCTCACCCAACCGTAAAGGAGTGAGAACATTCCAAGCGTAATCATTACGTCGTGGAACAAAGCAATAACAGCACCGCTTGCAAAAACGAACTTGAACCGGAAGCCAAGGTAAATCAGTATTACAATCAAAGCAAGCACAATCGCAATGATTGCGTCCATCTTCAATTCCTTACCAATCTTAGGTCCAACCTTGTCTTCCTTCAATAAAGTGAAGTGATTGTTCGGGAATTCTTTTGCAAGGCTTAGCTCAATCCAATCGGAAATTCCAACACGTACAACCATTTCCTTGTTGTCGGGAGAGCGGGTTGCTTTACTTGTTTGGAATCCCGCTTTAAATAGTTTCTCCGTTATTTCGTTTGCAATTTTCGGATTGTCAAATTTGTAAGTTACCGAAGAAAGTGAAGAATCTACAATTTCATATTTAACATTCGGCATAATTTTTTTCATTTTGGCATCAATTGCATTAAGAATTTGCGGATAAACTTTCTTCGGAATGTTTTGCAATTCCGTTCTTAACAAAATTCCGTTGTCGCCGCCAAAGGTTTTAACTTCAACCTTCCCGAGACCAATCTTGCTAACCTTTTCACGAACCTGACTTATTTCAATAGGCTTATCGAACTGCAAAGCAATTTCCGAACCGCCCTTGAAATCGATTCCGTAAGAGAGTCCCCTGAAGATTATGCTGATAATTCCGATTGTAAACAAAGTACCTGAAATAATGTAAGCTTTCCTTCTGTTGCCGAGGAAATCGAAATTAACATTGCGGAACGGGTGTTTCCTTCCGCCAACGTTGATTTTCATTCCTTTGTAAAGCATAAATTCCAGAAAGACTTTGGTAATGACAATTGCGGCAAACAAACTGGAAATAATACCAATCATTAAAGTAAGAGCAAAACCCTGCACAGGTCCGCTACCGAATTGGTAAAGAATAATACCCGTAAAGAATGTCGTAATGTTGGCGTCGAATATTGCGGAGTAAGAATTCGAGAAACCGCTTTCAATCGAAGCGCGCATCGTTTTGCCGGAATCCAGTTCCTCACGGATTCTTTCAAAAATAATCACGTTAGCATCCACCGCCATACCAATGGTTAGGATGATACCCGCAATACCTGGCAATGTAAGCGTTGCGTGGAAAGCCGCCAACACACCCATAATGAACAAAACCGTAAAAAGCAATGCAAGGTCTGCCACAACGCCCGAACGGCGGTAGTAGAGAACCATAAAGATTGCAACAATAAGGAATCCGATAATAGTGGAATTAAATC
>JALWGH010000146.1 GCA_027013735.1 Melioribacteraceae bacterium
AAATTGATTTGCCGAGAGCGGTTGAGTTAATTAAACGCAATACGAGGCGTTACGCAAAAAGGCAGTTGACGTGGTTCCGCAGGGACGAAAGAATTACGTGGCTTGAAACAAGCGGTTCAAAAAGTGTAAATGAATTAGTAGATTACATAATAGAAAATTTGAAATTAGAAGAGAAAGCAAAATGAAAGAAAAAATCAGAATTGCCTCGGGGCAGGGCTTTTGGGGAGACTTGATTGACGCTCCCTATTGGCAGGTTACCGAGGGGGACGTCGATTATCTCGTAATGGATTACCTTGCCGAAGTTACGATGTCGATTTTACAAAAACAAAAAAACAAAAATCCCAACCACGGCTATGCGCGGGACATCCCGCCTTTAATGGAAAGAATTTTACCTGTCTGCAAGGAAAAAGGAATTAAGATTATTACCAACGGCGGGGGAGTAAATCCCGAAGCCTGCGCTGACGAAACTTTGAAAGTTGCTGAAAAATTAGGTATTAAAAATTTGAAAGTTGCCGTCGTAGTTGGCGACAACATCAAGGACAGAATCGACGAAATAATTGCCTCCGGCTGTGAACTGAACAACATGGAGACGGGCGAATCGATTCTGAAGGTAAAAGACAAACTCCTGAGCGCAAACGTTTACTTTGGCGCTTTCCCAATTGTTGAAGCTTTGCAAGGCGGCGCGGACGTTGTAATTACGGGGCGCACAACGGATACTGGGCTAACCCTTGCGCCGATGATTTACGAATTCGGCTGGGGTAAGGAAGATTACGATTTGCTTTCGGCGGGAACCATTGCCGGGCACATTTTGGAATGCGGTGCACAATCCACGGGGGGCAACTTGCTCGCCGATTGGGAAAGCGTTCCGAATATGGCTAAAATAGGTTTCCCGATTGCGGAAGCGTTCCCGAACGGTGACGTGATTATTACAAAGCACGAATCCCTCGGCGGGAGAGTGGACATCGATACTATTTCCGAACAGTTGGTTTACGAAATAGGCGACCCGCGCGAATACATTACTCCCGACTGCGTTGCCGATTTTACTTCAATCAAATTGGAGAAAGTCGGAAAGGACAGAGTTAAGGTTTACAATGTTAAGGGAAAAAAGGAAACTCCTTTCTACAAAGTTTCCTGCGCGTACGAAAGCGGGTATTCCGCAGTGGGAAGCCTTACCTATTCGTGGCCCGACGCATTAAAGAAAGCCAAAGCTGCGGATAAAATCCTGCGCGAGCGGTTAAATAATTTGGGATTGAAGTTCGAAGAAATCCGCACGGAATTTGTCGGCTACGATTCCTGCCACGGTCCGCTTTCGAAACAATTGGACGAAGACGACATTAACGAGGTTGAAATGCGCGTTGCAGTCCGCTCGGACGATTACGAATCAGTGAGAAGATTCGGGCGGGAAATTGCGCCGTTGATTTTAACAGGCCCGCCGAGCGTTACCGGATTTGCCAGCGGAGCACCCAAGCCGAAAGAAGTGGTTGCTTATTGGCCCGCTCTTATTCCGAAAGAATTGGTTGAACCGAAAGTAAAATTTTTGGAGCTGTAAAATGAAAATAAAATTAAGAGACATTGCCCACGCACGCAGCGGCGACAAAGGCGATGCCGCAAATGTAGGCGTGATTGCATACGACGAAAAAGGTTACGAAATAATTAAAAAATATTTAACCGTCGAAAGAGTCAAAAAACATTTCGAAGGAATTTGTTTCGGTGAGGTGGAACGGTTTGAGTTGCCAAACATTAAGGCGTTGAATTTTTTGTTGCACAATACTCTCGGCGGCGGCGGAACAATTTCCTTAAAACACGACGCACAAGGCAAAACCCTCGGGGCTGCGATGCTCAGAATGGAATTGGAAATTGACGAATAATATTTATTTTTGCGACTAAAATTTTTGAGGTTAGTATGTTTGTTGAAGAAAAGAAGAGACTTGAAGAGCTACGTCAGAAAATAGAGAATTTACGAGGTTATCTTTAAGGTTGACGAAAAGAAGGAAGAAATAAAAAAATTAAGAGAGGCAACCGAGCAGTCCGGCTTTTGGAATGATCAGAAAAAAGCACAATCTATTTTGCAAAAAATTAAGTCCTTGCAAAACTGGGTTGACCTGTGGGAAAACCTGAGTAACGAGTACACGGGAACTGCCGAATTTATTGAGCTTGCGGAGATGGAGGAGGACGAAACCCTTGCAGGTGAGGTTCAAGACGACATTGCCAAATTGGAAAAGCAAATTGAGGAAGTTGAATTTAAAAGTATGCTCAGCGGCAAGGACGACGACAAAAATTGCATTCTAACAATTCACGCCGGTGCAGGCGGCACGGAAGCTCAAGACTGGGCGGAAATGCTGATGAGAATGTACTTCCGTTGGGCGGAAAAAAATAATTTTAAAATTACGTTAATCGACCGCCTTGACGGCGAAGGGGCGGGAATTAAAAGCGCTGTGTTGGAGGTTGTGGGCGAGTTTGCTTACGGCTATTTGAAAGCCGAAACAGGAGTGCACCGTTTGGTGCGCATTTCCCCGTTCGATTCCAACAAGCGCAGACACACGTCTTTCGCTTCCGTTTTTGTAATGCCCGAGGTTGATGATTCGATTGAGATTGAAATTAATCCGGCGGATTTGAAAATAGACACATTCCGCTCGGGCGGAAAAGGCGGGCAAAACGTAAACAAGGTGGAAACAGCCGTACGCATTACACACATCCCTACGGGATTGGTGGCGGCTTGCCAGAGCGAGCGTTCGCAATTGCAAAATAAAAATAATGCGTTGAAGATTCTGAAGGCAAAACTTTACCAAAAGGAGCTCGAAAAGCAGGCTTCGGAAATGGACGAAATCGAAAAGAGCAAAATGAAAATTGAATGGGGCAGTCAAATTCGTTCTTACGTTTTTCATCCTTACAATATGGTGAAAGATCACCGTACTAATGTGGAAACGTCAAATGTTCAAGCTGTAATGGACGGTGAGTTGAACGAGTTCATCAAAGCTTATTTGCTGGCGTTTAGCGGGAATTGATTGGTTCTTAAAGCGGGATTTGTCATTTGTTACACCTTTAGCGGGACGTCATTCATTGTAGTAGATAAGATTGGAGTAGCTAAACACTTCTGTATCATCAGCATCGTTAATTTATTTACAACTAATTTTTTCTACACATCTTCGACTTCTTCGGAGTCGTAGTCCCTGTTATATTTATTGTAGCACGGATTGCTCGCAATCTGCGCGCTATGTAAAAAATACACAGTTTGCCCACTACGCTCAGCAAACTATACTACATTGTGCCGTTCCTAATGGACTCAAAAGAGACAAATCTTTTCAACTTGAGTCCCGGCGGAGCGACACTACACTTGATAAAACGAGACTCTTGCATAATTGGAGGGATGCATTATTGGATGGTTTTAACTTGATTATTTCTCTTTGTTATAGTCAAAATTTCATCACCTACAAGGTTTCAATCTGTGGATTTTTTTCATTATTCTAAACTTAAAATTATCTCGTTATTAAAACGTATATAAAACTTGACGTTGGTTTACAAATTTGTAAACTTTGAAAATTAGATTTTGAAATGTTACATTACAACAAGAAGGAAAGTTGAAATGAAGACAATAAATGATGCAAAAAATTTTGATGAATTACTGAATATAAAATATGGTGAACCGGGCACTCCTACGAGAGTTGAATTTGAGGAAAATTCCAAAGCTTTTATTATTGGTGAGATGCTTAAAGAAGCAAGAAAAGAAGCAAGGTTAACTCAAGAGGAATTAGCGAAAAAAACAGGTACTAAAAAGAGTTACATTTCAAGATTGGAAAACGGAAAAATAGATGTACAAATTTCAACTCTTTTTAAAATTTTTGAGAAAGGATTGGGTAAAAAATTGCAAATTACAATATTGTAAAATCATTATGGTACTTTATTAATATTAACTTTCACAAGCAAATCTTTGCTCTCGATTGCAACGCTGTCAATGGGAAGGGGAAAGGATTTAATCAATTTAGTCTTTTTAGAATTTACAAAGACTGTGTCATTGAAAGTATTTCCCGAGCTTAGATTAATAAATCTAAATGGCAGCTTTAATTTGTAGTTGTTGTAAATGCCTTTCTGCTCAATTGTTAAACTAACAGAGTCGTGATTGGGTTTTCGCGTCGAGTATTCTATTTCCAACACAGGAATTCCCTTCTTGTTGAGCCACTGGTCGAAAAAATAATCGAGTTTTTTGTGCGAAATTCTTTCGGTCAGGTCCTTGAATTTTTGCGTGGTTACGTTTTTGTACTTAAATGTTTGGAAATAATCTTTTAAGACTTTGAAGAAAATCGAATCCCCGATTTCCGTACGCAACATGTGTAGAAACCAAGCGCCTTTGTTGTAGGTGAGGGAGAACAACGCTTGCGAGCCGGGATTTTCGAGTGTTGCTTTTTCGAAATCTCCACGCTTTGAATTTAAATATGCTACCAAAGATTTTTCTCCGTAAAGTTGTTCGTCGAACAGAGCGGTTGAATAAACGGCAAATCCTTCGTTTAGCCAGATTTCGTCCCAGTAAGTTAGCGTAACGGCATTGCCCCACCACTGGTGCGAAAGTTCGTGAATGAACAAATCCTCAAAAAAACCGGCGCCGGTAAAAAATTTATTTCCTATTCCGCTTGCCGTTTGGTTCTCAATTCCACCGAGAGACCAAGTAATTTCCACTACGCCGTATTTTTCTTTTGAGAAAGGATATCCTCCGAACAATCGCGAAAAAACTCTAATTCCGTTCTTGTTTATTTTCAAGTCCTTTAATGCTTTCAAAGAATCTTGAGGAAAAACAAAATTTTTAATTTTAATTGTGCGTGTTTTTAGATTAACCGTGTCTTGGATTTGTACGTAATTACCCGAGTAAATTGTTGCAAGGTAAGTAGCCATTGGGTACAGTGTTTTCCAAACGTAAGTCTTTTTGTCCTTGTTTTTTCTGATTTCAATTAGCTTTCCGTTGGAAATGGAAGTCTTGGACGAATCGGTTGTAATGCTTATTTGAAAGAATGCTTTGTCGTCCGGGCGGTCGTTGCAGGCAAACCAGGAGGATGCGTAAACAGGTTCGTTGATTGTGTACAAATAATCTGAGCCGTCCTGCTTGTCGAACACAAACGAACCGAGTCCGAGCGACTTGGGCTTTCCTTCGTAAGTAATTCTTATTTCGAAAGTTGTGTCCCTGTTATTTTTCTCAATGAGGATGTGATCGTTTTTGTATTCGAATTTTGCCTTGTTATTATTGAGCAGAACGTTGGTCAGCCTGAATCCTTCTCTAAAGTTAAGCGGAATTTGATTAAGGCTGTTTCCTTTTGTTATTCCTATAATTTCCTCCGTTGCTTTTATTGACTTTTCTTTAAAATTAATTTCAATGTTTAGGCGATACGACTGAACGTCAATATTTTTCTGTCCGGGGTAAATGTATTTTTCGGCAAATTCTTTTGTGAATGCCTCTTTGTCGAACTTGTGAATCAAAGAATAGGTGTAAAACAATTCCTTGATTTCCCGGTTGAAAATCAAATAAAAAATTCCCGTTGTCAAAATGAACAGGGTTATTATTATTGCGGCGGCTTTTTTTCTTTTTCTCATAAAAAAATGAAATAAAAATTAAATCTTAAAAATATATTTATTAATTTTACGGAAGTAATCCAAAAATAAAATAGAAGAATAATGAGGTACCCCGGTTCATCACTTCTACGCGATACGCTTACAATGATTCTTGCAGGCGGGCAAGGACAGAGGTTAGATCCTTTAACAAGATTTCGCACAAAGCCGTCCGTGCCGTTCGGCGGGAAATACAGAATAATCGACTTCGCTCTTTCCAATTGTTTGAATTCCGGAATGAGGAAAATTTACGTGCTTACCCAGTACAAGAGTGATTCTCTTACCCGGCATCTGTTTGAGGCATGGAGCATTTTTAACCCCGCTCTCGGCGAATTCATTTACACAGTTCCGCCGCAATTTAAGACAAGCAACAATTGGTATTTGGGAACGGCTAACGCCATTCACCAAAATATTAATTTAATTCTTGACGGAAATTTCAAACGCGTGCTAATCCTTTCGGGAGACCACATTTACAAAATGGATTACTTGAAGATGTTAACTTACCACACCGACATGAAAAGCGATTTAACCATTGCCAGCATTGAATATCCGCAGGCGCAGGCATCCCGCTTTGGTGTGATTGATGTTGATGAAAATTACAAGGTTAGGAAATTTATTGAAAAGCCGAGCAACCCGCCGGCAATTCCCGACAAGCCGGAGTTTTCCTTTGTGAACATGGGCATTTACATTTTTGAAGCGGATGTTTTGATTAAAGTTCTCGAAGAAATGGAATCCAAGAAAATCGAGAATTCGGACTTCGGCAAGCATGTAATTCCTTACATGATTAACAACGGCTACTCAATTTATTCTTACAGATTCGTTGACGAAAACGACAAGGAAGAGCCTTACTGGGTGGACGTAGGGACAATAGACAGCTACTACGCCGCAAGCATGGATTTAATCAGCGTTAATCCTGTTTTTAACCTTTACGATTCGCATTGGCCCCTGCGAACAATGCAGTATCAGTACCCGCCGGTCAAAACGCTTTCCCACGAAGGGGAAAGGGTAGGACGTGCTTATAATTCGCTTGTTACCGACGGCACAATAATTTCGGGAGGTTTGGTCGAACGCTCCATTTTGGGACCCAACGTGCGGGTAAACAGTTACAGCTACATTACCGATTCGATAATAATGAATAATGTAAACATCGGGCGTTACGCCAGAATCAGACGGACGATTATTGACAAAAATGTTGAAATCCCTCCGGGAACCGAAATCGGTTTTGACTCCGAAGAAGATAAGAAGAGATTCAAAGTTTCCGAAACGGGAATAGTAGTAATTCCGAAGAATTACAAGTTCGAGTAAGAATATTAAATGTAAGAATTGACTAAAATCGGGAAGTTTAGCATTGGGGAAACAAAAATTTGTTTCCCCTTTTTTTGTCCAGAATTTGTTTTTCGAATAAACCATTTCCCGGACAAGACCTCTGATCACTATTCTCTGTTTACTGTTCGCTAATATGGTTTCCCTGCTTTCCGAATTCGCTCCCGAAATATTGACCTTAGCATTTGTAGGCGCTAAATTTCGTAGCATTAAAAGTAATGTTAAGAAATAATGAACGAAAAACTTAAGGCAAAATTGGAAAGCGTGCCGGCACATCCGGGTGTTTACCAGTTTGTTGACAAAAACGGTAAAGTAATTTACGTCGGCAAGGCAAAGAACTTGCGCAACCGTGTTCGTTCTTATTTTCAGAAAAATCTTGATTCTCCCAAAACCAAAGCGCTTGTAAATAAAATTGAGGACATTGAACTAATCCTCACAGATTCCGAGACCGAAGCTCTGGTGCTTGAAAACAACTTAATTAAAAAATACAAACCACGTTACAACATTAATCTCAAAGACGACAAATCTTACCCGTACATTCGTGTTACTAACGAACCTTACCCGAGAATTTTCCACACGAGGCAAATTGTCCGCGACGGTTCAAAATATTTTGGACCTTACACGGACGTAAAAAACATGAAACGTTCCTTGAGAATGATTAACAAAATTTTCAGAATCAGGAGTTGCAAATATTTTATTGACGAAGAAGTAATCCGCAAAAAGAAAATCAAAGTTTGCCTCGATTACCACATTAAGCGGTGCGATGCGCCGTGCGAAGGGCTGATTTCGCAGGAGGATTACGGCAAACTTGTTTCGCAGGCAATTGCCGTTATTCGCGGTAAAACGGATTCGATTATTGCCGAGCTGAACAAAGAAATGGAGGAAGCGGCGCGGGATTTACAATTTGAAAAAGCGGCTGAGCTAAGGGACAGAATAAAACAGCTTGACGTTTATTCCTCACACCAAAAAATTGTCAGCACGGATTTCGAAGACCGCGACATTGTTACTGCTGCTTTCGAAGGCAGGGATGCCGCCTGCACGGTGTTGAACATCAGAAGCGGCAAACTTGTAGGTAAAAGGCAATTTCATTTGAACATCCTCGGCGGGGAAGAAGAGGCGGAGGTTCTTTCTTCAATATTAAAATTTTATTACGGCGAGTTTGTTGAAATCCCGCGCGAGATTTTACTCGAAAAAGTTCCTTCCGACAAGGATGCCTTGCTCAAGTGGCTGAATTCAAAAAGCGACAGGAAAGTGAAATTTAAGATTCCGCAGCGTGCCAGCGAGGCAAAATCATTGTTAAAAATGTGCAAGCAAAACTCGATTTATTACCTGAAAGAAATTCAATTGCAGAAGATGAAAAAGGAGGGGAATCTGCCTTACGTGCTTTCCGCGCTTAAAAGGGATTTGAATCTAAAAGTAATTCCACGCAAAATAGAGTGCTTCGACATTTCCAATTTGCAGGGGACGGATTCGGTTGCAAGTATGGTTGTGTTCGTGGACGGCAAGCCTAAAAAAAGTTTGTACAGAAAGTTTATCATTGAGAGCGTTGAGGGACCGGACGACTTTGCCAGTATGGAAGAAGTGTTTGAGCGCAGGTATTCCAAACTAAAAGAGGAAGGCGAGCCGTTGCCCGATTTGATTATGGTTGACGGCGGTAAAGGACAACTCTCCGTTGCAGTTGCCACGCTCAAAAAAATAGGATTTAAGGATTTTAATATTATTGGTCTTGCAAAACGTTTGGAGGAAATTTTTCACCCGGGAATTTCCGAGGCGCAAACAATTCCAAAAACGTCTTCGTCCCTTAAACTTTTGCAGCAGGTCAGGGACGAAGCCCACCGCTTTGCAATTACATTTCACCGTAGCAGGAGGTTCAAAAGAACACTTGTTACTGAATTGACGCAAATAAAAGGAATTGGTCCCGCCACGGCGGAAAAACTTCTGAAAGATTTTGGTAGCGTTAAACAAATAAAAAATGCCTCCTTGGAAAAACTAACCGAATCAATCGGCAAAGCAAAAGCCAAAACGGTTTTCGAACATTTTAGCGTTTCCCAATTACGAAAAGATTAGTGGCAAGTACAGAGTCTCGAATTCACAATACGAACCCAGCCGCAGGTCTCGAACTGGGTACCTTGGATTAATGGATGGTTGGATAATTGGATGGTTGGATCTCGGTTAATGAATGGTTGATTACAATAAAAAAATAATCAGAGTTAAAACCATCCAATAATGCACTTATCCAATCATGCAAGAATCCCGTTTAGTCGCGCGCCACGAGTGCTTTTGGATGACTGGATAATTGGATATTTGGATAGAATTGACGAGAAGGAAGCGTTCAATTTTCCACTTTCCATTTTCAACTTTCAATTGAATAAGTCTTAAGTCTCTGTTTACTGTTCACTGTTATCTGTTATCTGCTTTTTGAGACTACTCCTCTAATCGCTATTTTTGATTTTCGTTTTTAAAAATTTAAGCTAAAATGAGAATTATTCGCAGCCAAATTTTAAATAAATTCGGAAATCTGCTACACGGCGTTAGCACAATGGATTTTTCGGACGCAAACGATCTATTCGGTTTTAACCTCTCTTTTTCCGTGGGCGACGACCCGCAAAAAGTTTTGGAAAACAGGCAAAAGTTTTTCCGTTTGCTGGGCACGGATTATTCAAGAGCAGCGTTTCAGGAGCAAATTCACAGCGATATTGTAAAGATTGTAAACGCGCCGGGAAATCAGGGCAAGAGCGACGCAATGATTACGAACAAAAAGAATATTGCACTTGCCGTTTCCATTGCCGATTGCACCCCCGTTTTGTTGTACGATTACGAAAATAAAGTTATTGCAGGCGTTCATTCCGGTTGGCGCGGGGCTTTCCAAAAAATTCCTGTTAAAACCATTCTGAAAATGAAAGCAAAATTTAACACAAAGCCGGAAAACGTTGTTGCTTACTTAGGTCCTTCGATTTGCGTTGACCATTACGAGGTAGGCGTTGAAGTGGCGGAAAAATTCCCGACAGAATTTGTGAAAAGTAAGAACGGCAAACTCTTCCTCGACGTTGCGGGTTTTAATTACAAAATGCTTTTGGAAAGCGGCATTCCCGAGCAGAACATTGAGCGCTCGGATTTGTGTACTTACGAGGCAAAGGATGTGTTGCATTCTTACCGCCGCGACGGCAAAAAATCAGGAAGGGGTTTTGCGGTTATTATGATGAAAGGAGAAAATGAGTAGCGAAAATCTGAAAATTTACTCCGGTTACGTTTTTATTTGTTTGCTCTGGGGTTCAACTTGGCTGGCTATTAGAATCGGGCTGGATTCCCTAACGCCGATGATTGCCGCCGGCTCGAGATTCGTTGTTGCCGCATTTTTTATTTATTCGATTATGCGCATCAGAGGGGTAAAATTACAAACGGACAAAGAAGCAATTAAACTCTACTGGATAATGGGCATCTTTTCCTTTGTGATTCCTTTCGGGTTGGTTTACTGGGCGGAACAGTTTATTCCTTCGGGCTTGGCGTCCATTCTGTTTGCAACATTTCCATTCTTTGTGGCTATTTTTTCAAAAATAATGATTCGCGAAGAAAAGGTAGGTTTGGGCAAAATGATCGGAATTCTTGTGGGGTTCGTTGGGATTTATTTCATTTTTTCCGAAGGACTTGAATTTAGACTTGAACAATACGTTTACGGAATGACGGCGGTTCTGGTTAGCTCGGCAATGCAAGGCTGGATTGCAGTGTTAATTAAAAAGCAAGGAACGCGGTTAAATCCGCTCTCAATGAATCTCCTGCCTTTGATTATTGCCGGAATAATAATGTTGATTTGGGGAGCGGTATTCGAAAACACGGCAAGCCTGAAAGTAGATTCCAAGGCGGTTCTTTCCGTGGTTTACCTCGCATTTTTCGGAACCGTACTCACTTTTACCATTTATTATTGGCTGATGAAAAGAATCAATGTAATAATACTTTCTTTGACCTCTTTCATTACTCCGATTATTGCTTTAATTTTAGGCGCTGTTATTTTAAATGAAGTTTTTTCTCATCAGGTTATTTTAGGCAGCGGATTGGTTTTGGCGGGAATCCTGTTTGCCAATTTGGAATCAATGTTTGTTTATTTTAAGAAAAGGATTAAGCGCGAATGAATGTTATTAGAATTAAGAACGCTTCTTTTTATGCCTACCACGGCGCAATGAAAGAAGAACAGCACATCGGCGGAAAGTTTGAAGCGGACGTGGACATTTACACCGATTTTTCCGAAGCTGCGGCAACCGACGATTTGGAAAAGACAATTAACTACGAAAAAGTTTACCGCTATATGACGGAAATTGTTAACGGCAAAAAATATTTTTTGATTGAGACAATTGCCACACGCCTTGCCGAAAATCTGCTGAAACAATTTCCGCAAATTCAAAAAATTTCCGTGAGAATCAGAAAAAACAATGTGCCAGTCGGCGGGGTTTTGGATTACGTTGAAGCGGAAGTGGTTAAGGAAAGAAAAAAATGACCGAAGCCTTTCTTGCCCTTGGCTCGAATGTGGGCGACAAACTTTTTTATTTGAGCGAAGCCGTCAAGTTATTACATCAGCAAAAGGAGGTAACTGTTGAGCAAGTTTCCTCCGTTTACGAAACTTTGCCTTTCGGCGTTGAGGAGCAGGAAAATTTTTTCAATCAAGTTGTGCTTGTAAACACTACGCTTACGGCGGAAGAATTGTTGAGAACCGTTAAAAATATTGAAAAGGAAATGGGACGTAAACAAACCTTCCGCTGGGGACCGAGGGAGATTGACATCGACATTTTGATGTTCGGTAACTTGGTTTTGGAAACGGACTTGCTTACCATTCCGCATAAGTATTTAACGGAAAGGGATTTTTTTATTGCGCCACTCTTGGAACTGAAACCGGAGGCGGTTCATCCTGCAACTAAAAAAAAATTGAAGGATTACCTTCCTT
>JALWGH010000147.1 GCA_027013735.1 Melioribacteraceae bacterium
TGCAGGATTTACTGTTTGAATAGCCATTTTCTTTTCCTCCCGAAAAAATTAAGTAGTCTTGGTAATGTCCAATTAAAGACAAAATTATTAACAAAAAATAATACATTATTTGTTAAACGCAAGAAGGTATTTAAATAATGAAGAATTAAGAACTCGCCTGACGGTAGGCAGGTGAAAAAATTTTTAATTTTTGGTTGGGGGAACAATTTCAAGGTGGTGTAGTTTTCCCTAAATTATCACAAGTATTTATTTTCAAGATATTTCTTGTAATCTCCCTCCGTAACATTTTTATTTTTTAAAATTCCCTTAAGCTTTTTAACAATGGGAGTTAATTTCTCTTGTTCTTTTCCTTCTTCATTGTTAATAAAATTTTGTGGAAAATTAGCGAACAATCGTAGAGGCAATTTTTTCTTATTTTCAAAATTCTTTTTCACGGTATTCAATATTGTTTTTTGACACTTTTAAAAAATGCGTTTTCTTTTAATTGTTTAAGATATTCTAATTGATTAAAAAAACAAGTTTAAATTTCTAAATAAAATCTTTTTCGATTTCTCCGTTGGTGTTGTGTCTCCTCGGTTTTGAAACTTGTGGTTACAAAGATGTCACTCCGCATTATCCACAATGAATAACGTCTCACGTCTTGCTTCTCGCGTCTGGCGGAGAAAAAATTCTTATTTACGGTTTCTTTGTTTTGTACAGTCGGCAAAAAATGTTTTGGAATTAAATTTTAATAGAATATTTTTTGGTGTTGGTTTACGGATTAGTCCTTTTTCGGCTTAAGTTCAACAAAATAATTTTATTAAGCAGGAGGCGAAATGTTTAAAAGAGCAACAATAGTTTTAATGTTAATTGTGTTTGGGACTGTTATTATTGCACTTTCGGGATGTGAGGAGAAGAAAGCCCCGACGGTTATTAGTCTTGACAAAGGCTGGCTTTTTCATCCGGGCGACAATCTGGAATTTGCAAAACCGGAGTACAACGATTCTTCGTGGAAAAGCATTGGCGTTTACGAACCGTGGGAAAAACAAGGTTACCCGAGACTTAACGGATTTGCCTGGTACAGGACAAAGGTTGTGATTCCTTCAAGTATTCGGGACGAAGCGGATTTGAAGGACAGCCTGATTGTTAAGCTCGGTAAAATTGATGATTTTGATCAGGTGTTTTTCAACGGTGTCTTAATCGGGGAAAATTTGCAAAACGTTAAACCCGGAACAAAACCGGCAAATGACTTTAAAGATTTAAAAAATTCCTATTGGAACGAACAAAGACGTTACTCGTTGCCATTAAAAAGCGGTTTAATTAAATGGGACAACACAAATGTAATTGCAGTAAGAGTTTTTGACTGGGGCGGTGCCGGAGGAATCTTTGCCGGAGAACTCAGCATTGGAATGCAATCTTACAAAGATTACGTGAAAATCATTTACAACAATGGAGATTTTAAAAGTTTTGGGAAACAGTTCGAAAAGAAAATCGTTGTGAAAAACATTTCAAAAAATTACACAATTGAAGGAGAATTTAGCGTTAATGTGGTAGATAATATTACGGACAAAAAGCTTTACGAAAAGGAAGTCCCGATGAGTCTGCCTCCCAAAGGTAAAAATTATTTTTCTTTCACTTTTGACAAACCAAAAGAATCGGCAAAAGTAGAATACGAGTTTGAATTTAAAAACGATGAGGAGAAAATAATTACCGAAGGCGTCCCCTACATTTTAACTCCGCCGGTAAAAGAAACTCCTCAAATAAACGGCGCTTTGGTTTACGGGGAAAGGATTAACAAACCTTTTCTTTACAGAATTGCAGCTACAGGTAAAAGACCGTTGAAATTTTCGGCGGAAGGACTTCCCGAAGGATTAACTCTAAATGCGAACACGGGAATTATTACGGGAAAAGTCTCAAAAGCAGGAAAGTACGAAGTTAAAATTTCAGTTAAAAATACTTTGGGGACGGACACTAAAACGCTTGAGATTGTAATCGGCAACAAACTTGCACTCACGCCGCCAATGGGCTGGAACAGTTGGAACTGCTGGGGATTGAGTGTTTCGCAAAAGAAAGTTTACGATGCCGCAAAAGCCTTTGTTAATACGGGTCTGGCAGACCACGGTTGGACTTACATCAATATTGACGACGGTTGGGAGATACCCGGAAATTCAAAAAAGCCGAAGAGGAAAAGGAACGGCGAAATTCTCACAAACGAAAAATTCCCGGATATGCAAAAATTGGGAAAGGATATTCACGCCCTCGGCTTGAAGTTCGGCATTTACTCTTCTCCGGGTCCGCTTACTTGCGGAGGTTACACAGCTTCTTACGGTCACGAATTGCAGGATGCAAAAACTTTTGCCAAATGGGGAATTGATTACCTGAAATACGATTTGTGTTCTTATCGTAAAATGATGAAAGACCAAAATTCGGTTGAAGAGCTAATGCCGCCTTACATTAAGATGCACAAAGCCCTGATGAAAATTAACAGGGACATTGTTTATTCCCTTTGCGAATACGGCAATGGCAAAGTTTGGGAGTGGGGAGAGAAAGTCGGAGGCAACCTCTGGCGCACTACAGGCGACATTTGGGACGATTGGAACAGGCTTTACCAAATAGGTTTCGGTCAAGCGGGACTGGAAAAATACGCAGGACCCGGGCATTGGAACGACCCCGATATGCTTGTGCTTGGCTGGGTCGGCTGGGGGCCGAATCTCCACCGTACAAGACTAACGCCGGACGAACAATATACACACATGAGCTTGTGGGCTTTGCTCTCAGCGCCGTTGTTACTCGGTAACGACTTAACAAAACTTGACGACTTTACTTTGAATCTTATTACGAACGACGAGGTAATTGCAATCGATCAGGACAAGCTCGGCAAACAAGCGTCGCGTGTGTTTAACAAAGACAGCATTCAAATTTGGAAGAAGCCTCTTGCGGACGGCACAACTGCCGTGGGAATATTCAACACGAGCGTTAAGAACAATGATTTTGTGCTTGACCTTGTCGGGCTTGGTTTTAGCTGGGAAGTAATTCTCCGTGATGTGTGGAAACAAAAGAATATCGGCGTTTTTGCGCACACTTATCCTTGCAGAATTCCGGCGCACGGCGTTAAGCTTTTGAAAATCATTAAAAAGTAATTTGTCTGAAAATGGGTTTTGACTTGAAAGAACTCAGGCAGTCCTTGATTGAACTTTACGGAGCGGAAGAAAAAACGCTTGAATTTCAGTTTGAGCGCTATTCACGCTTAGCCGACGGATTCGAAAAGCATTTCGGCGAGGCGGGGAACGTTTCTTTCTTCAGTGTTTCCGGAAGGATTGAGCTAATCGGTAATCACACCGATCACAACAACGGAAAGGTAATAGCGGCAGGCGTTAACCTCGATTCCGTTACCATGGCGGAAAAAAACAACGAGAATGTAATCAGGCTTTACTCGGAAAATTACAATAAACTTTTTGTTGTTAATATTGAAAATCTTGAGCCCGCAATTGAGGAGAAAGGAACAACGAATGCTTTAATTCGCGGTGTGGTTGCTGGCTTTGGAAATGCAGGCTACGGCATGGGCGGATTTAATGCGGCAATTACAAGTTTGGTTCCTCCCGGCTCGGGGGTGAGTTCTTCAGCTTCGTTTGAAATTTTAATTGCAACAATATTAAATCATCTTTTCAACAACGGAGAGATTGAAAAAACGGAGCTGGCAAAAATCGGGCAGTACGCGGAAAATGTTTTCTTCGGAAAACCGTGCGGCTTAATGGACCAAATTGCCTGTGCGGAAGGGGGCGTTGTGTTTATTGATTTTCAGAACCCCGACAACCCCGAAATCAAAAAAAGTTTTTTCGACTTCGAAGAATCCGGCTACAAAATATTAATTGTTAAAACCAAAGGCGGTCACGAAAATCTTACGGTGGAATACGCTGCAATCCCCGCGGAGATGAAATTAGTTGCACGGCAATTGGGAAAAGAAGTTTTACGTGAAATTAATGCCGCGGATTTAATTGCAAAAATAAGCGAGCTTCGGAAAGCGGTTGGAGACAGGGCGGTTTTAAGAGCACTGCATTACTTTGACGAGAACGATAGGGTTGACCGTATGTTTGCCGCCTTACGGGAAAAGAACTTGGAGAATGTTCTTTCGCTTATTCGGGAGTCGGGAGATTCGTCATTTAAATTTCTTCAAAACATTTACTCCAACAAAGAGATTGAAAAACAGGAAATTGCACTTTCTTTGGCGGTCACCGAAAGGTTTATTAAAGAAACAGGAAAAGGAGCTTGCCGTGTTCACGGCGGCGGTTTTGCGGGCACAATATTAGTTTTGCTGCCTCGGAGTTCCGTTAAGAATTACAGAGAGTTATTAAAAGAAGCTTTACCCGGGAGTGAAATGTTTGAAATTAAGATAAGGAAACAAGGAGCAATAAAAGTTAAATAATTTTCGGGGGTAGGTTTAAAATTCTCCCTTTTATTAATGTTTGTCATTTGCTCCGCCTTCGGCGTCGCGTCATTAACGAGTTCCCTTAAATCGTCCTCGGTCATTTGCTCCGCCGCTAGCGGAGCGTTCTTTTCTCAATAGGGAGCTTGTTTGGGAAAATAAGAACAAAGTATTTTTAGTCATGAGCCTTTGAATAATACTTTTGGATGAATGGATTTTTGGATAATTGGATGAGATAACCCCAAGAAATCCAATGTAATAATCATTTTTCTTGGTTCACTGTTATCTGTTCTCTGTTCACCAATTTTTTAACTTTCCACTTTCCATTTTCAACTTTCAATTAAATAAGTCTTAAGTTACGCGTAACGAGTCTCAAGTCTCTGTTCTCTGCTAACTGTTCTCTATTCTCTAAATAGGGCGTCTCGCTTGTCACGGCGTAGCCCGAGCAAAGCGAGGGCGAAGACGGACGTCTTACTTCTCGCGTCTAGCGAAAAGAAATTTCTTATTTCTTTTTTCTTCTTCTGCCGGTACAAGTTTAAAATCGGTGGCAAAAGTTTGAGGTTAGGAAATACTGCAAAAAATAATGAGGGAAATAACCAAAAAATCAACGGAAGATTTAATAAGAATAAGCGATAAAATTTAACCCCCAAAAGTCATTAGATCCTTAAAAATCTAATGACTTTTGGGAGTGTTTGACAAAATTCAAAAAATGGGAAAATAATAAAATAAGGTTGATTTAGGAGAAAATTTTTTGACAACTCACCCCCTTTTTCCCCCTCTCTTACGAAGAGAGGGGGATTCTGCTGCGCCGGAATTTTCAGCTTGGTTTGAACAGGGGGAGAGTTCCGAGGAAAAAAGGAGAATACTCTTTAAAATAATTGAAGCGTATATTTTTTGCCACCAAATTTAAACTTGTACCCTTCTGCCACCGATTTTAAACCTGCGCCGACAAATTAAAAAAGGTCAAAAAGAAATCCCCTTGCCTTTATGCTCGAATATATTTAATATCGAGATTAAATTTTAGGAAATTATGAAGAAAATAATTTTAATTACATTACTGGTTTTTTCGGGTACGCTTTACTCCCAAACTGTTTTCGATTTTTTGCGAATGGACGTAAGCCCACGCGCGGCAGCGCTTGCAGGAACGTTTGTCGCAAACACCGATGACCCCAATGTGGTTTTTTACAATCCGGCAGGGCTTAATCTCTTGCAGGGACGGCAAGTCTCCTTTTCTTATCTGAAACACCTCCTTGACATCAACTCTGCAAGTGTAGCTTACACACAGGAAGTCAAGGGCATCGGAAGATTAACGGGAGCGGTAACGTACGTTAATTACGGCAAGTTTACCAAAGCGGATGAATTCGGCAACAAGACGGGCGAGTTCGGAGCCGCGGATATTGCTTTTGTGGCAGGCTACGCAAACGAAATAGATAAAAATTTTTATTACGGCACAAACGTAAAATTTATTTATTCGGGAATTGACAACATGTCTTCAACCGCGCTGGCTTTTGATTTGGGCGCGCTTTACGTTTTTCCCGAATCCAAATGGAGCATTGGTTTTTCGGCATTGAACGCCGGATTCCAAATCTCTTCTTACGCGGGAATTAAGGAAAGTCTTCCATTGGACGTGAGGCTCGGAGCCGCAAAAACATTAGCTCATCTGCCGTTTACTTTTTATTTTTCCATTAATAAGCTGAATAAAAACGGAGTTGACTTTAAGGAAAGGTTGAAATATTTCAGTCTCGGCGGTGAGCTGAGAATCAGCAAAGTTCTCCGCTTCCGTTTCGGTTACGACAACGAGAGAAGGCAGGATTTGAAAATTGTTTCCGGCGCAGGGCTGGCGGGCTTAAGCATCGGCGTGGGAATTAAAATAAAGACTTACAGAATTGATTATGCTTTCTCTTCGCTCGGTTCAATTGGCGGATTGCACAGATTCGGAGTAACAACTTCTTTTTAATTCTTTTTCTTTTTGTTCCTGTGCTTCCAGTGGACGTAAGGTTGTTTTAAATATTCCTTTGCAATTTTGTGAGAATTGTGGAAGTCCTTTACTTTCAAAGTCTCCTTGTACTTTTCAATTGCAAGCTGCCTATAACCCAAATCGTCGTAAGCCATTCCAAGGTAAAGCAAGGAGTTGGCAAGAAAGCCCGTTTGTTTCTTTTGGTCTAATTTTTCCGAGAGCAACTCTGCAATTCTCAAATAAACAACGGCGGAATCCATTTGCCCGTCAATTTTGTACCAATTGCCGATGTAATAACTTGCTTCCCGTTTAATGCGTTCGTTGTAGCCGGGAAGCCCCGCAATGCACTTGTTGTAAATCCCCCTGAAAATTTCCGCTGTTTTTTTCCATTGCCCTTTGTGAGCAAATATTCTGCCGTGGTAAGCATTAAACACTGGGTTGTCGGGGAATTGTGAAATTAATCTTTTGTCGTAAGCCAAAGCCGAGTCGAATTGCTTTTCGAAGCCGTAATAAACTTGTAAGAGGAAATAAGTGGATTCAAATTTTGCATAACGCCCGTGATTTGCAACTTCCTTCAATTGCTCCAAGCCTTTTTTCTTATTTCCGCCGGGAAAGAAAACCATAAATGGTTTGATGAAAGGATATTTTTCGGGAATGGCAACTGCGTAGTAATTGTAAATTCCAAAGCCCAATATTACGTCTTTGTTGTCAGGGTCGAGTTCGTAAACTTTGTTAACAAGCGGCAGAGCTTCTTTTGCGTCCAGTGCGGCTTGGAAAAATTTTTTCCGTATTGAGTAAAGACGACCACGGAAACCAAGCGCACCGCCTTTGAAAAACAGAGCATCTACGTTGTCGGGATTTTTGTCCAGAATCTCGTTACAAAAGTCAATGGTTTTGTTTAGTCCTTTAATGAATTTGTCGTCGTATTCTTCGTCCGTCAAATCCAACATTATCCGCCACCAGTCAATCATTGCGTCAAAGAAGACTCCAGCAGGGTCTTCGGGATATTTTCGCATTATCAACTTAAACGTGGAATCCGCTTGGGCAAATTTAATATTGTAAATTTGACGAATGCCTGCGGTAATAAGCGAATCGCGAAAGTTGTCTTTTGCAATGCCTTCTTTGGCAACGTTCAAAAGCAAAAACAGTGAAATTAAAAAGACTCTCATTTAACTTGAATTTTTAATAATTTTAACATTCAAAAAAACAGTATTGGTAAGATATGAAAAAATTGTTGATTTTATTTGTCCTTGCAAGTGTTTTCAATATTAAAGCGCAAAATGTTACCGATTCTACCAAAGGGGTTTTAAGTTGGAAAACTTCGGAGTTCAATGCGGGCGTTTCTATTGATCCGGTTGCTTATTATTACGGTGGCTACGACGGAAGTTTTTGGCTGAGCTATTATTACTTTAAATTACGTGCAAACTATTCCCTTAAATACCCGCCGGAATTTGTAAACGACGGGGATTTCAGAAATCTTGCCTTTAAAAGTTTTGGCGTCTATTTTGATTACTTTCCATTTACCACAGGAATTCGTTTGAACGGAATTTGGTTTAGCCTTGGCGCAGAAGCCTCTCAAGGCTCCGTGCAAAATTATTACACGGAAGCCACAGGTGAATTCAATGATTATTTTTTAACGGGTTCTTTCGGGTACCTCTGGTTCTTTTCTCATTCATTTTATTTAAATCCTTTCTTTGCAGGACATTTGCGTGTGTTGGGCGATCGCAATCTTGAAATAGACGGTTCTTTCTATTCCACGCCCCGTTTTATTCCTGAAATTTCAGTACGGATTGGTTACCATTTTTAAAATAAAAAACCCGGCCGCACAAAACGACCGGGCTGGGGATTAGGGGAAGTCTATGGGGGATGCTAATCTAATTCGTCCATTAAATCATCGTATTTGTCTTTGCTAACTTGGTCTTTCGTCATAAAAGATTGCAGCAGAACGTCCACCTGTTGAATAATTTGTTTCTTCCTGTACTTTGGCGCATAGATGGAAGCGTCCAGCATGTAAATGCGATGAGTCTTCTCGTCGTAAAAAGTGTAATTAACAAAAGGTCCGCCCATGCTTTGGTCTGTCATTCTCCACAAACCTTGCGTCATCAAAGCGTAGCGACCTTTGAAATTAACCGGTGTGGTCGTGATGTAATCGTCCGCAATCTCAACGTAACTCGTGTCGTCGGTTGCTCTGTAATATTTTTTCGTAAGTCTGTTTCTTAGTGCGTAAACGGAATCTTTGTTCAAGTAAACAGGGCTTGCGTTGTCAATCCAGTTAATAAACACCCAACGCTCAACGTTAGTATTTGGGGCTCTCCTGAGCCAAACAAAATTGTTCAGCGAATCGTCCTTTGCAAGCAAGTAATCCGTTTGGACGTAAATCAACCAACCGTATTTTTTGAGTAACTTAGCTTCGAGTTTTTTGTTCTCGTAAATTGGGGCGTAAAGTTTTTGGTAAAGTCTCTCGTTGGAAATTTTCTGAAAATACTTAACCAATCTGTCGTGGTCGAACAAGATGTCTTTCTTAAGTTTCTCCATTGTGGGGGCGGTTAAAATCATAACCAATTGATTCTTTGCCCACAAGTCGTATTTGTTGATGACGTGGACGGAATCTTTCATTACAAGTTTTGTTACATTCGAATCGAGGATTCCCTTAATATACTTAGCCGTTTCGCCTTTGCTATCTAATGGAGCAACAATAATAATGTTTTTCCTGTCCTGATATTCACCCAAAAGTGAAATGTCCTTGCGTTTTAATTTGAACAGCTTTTCCGGCTGGGGGGTGTAGATGATTTTTGCAAACACGTCCAAAAGAGTTCCTTCCAAATTGTAGTAATCCGTGGAGTCTGCAAAAACGTAAATCTCATCTTCCAAGCCAACCGCCGGCTTTTTCACATTGCAAGAAGCCAGCGCAAAGCCGATTATTGCAACTGCGAGGAATGTAAATATTCTTTTCATGTCACACCTATTTTTAATTGCGGGAATTATACAGAGAGAGTGGCTGGCTTGTTTCCAATTAAACGGGGACATTTGGCAAAATAAGGCTGAGATTGGGGTACAACCAAATGTAAAGTCCCCACAGGACAAATCCCACCGTCAAAGGGATTACAAGATTGTCGTCCGCCCAGCCGTAGGAAATATTTTCCCCTATTGCGCCGAATGCAACGGCGACAATGGCAATAAAATATTCGCCGGGGAAGTACATTACTTTTGGCGTCAGCATTACGGCAATGCTTGCAAAAACAAAAAAGGCTAATGTCCCCTCAAGACTTTTGGCAAGGAATTTGTGTTTGCCGAAACGCCTGCCAATCAAAGCCGCGGCGATATCGCCGATTATTAAAACCGTAAATGCGGTAACAAAGATTATTTTAGGGAAAATCAGAATACAAATCAATGCGGAAATTAAAACGTAGGATGCCCCGTTTAAGTTTTTCTTTTTTTTGTCAACTTCGTGTTTGCGAAGAAGAAAACCGAACCAACTGTAAAACCATTTTGCCAGCGAAGGAAAAACGTAACGCCCCAAATCAATTGTAACCGAAATAAGGACGAGCGGTACAAGAATGTCAACCGCTACGTCCCTCGGAATGTAATAGTAAATTACGGGAATAGAAAGGGAAATCATGTGAATAGCTTTACGGACTAACTCTTTCTTGTAGTCAATAGTAGCGCTGCCGTTATTCTCCATTATCCTTCTCTACGTCTTTTTCTCCACTCGCGGATTTCCCCTTTTGTCTTTCTTCAAGGAGCTTTTTCACATGTTCGGGAATTTCTTCCTTTTCTTCTTTCCCGTTGCCGTTGTTTTCTTTTTTGTGTATTACGGGAGGGAGTTCCTCGCCGCGGATAATCATATCGATTTCTTCGCCGTCGAGAATTTCCCTTTCCAAAAGTTCATTCGACAGTTTGTGTAACAAATCGATGTGGTCTTTCAATATTTTTAGCGCCTTGTCCATTGCCGAAGAAACAATGCTTTTAATTTCTTCGTCAATTAGCTGCGCGGTTTTTTCGCTGTAGTTTTGTTGCTTTGTGATTTCCCTGCCGAGGAAAATTTCTTCCTCGTTCTTACCGTAGGCAAGAGGCCCGAGCTTTTCGCTCATTCCCCATTCGCAAACCATTTTGCGTGCAAGCTCAGTTGCTCTTTCGATGTCGTTCCCTGCGCCCGTGGTTAGCTGGTTAAATATTATTAACTCGGCAGCCCTGCCACCGAGAAGAGTTGTGATTTTCGTAAGAATGTATTCTTTTGAATACGTGTGCTTTTCGTCCATTGGTAAGTAATGAGTAACGCCAAGCGCCCTGCCGCGCGGAATAATTGTAACCTTGTGAACAGGATCGGATTCGGGAAGCATTTTTGCAACAAGGACGTGCCCGATTTCGTGATAGGCGGTTGTTTTCTTTTCCTCTTCGGAAATAATCATGCTCTTTCGCTCAATGCCCATCATTACTTTGTCTTTGGCTTCCTCAAAATCTTCCATTGAAACTTTATTTTTATTTTTACGGGCTGCTAACAAAGCTGCCTCGTTTACGAGATTTGCCAGCTCGGCGCCGGCAAGTCCCGGCGTACCTTTTGCCAATATTTTCAAATCAACGTCGTTGTCCAAAGGAATTTTTCTTGTGTGAACTTTCAAGATTCCTTCCCTGCCTTTTACGTCTGGGCGGTCAACAACAATTTGCCTGTCGAATCTTCCCGGGCGCAGTAATGCAGGGTCGAGAACATCGGGACGGTTTGTAGCAGCAATAATAATAACGCTGCTGTTTTGTTCAAAGCCGTCCATTTCGACAAGCAGAGCGTTTAATGTTTGCTCGCGCTCGTCGTGTCCGCCGCCAAGTCCGGCGCCTCTGTGTCTTCCTACGGCGTCAATCTCATCGATGAAAATAATGCACGGAGCGTTTTTCTTGCCCTGCTCGAACAAATCCCGAACACGGCTTGCGCCAACACCCACAAACATTTCAACAAAGTCCGCGCCGCTTATTGTAAAGAAAGGAACGCCCGCTTCGCCTGCAACGGCTCTTGCCAAAAGCGTTTTACCCGTTCCCGGAGGGCCTAAGAGCAAAACGCCGCGCGGAATTTTTCCGCCCAATTTTTGAAACTTAGTTGGCTCTTTCAGAAACTCAATAATTTCTTCGAGCTCCTGTTTTGCTTCGTCAGCGCCGGCAACGTCCTTAAACGTAACCTTCATCTGGTTTTCGGAAAACATTTTGGCACGGCTTTTACCGAAATTGAAAATACCGCGGCTTCCGGCTGCGCCTCCTTGCATCCTGCGCATAAACAGCACCCACACGCCGATAATTAAAATCCACGGCAGTAAGGTAATTAAAATGGTTTCCCACTCGTTGGATTCTTTAATGAAAGTATATTGAACGTTGTGCTTTTTCCACGATGCAACTTCGTCGCGGATAATCGGCTCAACAAGCGTTACGGAAATTTTGTCAACGTAAACGTTGTCTTTTAAGAGTTCTTTCTTTTTTAATTTTCCTTCGA
>JALWGH010000148.1 GCA_027013735.1 Melioribacteraceae bacterium
TTGGTTTCTAACCTTTTGTTCAATCACAAAGTGACCGTTAAGAGCAAGAGCCTGAATTTTGGTAAGCAGGGAATAATCTTCGTTAAGGTGTTCCCAACGTGTTTGCACAAGTCCTATTTCCGGCGAATGAAAGTGAGGTAACGTTCTCTTTAAAAAATCTTTTTTCGGTAAAAAGTCCGCATCAAAAATAGCAATGAATTTGCCTTGTGCTTTTGCCAGTCCTTCTTTCAACGCGCCTGCCTTAAAGCCCTTGCGGTTTTCGCGGTGGATTTGTTTAATGTTAAAACCTTCCGCCTGCTTTTCTTCCACAAGCCGTTTGACCAAATCTACCGTTTCGTCTGTAGAGTCGTCAAGCACCTGAATTTCAAGGAGATCGCGCGGGTAATCAATTTCACACACTTTATTAATAAGCCTTTCGGCAACGTAGTACTCGTTGTAAATAGGAAGCTGAATTGTTACCATGTCCGCAGGCTCAAAGTCCTTATTACTTACAGGTTCTTTGACGCCGTATTTCCTGTGGTAGTAAAGCATCACGAAACCGTGGCTTGCAAAAATAAGCAGCACGGTTAAAGAAAAAATGTAAACGATCAAGATAATTTCGTCAATAGCCATAACCCCTTAAACCTCTTACCAGTTTGAAACAACAGCTAATAAAATGTCGTCGGTGATTAAATCAACCGCCTTTTGAATTGCCTGTTCCCTAAGCGTTTGAATGTCACCTTCGTTATTGTAATCGCCGAAGTTTGAAAAATTTTTATTAAATATTGTTTTGCGTTTAACCAAATCTTTGTAAACCGCTTGAACTGTAATTGTAACACGTCTTGTGGTAACTTTTTCCCCGCCGGAAATAATAGCGGGGGCATCCCGCAGGGAAATAATGGTGCATTCAAGCAGCGCGTTTGCATTTGATTTGTCGGTTACTTGCAGAGAATTGTCGTCAATAAATTTTTGAATAAGCTGATTGGTAAAGTCGTCTCTTAAAGTAGGTTCTCCCGAGCCGCTACGGTCTTTAAAAATAGGAATTGCAATTGTTTTTAGATGTGGCGGAACCGAAGCGCCGGTAAACGAATACCTGCACCCCGCGAGAACGATTGCCGTTAAAACAAAAGTTAAAAGTATTTTCTTATTGAATTCCATATTCTTTTAATTTTCTGTAAAGAGTTCTTTCGCCGATTGCCAAAAGTTTGGCAGCCGCTTTTTTATTCCATTTGGTTTTGTTCAAAGCATTAATGATTGCGTCTTTTTCAAGTTCTTTCATTGTTTTTATTTCACCGGAGTTGGGAGAGTTTACCGTTACTCCGCTGTTAGCAGAGGCTTGGTACGCAAGGTTTTTAAGCTCAACCAAATCTTTTTTGATTTCAATCAGTGCGGTTAGAATCATTTCCAAGTCAAGGCTCTCGGGCTTTTTGCCCAAAGCCACAGGCAGGTTACGCGGAACTTCCTCTTCGTAATTCGACAATAATGTGCGCAATACTATTTCGTCAATCACACCCGATTTTGACAGAGCCGCCGCAGATTCAATTGTGTTTTTTAATTCTCGGATATTTCCGGGCCAATTGTAATTAACGAGCATTTCAAACGCTTCCCTTGTGATGCGCGGAACGGCAATATTGTTGGAAGCCGCATATTCTTCAACAAAATGGTAAACCAAATCGGGAATGTCTTCCCGCCTTTGACGCAAGGGCGGAATTGTTAGAGTAACTGCCTTTAGCCGGAAATAAAGGTCTTGGCGGAAACGTTTTGCGTCAACTTCTTTTTGTAAATCTTTGTTTGTTGCGGCTATTATTCTTACGTCAACCCTTGTAACCGTTTCACTGCCGATTCTCATAAACTCTTTGGTTTCAAGTACGCGCAGGAGTTTTACCTGTGTGGTTAAAGGCATTTCGGCAATTTCGTCAAGGAACAATGTGCCGCCGTCGGCAATTTCAAAGTAACCTTTGCGGTTGTCAATTGCGCCTGTAAAAGCTCCTTTTTTGTGACCGAAAAGTTCGCTTTCAAGAATGCCTTCGGGAATAGCACCGCAGTTTACACTAACAAGCGGTTTGTTTGCCCTGTTGGAATATCCGTGAATTGCACGAGCAAAAACTTCTTTGCCAACACCGCTCTCGCCGTAAATGAGAACGGAAATGTCGGATTTTGCCACCTGCATTACGATGTCCACAAGGTCGTTTATTTGCTTCGACCTTCCAATTATCCCGAATTTTTTCTTGAATTCTTCTACGGTCATTTAACGTTTTTCTTTTTCAAATTAAAGATTACTAATATAATTATAATTGCGATATTATTCCGCAGGAGATTCCCAATCCGAGTTAAAAATCGTTACTACGTTTTACCAACATTAAACATTTTTTATTCTACGTAGTTTTGATTTTTAGCGTGTTATTTCCCTACCTTTATTTTTCGGATAATAAAATTTTTGTTTGAGAAAAATTGCTGACAATTACTCGAGTAAAAATTTAATAACATTAAGCATTAATTACCGACCGATTCATTAAATTAAATTTAGTTCAAAAAGGAAATGAGATGAAAAACAAAATAAGTTTAATAGGCGCAATTTCAATAGCTGTCGGCACAATGATTGGCGCAAGCATATTTTCTATTTTCGGCGTGGGGGCTGAAATTGCCAAACAAGACCTTCCCGAAACTTTTCTGCTTTCAGCATTATTCGCGCTCGCAGTGGTTTATTCCTACACAAAATTAGGGCGTAAAATTGTTTCCAATGCGGGACCTATTGCTTACATTTTAAAGGGATTTGGCGATTCTGTTGTTACCGGGGGACTGAGTGTATTAATGTGGCTCAGCTATGTAGTGTCAATCTCGCTTTTTGCAAAAGGATTTGCAGGTTACTTTTTGCCACTATTCGGTCTTTCCTCTACGGCTTTTTCTTTGGGAATTACCGAAGCGCTTGTTATTGCATTTTTTACGTCTCTTAATTTCTTCGGTTCAAAAGCTGTTGGCAAGGCGGAGTTTTACATTGTTCTGGTAAAACTTTCCATTTTAGGCGTTTTTATTGTTGGCGGTTTTTTTACAATCAAACCGAATCTAATCGCACCTTCCTTTAATGCCACGCACGTCAATGGACTAATCCACGCCTCTGTAATATTTTTCCTGTCATATATGGGGTTTGGACTTGTTACAAATATTTCCGAAAATATGGTTAACCCCCAAAAGAATGTTCCGCGGGCGATTATTATTAGCATTATTATCGTATCTGTAATTTACGTATCGGTTGCTTTGGTTGCCGTGGGAAATCTCCCCCTAAAGCAGTTAATAGCTTCGCAGGATAATGCGCTTGCAGTAGCAGCACAACCGTTTCTTGGAAATTTCGGTTTCCTTCTGATTTCAATAGGTGCGTTGTTTTCAATTTCTTCGGCATTAAACGCCACACTGTACGGCGGAGCTAACACGGCTTATTCTTTCGCAAAGGAAGGTGATTTGCCCGAATTCTTTGAACGGAAAGAATGGTTTGGCACTACCGAAGGACTTTACATCACTGCCGGCTTGGGTTTACTGTTCGCACTGCTTTTTAATATTGGCGGTGTCGCGGCAATTACAAGTTCCGTTTTTACCGTGATTTACATTTTCGTTTTAGCTTCTCACTTAAAAATAATTGATGAGGTGGGCGGAAGTAAACTACTTGTAATTGTTAATCTTACAATTGTTTCTGTTGTCTTTTTATTATTGCTGTATTACCAGTGGCAAGACCAACGTTCGGTTTTTTACGGTACAATAGTTACGTTCGCTGTTTCTTTTACTGCGGAATATCTTTACCGTCAAGTTAAAAGAAGAGAATTCAAAAAAATCGAATATCACAATCACAACAAAAAGAAAGCCAAAAATCTTTGAACCACGGGGAACTCTATTCCAAATAGTTTTTAAGATTGCTTGAAATTAAAATTTATTGGAGACCGGATGACTAATACCACAAAAGCAGAAAAGTTAGACTTAAAAGAATTGATCGCAATGGGAGTTGGGGGAATGGTCGGCGGCGGAATTTTTTCCGTGCTCGGCTTGTCGGTTGGATTAGCCGGACACGCGGCTCCGGTTGCATTTCTAATCGGCGGAATTATTGCCATTCTTACCGGATATTCTTATTCCAAATTGGGATTACAGTTCCGCTCGGACGGAGGCAGCTTTACTTACATGGAAAAGAGCGTCAAGAATCAAAATTTGGCTGCAATTGGAGGCTGGCTACTTCTTGTCGGTTACATCGGCACGCTTGCCCTTTACTCTTACACTTTCGGCGTTTACGGAACGGCAATGGCAGGCAGCAGCCAATATTCTTCGGCAATACAACATTTCTTGGCAAGTTTTGTAATTCTTCTTTTTTTAGGAATAAATCTTTACGGAATTAAAGCCGCGGGTCACACAGAAGTCTTAATTGTAATAACTAAGTTGATCATTTTATTCCTCTTTGCCGGAATGGGATTGTTTTTTGTAAAGGAGAATTACGTTCTGCCGGTCTTTAACAAAAGTGCTTCAAATCTTTTAATGGGCGCTGCGCTTATTTTTGTAGCTTACGAAGGATTTGAACTGATTCCAAATGCCGTAAATGAAATGAAGGACCCCGAGCGCAATCTTCCCAAAAGCATAATGATTTCAATCTTAATAACAATTGCGGTTTATTTATTGGTTGCTTTTGTCGCCGTAGGTAATTTAACTCCCGATAAAATAGCACAGTACAAGGAATACGCCTTGGCTGAAGCGGCAAAACCCTTTCTCGGTAAAGCGGGCTTTGTCTTAATTAGTTTGGGAGCTTTACTTTCCACGGCTTCGGCAATAAACGCAACTCTTTTCGGCACAGCACGTTTGGGAATGGTAATGGCTCAGGAACAAGATCTTCCTAAAATATTTTCCTTCAAAGAAAGGACAAAAGATATTCCATGGGTTAGTTTGACGGTTATTACAATCTTAACTTTGGTCTTTGTAAATATTGCCGATTTAACATTAATTTCTTCTTTTGCAAGTTCGACATTTTTACTGATTTTTATCTTCATTAATTTTTCCGCAGTTAAACTTCGCAAGCAAATCGGAGTGAAAATAACATATCCGTTAACAGGGCTTGTTCTAAGCACACTCTCGTGGATTATTCTAATAGTTTATCTTTGGCAAAGCAACAAAGACGGATTCATTTGGCTCGGAGTGTTTTATTTTGCAGTAATTATTGCAGAATTTCTTTTTAGCGAAAGAAGAGTTTTATTTGTGTTTAGAAAACGTAAACGATAAACTAATAAGGAGGCTAAGATGCAACAATATTTTGGTACGGATGCTTTACTAAAACAATTTAGAGTTCACTCAATAATAGCAGGAGTATTACTTTTGCTCGCGGGATTGGTCGGAATATTTTTCCCCGGAATTACATCACTGACGCTTTCTTTATTCCTCGGTTGGCTGCTGGTAATAGGGGGAACAATAAACGCTTACCACACTCTTAAAAGCTACAATAATAAATGGATAGCTTGGTTTAAGCCGGTTATTCTCATCATTATCGGTGCCTTAATGCTTGTGTATCCTATGACCGGGATAGCGGCAATCGGGCTGTTGTTGATAATGTATTTTATTATGGACGGTCTCGCAGGGTTATTATTCGGTCTGGAATTTAGTCCCTTCCCGGGCTGGATTTGGATGGTAATAAACGGAATCCTCTCTTTCTTTTTGGCGGGATTGTTCTTAGTCGATTGGCCGTTCAGTTCAATTTGGTTGGTTGGGCTTTTTGTTGGCATCAGTCTGTTTTTGGACGGACTCACGGTAATATTTGTAGCTAACTCGATTACGAAAAAATAAAAAAGAAGAAACGAGAAATAAGACATTTTCGCTAGACGCGAGAGGTCCGCCTTCGTCTGCGCTACGCTTGACTACGGCGCGACAAGCAAGACGCAAGAAATAACTGCGCAGTGAACAGAGAACAGTGAACAGAGACTTAAGACTCGTCACGCGTTACTTAAGACTTATTTAATTGAAAGTGGAAAATTGAAAATGGAAAATTAATTGGCATCGTATTTTACTTTGCGGTTTTTCTGACAACCTTTGCCCCCATCGGGGTGGAGGGAGGTGTTAACCGTAGATTACTTGCGGTTCTTATTCTTAAATTACGACAATTTGATTTCTTTGGAGTGTTACTTATTTTTACACATTAAAATTAAAAAATTATTAGGAAAAAGAAATGACAACACTACCCGAATCTCCGGTTCAAAAAGCTCCGGCGGACGCGCTTGAGAGCAAAGTTTACGGCATTGTTGAACGTTACAAGGAAAACATTCCAATTGACGATGACAGGTACAGACTTGCGTTTTCGCTTTACAGAAATTATTTTCAATTTGGCGATGATGTTCTTACTGTTATTAAAGCAAACAAACTTTCGCTCAAAGGAATTTCCGAAAAAGAGCTTGCAGATAAACTTACCGAAGATTTGAAAGATATTAAAAAGTAAAAATTACATTCAAAGTGAAATTTTAACCCGGAGCTTTTCAAGCTTTCGGGTTTTCTTTTTTTAGTAGAGGAAAGGAAACTAAAATGGCTTCTAAAAAAGATTACTTGAAAGAAATAGTCAAACATTTTGACATCAAAGAGCATAACGTTGTCCCAATGGTGGAAGCAATGGGCAAAATGGCTTTTTCAGCAAGGGACTTAAACCGTGCTGCCAAAATTTTCGAAATGATGTTGAACGATGAAAACACTACAATAATTTTAACGTTGGCGGGCAGCATTTTCAGTGCGGGTTTGAAAAGAGTGGTTTACGATCTTGTGGCAAACAACATGGTAGATGCCATTGTTTCTACCGGAGCACTAATGGTTGACCAAGACTTCTTTGAAGCGTTGGGATTCAAACATTACATCGGTTCGCCCAATGTTGACGACAACGAACTGCGGGAATTACACATCGACAGAATTTACGACACATTCATTGACGAAGACGAGCTACGCATTTGTGACGAAACGACGGCAAAAATTTTCGATTCCCTCGAACCGCGTCCCTATTCTTCCCGCGAATTGCTTTGGCATTTCGGTAAATACTTGGAAGAAAACGGCGGTCCTAAGGTTGATGATTCGGTGATTTACGCCGCTTACAAGAACAACGTCCCTATTTTTGTACCTGCCTTTTCCGATTGTTCGGCAGGATTCGGAATAATAATGCACCAAACGGCTCACCCCGACAAACACGTTTCTTTCGACAGCGGGAAAGATTTTCTCGAATTAACAAAAATAAAATTAGAAAGTAAGGACACGGGAATATTTATGATTGGCGGCGGTGTACCCAAAAACTTTACGCAAGATATTGTTGTTGCGGCGGACATTCTACAGGAAGATGCTCCGATGCACAAATACGCCATTCAGATTACAGTTGCGGATGTTAGAGACGGCGCTCTTTCTTCTTCCACATTGAAGGAAGCAAGTTCATGGGGCAAGGTTGCTCAAACCTACGAGCAAATGGTTTATTCCGAGGCAACTCTTGCTTTTCCGCTGATTGCAGGTTACGCCTACCACAAAGGAAGCTGGAAGAACAGAGCTAAAAAGGAACTTACCAAGCTTTTTGAATAATTTCTGCTTTTAATAGTTTTAAACTTTCCGCCTTTTTAAAACTCGGTTTATAAACCGAGTTTTCTTTTTTGCGCTTCTTTAGTAAAAAAACGGGTATTACGTTCGAAAATCAAACAAAATTTTCTGGCACGATATTTCCTTATTAATTAAGGAATTTTTAATAATATTAGCCAGGATTAAGCGGAGGGTTAATATTGTTAAACGGGGAAGTGTAATAAAGCACTTCCCCAAAGACTGACAAAATGGAGATGAAATGATTTTCGGAATAATAACGGGCATAATAATAGCTTTAATGATTTACATTTACCTTAAATGGCAAAAAGCTATTGAAGCAGATGCATTTGAATGGATGGACTCGGAATAGTACTACAAAAACTTTTTTGATTTAGTTAAATGGTACTAAAAAACTTTTTATTGATTACCTCTCCAAACTTTTCCACCACAATGAATGACAACCACGCCACGTTGGCGGGTATAAACGACAAATCATTTTATAAAGTCTTAAGTCTCACATAACGAGTCTCAAGTCTCTGTTCACTGTTCTCTGTTATCTGTTCACTGCGTAGCTATTTCTTGCGTCTTGCTTGTCGCGCCGTAGTCAAGCGTAGCGCAGACGAAGGCGGACGTCTCGCGTTTAACCATTTCTTCTTTCTCGTTTCTTCTTTCTTCTATTTTTTACCACCAAATTCAAACTTGTACCGGTAAAAAATTTTACCCTGCCTTTTTCGAAATAAATCACTAAATTTTAATTATGAAGCAAAAAACTTTTTTAATTCTCGGACTTTCATTTTTGTGCGGGTATTTTAGCTTGATTTATCCGCAATACGGCGGTAAAAGTTTTTCTCTCGGATTTGCTTTTAACTACACAACCACCTCAAAGTTGTTTCTCACTCCCAATTCACAGGGACAATTTGCAGGGAATAATTATTTCCCTCTGGATGACATATTCAGCTACGCAATAAATTTTCGCTACAAAGTTCTCGATGATTTGCTTGTTGAGTTAAATGCTGAGAAAATCAGAAAGACTGGCAAAGGAAAAAATTTGATTGTCGGTACACCGGAAGGAAACAAAGCCGTGGAAATTGAAGACGGTTACCAAATTATTCCCGTGGAATTTAGCTTGCTTTACATTCTTCCTTTTTCGAATGAAGAATTTCAATTTTACATGGGCGGAGGGGCAGCAACTTATTTCGGTAAACATATTAGAGTCTTTGGCGACGTAAAAACGGAAAGCGGTAACGAGCAGTTTGCTTACGGCATTCAAGTGCTGACGGGCGTTTCCTATTCGCCTTACAATTTTATTTCACTACGTTTCGAAATGCGTTTCAGAGACCCGGAGGTAAGGTTAACTACAAAATACCTTAGTAAGACTGTTTATTACAAAGGCAAAGACTACATTTTACCCGAAAGTTCGTTCCAAACCAAAGCGGACATCGACGGTGTAACATTTTCGTTTGGAACGGCTATTAATTTTTAATTCACCCCGAGGTATCCACCTTTTATTTTTTTTACGTCATTTTTGTATTTTAACACCAAAGATACGGAGTTAATATGCAAACATTAATAAAAAACGGCACGGTTGTTACGGAAGAAAAAATTTTAACGGCGGATGTTTTAATTGAGGACGAAAAAATAATAACCGTTGAGAAAAATCTTCCCGCAACAGGCGTAGATGAAATAATTGACGCCGAAGGCTTGTACGTTTTGCCGGGTGGAATCGACGTTCACACGCATTTGGATTTGGACGTAGGGGCAACGGTCTCCGCCGACGATTTTTACACGGGGCACGTTGCCGCAGCTTTCGGGGGAACAACCACGCACATCGATTTTGCGACTCCTGCAAAAGGGGAAACGCTAAAGTCCGCTTATGAAGAATGGCTGGGAAAAGCCGACGGTAAAGCCGTTATTGATTACGGATTCCACATGTCGGTTGTAGAAGTGAACGAAAGCATTTTGCGCGAAATGGAGCAACTCTCCGGCTGGGGAATTACCAGCATTAAAGTTTACATGGCTTACAAAAATATTTTACAATTAACCGACGAAGAAATTTTCAGGGTAATGCAGGTTGCAGCCCGTAAAAACATTTTAACGGCGGTTCACGCGGAAAACGGGGACGTAATTGATTTCAACGTGAAAAGCCTTCTCCGTGACGGCAAAACCGAGCCCAAATATCACGCATTAAGTCGCCCGCCTTTGCTCGAAGCCGAAGCAACACACCGCGCTATTTACATCGCCAACGCCGCAGGGGCAAACGTTTACATTGTTCACGTAACGGCGGAAATGTCTTTGGCGCAAATTGTAGAATCACGTAAGCGCGGCTTGAAAGTTTTGGCTGAAACTTGCCCGCACTATTTGATGCTTGACGATTCTTACCTTGAACTCCCCGATTTTGAAGGGGCAAAGTACATTTGCTCACCGCCGCTCAGGAAAAAAAGCGACAACGAGGCTTTGTGGAAAGGGCTAAGCGAGGAAGACTTGCAAATTGTTTCCACCGACCACTGTCCCTTTAATTTCAAGGGACAAAAAGATTTGGGCAAGGACGCTTTTAACAAAATACCGAACGGCTTGCCCGGCTTGGAAGAGAGAATCCCAATTCTCTTCTCCGAAGGAGTCGCAAAGGGAAAAATCTCATTAGCTCAATTTGTTAAACTTACGGCAACTAACCCTGCAAAGATTTTCGGGCTGTACCCCAGGAAGGGAGTGCTGAAAACAGGTGCTGATGCGGACGTTTATTTGCTAAACCCAAACGCAGAGAGAACAATTTCGGTGAAAACATCCCACGGTAATTTGGACTACAATCCTTACGAAGGCTTGAAAATAAAGGGGAAAATCGAAAAGGTGTTCAGACGGGGTAAATTGATTGTGGACGGAGAGCGCTTCCTCGGAGAAAAAGGTTCGGGAATTTATTTGCACCGCAGTTCGCCTATTGTGAATTAAATTGAAACTACGAGTCCTTTTAAGTAAAAGGCTTCGGGGAAATTTGTTGAAACCGGATGATCTACCCCTTGCCGGAGTGCGGCAGTTATTTTAGCATTTACCCCCGCATCCAATGCGGCATCGGCAACAACCTTTTGAAACAGCTCAAAGTTCATGTGTCCCGAGCAGGAAAATGTTACAAGTCTGCCTCCCGGGTTGAGTAACTTGAAAGCCAGCATGTTAATATCTTTGTATGCCCTTGCTCCCGACGTAATGTGCTTTTTGGAATCAATGAACTTCGGAGGGTCTAATATTATTAAGTCAAACCGTCTTCCTTCTTCAATTAGTTTTCTGAGTTCAGCGAATGCGTCCCCGCGAATATTTTCAACGTTTGTTTCAGGTAATCCGTTTAGCTTAATATTTTCAAGGGTTAAATCGAGGGCGCTCTGGGATGAATCAATATTTACAAGACTTTCTGCGCCCGCGTTTAGCGCGTAAATTCCAAAACCGCCGGTGTAAGAAAAACAATTAAGGACGGACTTTCCATTGGCGTACTTTGCAACCTCGGCTCTGTTTTCACGCTGGTCAAAGTAAAATCCGGTTTTGTGCCCGTTGTAAACATCCGCAAAAAATTTCAGTCCGTTCTCCGTTATCTCAATTTTTTCAGGCGGAGCTTCTCCCCAAAGCAAGCCGGTTGAAAATTTCAATCCTTCCTTAGAGCGGGAAGAAACATCGGAGCGTTCGTAAATCCCTTTGGGTTTTAATTTCTCGACAAGAATCTCAACAATTGTTTCCTTAAAATATTCCGCTCCCGCTGAAAGGAATTGGCAAACAATGTAATCCCCGTACTTGTCCGCGATTAAACCGGGCAAACCATCGGATTCGGAAAATATTATTCTGTAAGAATCCGTGCCTTTAAGTTGAGGAAGTTGCTTTCTGTAAGCAACGGCTTTTTCGATTTTCCTTTCGAAAAAATCCCTGTCAATCTTTTCGTTAAGATTAAAGGAAAGCACCCTTGCTCTTATTTGCGAATGCGGAGAATAAGAGCCTTTGGCAAGCACACTGCCGTTAGAGTCAACAATATCAACGGTTTCGCCGGGTTGTATTTGCACGTCGGCAAATTTAACGGCACCGCTAAATACCCACAGATGCTTCCGCATTAAAGATTTTTCTTTTCCTTTTTTCAGAATAACTTTCTTTGCCAT
>JALWGH010000149.1 GCA_027013735.1 Melioribacteraceae bacterium
ACGAGGAGATTTGTCATTTGTCCCGCATTCTGTCTCCGCCGCTGGCGGGACAGGCGGGACGTCATTCATTGTGGTAAAATAGCTCGGAGCAGTTAACAACTTCGGATATCTTCGGCTTGGGGAGTGTAGAGCAGATTGCTTGCTCCGTAAGGTCCAAAGGACTCCGTTGGAGAGTTCCTTCGGAACAATCTGCGATGTTTGTTGTGCCGTTCCTACCGAACTCATCTTAACTTTTTGTACTTGCCTATAAAGGTAGCGTCTCTACGGGACTAAGTCCCAGCGGGACGACATCTTTGTAGAATACAAAAGGAAAATCTAAAAATGAGCTCCAGCGGAGCGACACAATCACAATTTTAGTTGAAAATGGAAGGTGGAAAGTTTTAATGTACGACGCGCTATTTTTTCTAATTTTATGTGCTCGTTAAAATTGAAGAAGTAACGTAGCACAGTTTGCTTAATCCCGGGCTTGTGGGACGGCCAAACTGTGGCATTTTAGGACATCTTTACTCCTACTAACATTTGAATGGAATAATTTCTCATTAACAACGGGTTTCAACCCGTTGATTTGACAAGCAAAAACACCAGAAGAGTTTTGGCGCGATTTTTGGCAAACTCGTGTTAGCTAAACAAAAATCGTGACAAAACGCCCAACAGCAAAAGGGGATACAATTTTTTGCCACAAAATTTTAACTTGTACCAATGTGTAAAACTAAACCGCTCGGTTTTTTATTTTACAAATTTTTTGTAGTAGGAAATTACTTCTTCGGTTAGTTTATCAATGTCGAACTTTTCAACCGCACGTTTGCGGGAGACGACTGCAAATTTCTCCCTTAGTTCGGGGTGCTCTATTAGTGTAGTAATCTTCTCTGCCAAGTCTTGCGCCGAACCTTTTCTAAAGAAAAATCCTGTTTTGTTATCAATGCAAATATCAAGTGCGCCGTCGGAATCGGAACAAACAGCGGGTTTCCCCATTGCAAGCGCTTCCGCAAGCGCAATGCCGAAAGCCTCCGCGTGTGAAGGAAAAACAAAGATGTCCATTGCCGCAAGTGTTTCGGGAATATCCTCGCGGAAACCTGTGAAAATAATTTTCTCACTTAGCCCGGAGTTCCTTGCCATTTCGTAGATTTTTTCCGCATACTCATCCTCGCCCCGGGATGCTTCTCCCACAATTAAAAATCTCAAATTGTTAAATTTACCTGTCAATATTTTAGCAGCTTCTAAAAATTCCTCGTGTCCTTTGCCCGGCGTAAATCGGGCAGTCATGCCGATTACAATTTCTTCGTCTTTAATTTTAAATTCGCTTCTAACTTTCGTGGGGGAAGTTTTTGCCGGGTCAAATTTGTAAATATCCACACCATTGAAAAGCAATGCAATTTTTTCTGCTTTCAAAGGGGTCGTGTCAATAAGATTTTTTTTAATCACCGTGCTGATTGCAAAAGCAAGCGTAACCCTTTTGTAGAGACATTTGTGCAACAAATCTTTTTTGCTAATAAAGGAACCGACTTGTTTTGTTAAGAACAAAGGAATTTTGCTGTGGGCTAATCTCAGCGCGGGCACAAGCACCCACAGGTCTTTTGAGGCTTGCGTATGGATAAGGTCGTAATTACCTTTTTTCAGGATCGATTTAAGTTTTATTATTGCAGGGAGATTAAAATAGCCGTCAAATTTCAACGGAACGGTTTTTATTCCTTCTTTCTTTGCGGAGATTTCAATTTTCGAATCAGGATAGCAAAGCAAGTGAGTTTCAATGCCACGATTCAACAGTTGGCGGACGGCTGTTACGGTGAACATTTCCATTCCGCCCCAACTGCGGGAAAGACAAGAATAGAGAACTTTCATCAGTAAAGTTTCTTAATTGTCGAATCTTTGAAATAGTGCATTAGAATTTCGTCGAACTTGTAGCCCAAATCGCTCATTACCGCTGCGCCTATTTGGCAAAGCCCAACGCCGTGTCCCCAGCCGGCACCGTAAATTTTAAAGCGTTGAGGGACTCCATCTTCCTCGTCCGATTTTTCAATCACTATTGCGGAGCTGTAGAGATGCGCCTCAGAGAGAACTTTGCGGATTTCAAGCTCCTTGCCTATTATCATAGTTTTGCGCGAACCGATTATTTTAAGTTTAACCAACCTTCCCGAATGTCCTCGTTCTACGGGCTCAAAGTCGAGAATATCTCCGAAATCAATCCCGCTTTTTTTCTTAATGAGAGAAGCTATTTCTTCTTGTGTGAATTCCACTGTCCACCGGTAAAAATCGCGTGTGTCGCGGTCGTAATCCACAAGAAATTGGGAAAGGACGCGCTCATCTTTTGTATTACAAAATGCGGGAGGGTTGTCCTTAATCCATTCAGCTGCATTTTCTTCTTTTGTTAAGTCGAGGTCAAAGCCGTCGGGTGGAAATTTGTAATCTACAATTGACTTTAAGTAAGGATGTTCAACAGGTTCCCAAACGTTTTCGAAAGATTCCGAAATTCCGCCGCAAGATTTTGAAAAACGGGTGTCGCAAATTTTGTCGTTGTAAGTTAAAACCATTCCCTTCGTTTCCTCAATGGCTTGTTGGGCATTGTGGGCGTGAAGCATTGTAATTCCTTGGTACCGTTGGCAGTGGTCATCAGCACAAACATCGTAAAGTTTGTGATCTTCTCTATCGTACCAACGGACAATTTCTTCTTCCGTTACGATTTGCGATGGAATGTTTCCTTTTGATTCACCCAGCGATTTTTTCTTTTCCATTTGGGCAAACAGCCAACTACGGCTAATAATTGCGTGCGCTTTCAACAACTCAATAGAGCTGTTGGCGCTCATCTCGGATGAAATCACACTTACAAGATAATCTTCAACCGAGAGGTAATTGACCGCCGTGAGTTTCCCGTTTTCCTTTACGAATTTAATAGCGCCACGAAACTGCTGGTTTTGCTTTTGCTGCCAATGAAATTGAATCCCGATTATTACGTCGCGAATCATAAAAGAATCGCTTTCTTCATTCGAAGGGAAAAATCCCTCGTCCGGCTTTAGAATAACAACTTTGTCTTTCGAAGTAACTTTAATTTGGTCGTTCTCAAGTTTGGCGGTAAATTCACCTTGAAATATTTCATCGCCATCTTTTAATTTGTAATCTCCGTAAAGAACAAATTTAATTTCGTCCGCGTTAAGAATTCCAACACTGATTTTAGGATTTTGCATAATTTAACGATAATTTTATTTTAAAATTGAAACGGAAAAATATTTAATTATTCTTTTGGAGGCAAAATTTTGTTGAGGGAAAAGTGTTGGGGAATTTGCTACGAACAAACGAACATTTAGCCAATCTTCTCCTTTTGCAAATAATGCTTTTTTCACAAAAATCAACGGAACAGTTTTAAGTATTCATCGAAAACAAAAAGTCTGTTGCGTTTATAGCCGGTTATTTCTGTTAATATTCCGTGCTTAACAAAAGCCTCTATCAGGCGTTTTGCAGTAGAAAAATTAACATTCAACAATTTCGCAGATTTTTTTATATCAACAATAGGATTGGCATAAAGATGCTTCAACAATAATCTGGCATTAGTCTGACGCTTACCCAGCGAGGAAATGCGGTTATCCGTTTTTTCCTTAAGAACAATAATGTCCCTAAAAGTTTGCACTGATTTTTCAGCGGTAGTGATTACTCCTTGCAAAAAGAATTTGAGCCACTGCACCAAATTACTATGAATTCGTGCATTCTGAAGATTATCGTAATAAAGCAAACGATTCTTTTCAAAATAATCAGAAAGATACAATGTGGGTTTATCCAGCAATTTTTTGTCTATTAAAAAGAGTGTTATAAGCAATCTGCCAATTCTACCGTTACCATCCAAAAACGGATGTATGGTCTCGAATTGATAATGAGCTATGCCTATTTTTATTAATTGTGGTAAACCTACCTGTTCATTATGTAAAAATTTTTCGAAATCGCTCATTAAATCCGGAAGTCCTTCGTGGTGAGGCGGTACAAATACCGCATCGGCTATTGAACTACCCCCAATCCAGTTTTGGCTTTTACGAAATTCACCCGGCAACTTATGTTCGCCGCGAACACCTTGCAAAAGCACCTTGTGCGCATTACGTATTAACCTGTTAGATAATGGAAGCGTTTTAAGTTGTTCAATGCTTTGGTTCATTGCTTGAATATAATTCTGAACTTCTTTCCAATCGTTACGATTTTCCGGGCGAATATTTTCTTCTACTTGCAATGCTTCTTCAATGTTTGTGCGTGTCCCTTCGATACGACTGCTTAAGGTACTTTCCTTCACAACATGCATTTTAATAAAGAAATCAACATCGGGAATAAGTTGAGAATAAGCATTTAATTCGCCGAGTTTATTATCTGCTTTGCTTAACATCATGATTAAATCGGAATTATCCAGCTCCCAAGTAATATTGATTTTAGTCGGCTCGAAACTCTTATAGTAATAACGTTTAATATAGCGTCCGGACACAAATTTGCTTATTTTCATTTTTACCTCAATTTAGTTTCAACCGCAAATATGGATATCTATATTGGCAGTAAAAGCTCTATCTGCAAATATAAAAACCCATATTTGCAAAAACAACTTAATCATACAATAAATCCATCAAAATTTTTTACAATCACAAATATTCACATTACTCAGTACGTTATTATTACTATGTTAACCATTTATTTTTTATTTTTACAAACCAAAGAAAAATCCGTAAAAAGCAAAGGTATTTCACTTTTTCAAAACTGTAGAATGAAAATGAAAACCACACAATTACTTGGTGCGCATACTTCAATTGCGGGCGGGGTTTCGAAAGCTGTTGACCTTGCCGAAAAACTCGGTTTTACCGCAATGCAAATTTTCACAAAGAACAACAACCGTTGGGCTACCAAACCGCTCGAAGAAACAGAGATTATTGCATTTAATGAAAAGTTGAAAAGGTCTAAAATAAAGTTCGTTGTTGCTCACGATTCCTACTTAATTAACCTTTGTGCAAAGGACAAAACCATTTTGCAAAAATCTCGGGAAGCATTTGTTGACGAACTTTACCGCTGCGAACAATTGGAAATTCCTTATTTGAATTTCCACCCCGGCGCACACGGCGGGCAGGGAGAAGAAACCGGCATCGAGATTATTGCGGAATCAATTAACATTGCGCATTCGCAAACCACAGGGTTTAAAGTTTCTTCTATGCTCGAACTCACTGCGGGGCAGGGCACCGCGCTCGGTTACACTTTCGAACAGATTGCAAAAATCATCGAAAAGGTTGAAGACAAAGAGAGAATGAGCGTTTGCATCGACACGGCACACATCTTTGCCGCAGGCTACGACATCCGCACGCCGGAAAGCTACGCCAAGGTAATGACCGACTTTGATTCCACAATCGGGCTCTCAAAATTGAAATGCTTTCACTTGAACGACAGCAAAAAAGAATTGGGCAGCCGAGTGGACAGGCACGAACACATCGGGAAAGGTTTCATCGGGCTTGGCGGATTTGCAAACATAATGAATGATGAAAGACTTTTTGAAATTCCCAAAATCCTTGAAACTCCGAAAGGAAAGGAACAAAAAGAGGACATCGAAAATCTCAACGTCCTCAAAAGTCTTATTAAAAATCGGTGAATTCCCTAAATTTTATTTCACTGGTTCAAGCGGGCGGGCAACGATAATGCCTGTGTGTTTCTTAACCACTTTGGCATAATCGGCGAGAGGTTGTTTCGTTATTTGCACCTTCTTGCCGGCAATCGGTGCGTGCAAAAAATGAATTCTGCCGTCAGGCATTTTAATAGCAATTCCAGTGTGTCCTATTCCAAGCCCCTTCCAAGCAGTGGTTAACAAAATAATGTCGCCGTTGTGAATTCCTTTTTCCAGTTCGGCAATTTTATCCTGAGGAATGTAATAATACTGACGGGAATTAATTTCCTCTTCAATTTTTTTCATTTCCTTGACCAATTCGGGATGATTTTTCAGTCTTTTGTATTTGTCGAAATGCTGCGACATAAAAGAAACTTTTTTGTTGTAAGGGACGCCTCCGATTTCCTTCGTTACGTCCTTAACGATTCCGCGTTTATTGTTGTCGTAAAGCCAGTCCAAAGCGTAATGCAAACGGGAAATGTAACCGTCTAATTTTCCGCCGCGGTAACGGATTGTTTCAATTTGTTTTAAATAATCTTGAAAATCCATTTTACCCAACTTTACACAGCGGGACAAAGCCAGCGTCGATTCGAAAAAAGTGTAGCAATCGAGCCCGCTTAGATGCACCACAACTTTCTCGGTGTCCCCTTTTTCGAGCGTGTGCGCTACGTAAGGAGTGCCAATAAAAGTTTTGCCAATGGCAGTCATTACATCGCCAATAGGAAGGCTTTGTAAGTTGTGCTCCTTTGCGTATTCGAATTTTTCGTTGCAAATTTTCACATCGGTTGAATCGTAAAGCGCTTGAGCAAAAACAAACGCGGGTAAAAACGAAAGCAATAAAATCAGCTTTTTCATATCGGTAAATCCTCCTTGTTTTCTTCGGTGTAACTCTGTCCGCCTTCGGGTACGTAATCGTCGTGGAACAAATCGAGATTTTCGAAGCGGGCGTAATCTTTAACGAATTTCAATTTCTCGTCGCCAATGGGACCGTTCCTGTGCTTGGCAACAATTACTTCCGCAATCCCTTCCAGAGAGTTTCCGTCCTTGTCCGTAAGGTTGTAAACTTCCGGTCTGTAAAGAAAAATAACAACGTCCGCATCCTGCTCAATTGAGCCGGACTCGCGCAAATCCGAAAGCATCGGGCGTTTGTCGTGTCGTTGCTCAACGGCGCGGTTTAACTGCGAAAGCGCAACAACGGGAATGTTCAATTCTTTTGCAAGTGCTTTAAGTGAGCGTGAAATTAAGGAAATTTCCCTTTCCCTGCTTTCTATTTTTGTGCCGGCGGTCATTAGCTGTAAGTAGTCAATTACGACCATTCCGATTTTGTGTTCCTGCTTAAGTCGCCTTGCCTTTGCCCTGATTTCCAGAACGGATTGCGCGGGCGTGTCGTCAATAAATATCGGAGCGTTGATGAGCTTGTCGGCAGTACGGCTGATTTTTTGCCCGTCGGAAGCCTTGAATTTTCCCGTTCTTATTAAGTGTGCATTAATCCTTGCCTCGGCACTGATTAGTCTTGTTACCAATTGAGTAGTTGACATTTCAAGGCTGAAAATTGCAATCGGGACGTTATGCTCAATTGCAGCGTTCCTTGCAAAGGAAAGCGCAAAAGCCGTTTTACCCATTGAGGGACGCGCGGCAACAATAATCAAATCCGATTTCTGGAATCCGCCGAGCAGGTTGTCTAGTCCGGCAAATCCCGTAGGCACGGCAATGTTTGCAATATCCCGGCTGTGAATTGCCTCGATGTATTCAATCGTTTCCTTAACGGCGCTTTTCATGTCCTTGTAGGACTCTTTGAAACTCTCCTGCGAAATGTTGAAAATTTTGGTTTCGGCATGGTCGAGAATGTCGAACACATCTTCTCCGCCTTGGAAAGCCATGTCCGCAATGTCGATTGAGGTGGTAATCAGCTCCCTTAAAATCCACTTTTCCAAAACAATGCGCGCGTGGTATTCAACGTTTGCGGCGGAAGAAACATCCTGCGTAAGCTGGGTAATGTAAGCCGCTCCGCCTGCCTTCTCCAAATCCCCCGCTTTCCTCAGCTCTTCGAAAAGCGTAACAGAATCAATCGGCTCCTGACTGCGGTAAAGCGAAAGCATTGTTTTGAAAATGACGGAATGTTTCCGCTCGTAAAAATACTCGGGCTTAAGAATGTCGATTATTTTATTGAGTGCGTTCTCGTCCAATAATACCGCGCCGAGCACGTAACGCTCCACCTCTACTGCCTGCGGCGGCTGCTTGGAAATGCTCTTTAATTTTTCTACGTCGGTTTTCTTACTCATTTTTATTCTCCGACAATTTCATCGTAAAGTTTTCTGAATTTTTGCACGTCTTCCCACGTGGCTCTTTTCCATTGCGGATTTCTTAGCAATGCGGCAGGGTGGTAAGTAACCATTGTTTTAATTCCGGAAACTTCGTAAACGTTGCCGCGGAATTTTGCAAGACTAAGATTTTTTTTCAGTAAAGCCGTGGCTGCAACTTTGCCTAACAATAAAATAAGTTTAGGTTTTATTAATTCAATCTGTTTGTAAAGATACGGCAAACACGCTTCCATTTCAGCCGGCAAAGGATTTCTGTTTTGCGGCGGACGGCATTTTACGATGTTGGCAATGTAAATTTCTTCCCGCTTTAGATTAATTGATTTTAAAATATCGTTCAAAAGTTTACCGGCTCTGCCCACAAAAGGAATGCCCTGTTTGTCCTCTTCGGCTCCCGGCGCCTCCCCGATTAACATCACATCCGCATTGGGATTGCCCGTTCCGAACACAAGATTAATTCTTGTTTTACCCAGCGGACATTTTTGACAACCGGAAATTTTCTCCGACATTTCAGCCAAGGTTTCCGCCTTTTGAAACTCCTCGGAGAAAATTCCCGTCTCCATTTCCAATTCTATTTTTTCAGTCACTTCTATTTCCGTGCTTTTTTTCTCTGTGTGTTTTACTTCTACCGGTTCGCCGGGATTTTCGAAAAGGTAATCCCCGAAAATTTCCCGCTGGCTCTCGAGGGCTTCAATTACGTTTTTAAGAATGCTGTTTCCCATTACGGAATTATTTGTCGATTTGTTTCAGAATCCGGAAAAGTGAAAAAGGTTTTAAAAAAACAAAAGCTGCCTTCCGGAAAGTTTCCCGATAAGGCAGCCGTAAAATTCAATTTAGCCTTTGTATTTGTATTTTAATTTACCGGAGAGCAGTTCGTCCAATGCTTGCTCGTGAGGTTTTTTCCTCTTTTCGAATTCAAGAGATATTTTAATTTGTTCGGAGATGTCTCTCTCTTCGAATTCGTCTTCCTGCTGAGGAATTAAAGTGCTTAACATCGTGTTGAACTCAAGACGGTTGTCCGAGTTAATCATTCTTGCACGGCGGGCTGCAACGATAACCGCTTCGTAAACATTTTGAGCGTGCTCGTTGATTTTACCGATGTCAATTGGTTTTAATGCCATTACGGTTACTCCTGATTTATTATTTTTTTAATTATTTCCACTGCTTTGCTTTTTGCTTTTTCCAATTCATCATTAACTATAACATAGTCAAAATATTTTTCATATTCCAATTCCATCGAAGCTCTTTCAATTCTCTTTTTGAAATCCTCTTCGGTCTCGGTGTTCCTTTTTTTCAATCTTTCCTTGAGAATTTCAAGACTCGGCGGGCGGACAAAAACAAGCACCGAGTTTTCGTATTGCTTACGAATGTTTAGAGCTCCCTTAACATCGAGTTCCAGCACAACGCTGTTACCTTTGTTGAGATGTCCGTCCACAAAACTTTTCAAAGTGCCGTAATAATAATCGTAAAATTTTTCCCACTCAATGAACTCGTTGTTTTTGATTTTTTCCTTGAACTCTTCTTCCGAAATAAAGAAATAATCCTTGCCGTCAACTTCAACATCTCTCTTCTTGCGAGTAGTAGCAGAAACCGAAAAAACGAGTTCGGGGAATTTCGACAAAATGTAACGAACAATAGTTGTTTTGCCGCTTCCGCTCGGGGCAGAAAAAACAATCAGCTTTCCTTTTTCCCTACCCAACTTTACTCCACGTTCTGAATTTGTTCTCTGATTTTTTCCAGTTCTTCCTTTATTCCAATCCCGATTTGGACAATCTCAGTCGAAACGGTTTTGGAATTGATTGTATTCGCCTCGCGGTTCATTTCCTGCAGAATAAAATTCAACCTTCTGCCGGCTTCGTTGTCGTCGTTCAGTGTTTCCCTGAACATTTTAATGTGGCTGCGCAGTCTAACACATTCTTCCGTAATGTCCGATTTTTCAGTAAGCAGTGCCAATTCGGAATTCAATCTTTCGGGATCGTTTGCAAAGTCTGCGTACAAATTTTTAGCTCGTTCAATCAACTTTGCAAAATGTTCTTGAATTGCAATCTTGTCAAGCCGTTCAACTTCTGTCAAACGTTCTTCAATATTTTTAATTCTTCCCAGCAAATCTTTCTCAAGAGTTTTCCCTTCCCTTTTTCGCATATCAATCAAATCAGCAATTGCGTTTTCAAGGGCTTCCATTGTTATTTCAAATTCTTTCTCGTCTTCTTCCGGTTTGTCGTTTTGGAAGTAAGACTGGAAAGCAAGAATATTTTCAAGGGAAATTCCAGCATCCGGGGCGGCTTTTTCCTTAATTTTTTCAAGCGTTTTTACAACGCCGTTAAGCGCCTGCCAGTCGATGTTTAACTCCTCCGCCGCATTAAGTTTGTTCACAAAAATATTAAGAACAACTTTTCCCCTCTTGATTTTCTTTCTGACCGCCTCGCGTATTTCAAGTTCCTTCGAGGAAAGACTCCGCGGAAGCCGTACGGAAAGGTCTAAAAACCGGCTGTTAAGAGTCTTTATTTCCGCTTCAATAGAAAAACCGTCCTTCTCGACTACGCTTTTTCCGTAGCCGGTCATGCTTAAAATCATATCAGGGGACTCCAAAAAATTTTGACTTCAAAAATACTCAATTTTAAAAACGATTCAAAATTAAAATTAAGATGATAAAATAAGAAAGAAGAAACGAGAAATAAGAAATGTTAAAACGCGAGACGCAAGAAGCGAGACGCCCGCCTTCGTTTTCGCTTCGCTTAACTTCGGCGCGACAAGCAAGACGCCACACTCAGAGGACAGATAACAGTTAACAGTGAAAAATGATTGCTCCCCAATAATTGTGTTAATTCCATCCAGTCATCAAGTCATCCAAAGGCACTCGTACACTATCTCAATGGGGACTCTTGGATAATTGGAGGAATGCATTATTGGATACAAGACTTATTCAATTGAAAGTTGAAAATGGAAAATTGAAAATTCAGTGAACAGATAACAGAAAGAAATAATTTTAACTTAAGACTTGTTACTTATTACTTAAGACTCTATAAGTAATTTGTCATTTGTCCCGCATTCTGTCTCCGCCGCTGGCGGGACAGGCGGGACGTCATTCATTGCGGTAAAATAGCTCGGAGCAATTAACAACTTCGGATATCTTCGGCTCCGTTGGGGAGAGTAGAGCAGATTGCTTGCTCCGTAAGGAGTTCCTTCGGAACAATCTGCGATGTTTGTTGTGCCGTTCCTACGGAACTCATTCTAACTTTTTGTCCTTGGCTATAAAGGTGGCGTCCCTACGGGACTAAGTCCCAGCGGGACGACATCTTTGAAGAATACAAAATGAAAATCTAAAAATGAGCTCCTGCGGAGCGACACTACACTCGCTAAAACGAGAATCTTGGATAATTGGATGTTTGGATTATTGGATAATCTCCTTAGAGCAGATTGCTTGCTCCGTAAAGTCCAAAGGTCAGAATGACTTCTTTGGAGATTCCGTTGGAGAGTTCCTTCTGAACAATCTGTGCTAACCGGAATAATGGCACAGGTTTGAAATCGGTGGCAAAAGTTTGGTGTTAGGAAATACTACAAAAATAATAAGGGAAATTAAAGAACTTTACCGAAAATATTGTTAGGGAAGGCACAAAGTTTTAACCCCAAAAGTCATTAGAGCCTTCAAAAGCTAATGACTTTTGGGAAGATTAGACAAAAACCCAAAAAGAGGAAATAATGCACTAAGGTTGGATTTTTCAACAACTCACCCC
>JALWGH010000150.1 GCA_027013735.1 Melioribacteraceae bacterium
CTTTTTGTGAGTTTCAAATTGCGCGAAATCCTTGCCACGTGAGTGTCAACGGGAATTACAAGGCGAGCGGGCGAAACCTCTTTCCACAGTCCGAAGTCCAGTTCGTCCTTGCGCACCATCCAACGCAGGAAAAGGTTCATTCTTTTACACGCGCTCCCTTTTTTAGGGTCGGGAAACATAAATTGCAATCCGTTAGTAACCTCTCCGAAATGTTGTGCGATATTTAAGAGATTTTTGGAAAAAAAAGAGAGCGAATTTTTTACGTTCTTTTCGTCCGGGAAAAAGTAAAGAAGAAACAAATATTTTAACGAACCGTAACGCTCGTAAATAAATTTCAAAGCCTTGAACAATGTTCGCACATCCACCTGCGAGTAAAACCTGTGTTTGGGGAAATTAATTTCGTCAAAATCTTTGTACGCGGTTTCCGTTAAAAAAGAGTGGGGCGCATTGTTAAAAATAATTTCAATTTCGTGTAGTGTTTTCAGTATTTGTCGAATGTTTCCGTAAGCAAAAACGGAAGCCACAAAAGCCGCAAGCTCAATATCCAAATGGTTTTCGAACTTTTTTGGGAACTCTAACGGGTCGGGAGAAATTTTGCTTTTGTCGAAATACTTGTAATGGTATTCCAACTTCCTTTTTAATTTCTTTTCCGCTTCGCTTAATTTTCTTTTCACGTTCACCTTATTTTAAGATAGTCATTTTTCTTGTAAGCAACTTTTCAGATGTTCGCAAATAATAGAAGTAAACTCCCGATGCCAAATTTTCGGCGTTGAAACTTACTTCGTGATTGCCCCGGGTTTGAATGCCTTTGTAAAGAATTCTGATTTTTTGTCCCAACACATTGTAAACGCCGAGTTCAATTTGTGACCGGCGGGGCAAGGAGTAGGGAATAGTGGTCGCCGGATTCGCCGGATTCGGGTAGTTTTGTTTTAGTTCGTAATCAGTGCACAAATTACTGCCCGCGGTTTTTACTTCGCTAAGTAATGAATCGTCGTTAATTATTGCCGTCCAAACGGAAAGTTGTCTGTTGTCAAGGCGCATCCAAATAGGGCGGATTTCTCCCTTGTACGCGGCAATATTAATGTAATCGCCGAAGAATTTGTACTTTGAAGGAGTGAATGGCGATTCGCTTATCTTGAAATTTTGAAATGTTTCTCCGCCGTCTGTCGAGCGGGCTAAGTAAACTTCGGTTGCGTTTCCGGTTGTGTTTCTTCTGTCGTAGAAAACAAGGTAAACGTTCCCATTGGTTGTGTCAACCGTCATCCACGGAAAAAATTGATGGCGGGAAGTAGTGTCGTTATTGACCCTGACGGTTCTGCCCCACGTATTGCCGCCGTCAGTGGATTTAATGAGGAAAACATCCGAGTTGTCCTGACCGTTTCTTTGGTCTCCCCAGGCAATGTAAATGTTGCCCCGGTATTTTGAACGGCTGACGTCGCAAGCCGTAATGGGCAATCCGTCGCAGCGGTTAATTCCGGGAACGTTGAAGTCCCAACCGCCCGGTTGCGTTGTTACGAAAACATCTTTCCCGAAGGTTAATCCGCCGTCGGTAGATTTGTCGAAGTAAATGGCATCGTTAAGAGACCACGCGACGTAAATTTCGCCGTTGGGACCAATTGCAGGAACGGCGCCTTCCGCCGTTGAATCGCTGTCGATGCAATTGCCGCTTTTTTCGCTTATTACAATCGGTTCGCTCCAGCTTTCTCCCGAATTTGTAGAACGTGAAAAAAGAATCCGTGAACTATCGGCGGGATTGCCCGTGCCGTAATGGTCGAACTCCGTCCACGTTACGTAAATGTTGTTCCTGTAAGGCGAGTTTGTCAAATCGCACGCTAGCCATTCTTTGTCCTGATTCTTGGGAGAATTAAATCCGATGCCGTAACCGTTGTCGAAAGTTTTCCCGCTGTCAACGGAGCGCTGTACAACAATGCGGTCAATCCAGTAGCCGTCTTTGGGCGGGTTTGAGAGATGCCCGAAATAAATGTAGCCGTTGCCGTCAAAAATAATCGAAGGGTCGCCCCAAACGCCGAAACGGGAAGTCAGAGTTTTGGACGTCCAGCTTTTACCGCCGTCGTAAGAAACGTAAAAGTAATCTAAGTTTGAACCGGCGGCAATAATTTCCGGGTGGAGCGGATTTATTGCAATTGTTACCTCTTCGGGATTACTGACAACAGAGGGGTTGTCAACTCTTACGTTCGTGAACTGCCCATAAACAAAGGACGAAACAAAGATTAACAAAACCAAAAATGTTTTTATCATTAAGGCGTATTCCTTTAAAGAAATAATTAAAAACTTAAGGTTACTCCTTTTTTACCCTTCGAAACAAAGAAAATAGTTTTCCTTACGCTTCTCTTGGACACAGACAAATCTCCAAAATTAACTAAATACTAAACATTTCATTCAACATTAAACACCTGCCAATCGCTTACTTACCATTAGGTAAAGCAGGCAGGTTCAAAATTCAACATTCAACATTCGAGAAAGTTTTTCATCTCCCGTACGTGTTAATAAGCGCAAACATTTCTTTTACCGCGCGTTCAAGTCCAACGAACAATGCGTGGGAAATTACTGCGTGCCCAATGCTTATTTCGTCAATGTTTTCAATTGCAAGGAACTCTTTAATGTTAATGTAATTCAAGCCGTGTCCTGCATTAACGCCCATTCCCAATTTTTTTGCGTGCTTGGCAGCCAATCTTATTCTCTCCAGCTCGTCGAACATTTCCTCTTCGCTTTCTGCGTTTGCGTAAATACCGGTGTGGATTTCAATAAAGTCGGCGCCTATTTCCGCTGAAGCTTCTATTTGGTTAATGTCCGGTTCAATGAAGAGGGAGACGGGAATGTCCGCGTTGTGCAAAGTTTCAATTGCGTCGCGGTAATGTTCGATGTTGTCGATTACATTGATCCCGCCTTCGGTGGTGAGTTCCTCGCGCTTTTCCGGCACAAGCGTGGAAAGCTCCGGTTGAACGTCGCAAGCAATTTCAATTATTTCGGGCGTCGCCGCCATTTCGAGATCTAATTTTGTTGTAATTAGTTCTCTTAACAATCTTACGTCTCTTTCGTTGATGTGCCGCCTGTCCTCGCGCAAATGGCAAACAATTCCGTCCACGCCGAATTTTTCGGCCATTAGGGCAAACGTAACAGGGTCGGGTTGTCCTTCGCCCCTTGCATTTCTTACCGTTGCTACGTGGTCAACATTAAGTGAAAATTTCATCTTTGCTTTTCCTTTTTATTTTGTTTAATCAAAATTAAAACTTTACGGCTTAATATTCATTAGCTTTTGTCAAAAAGGGAAAATTTTTTATTCCATTTAGCCCGCAATATTATTTATATTTAAAGCTATGATAATTCAGACTTTGTACAAAAGGTTGGTGCGTAGTTCGCACTGGGTTTGCATTAAATTTTTCCTTACGGTGGTGGCGGTTTACGTGGTTTTGTTTGAGTTTATTCTTACCACCGTCCCCGTTTTCCCACGTCCCTCATTGATTTGGGAGTCCGTCCTTTACCTTTCAAAACAGTTCGACGTACTTGGGAACATTGGAATTTTGTGGGGAATGATTTTTACGGGAATGTTGGCTACTTTTTTCATTACTTATTTGCTACGAGTTCCGCTGTTAAAATTTTTCGACCGTTTCCCCGGAATTTTCAAACCGTTCAGGATTTTTCTATTTTTTACTCCGCTGGGAC
>JALWGH010000151.1 GCA_027013735.1 Melioribacteraceae bacterium
AACGCAAGCATCGGGCGAATGTTTTGCCAAAGCTGCTTCCAGCGCCTCAGGATTAAGAATATCAACGTTTTCAAACCGAGCACCCGGGTAAACCGCTTCCCTGTGCCCGCGGGAAAGGTTGTCGAAAACCACGGTGTCAAAATCATTTTTGATTAAATACTTTACAAAATGGGAGCCAATGTAACCGGCGCCCCCCGTTACCAATACCTTCATACCGTCACTAATTTTTTGAAATTGAAGTGTCAATTTAAATTAAAAATGCGAAAATTTTTAACTTTTTTTTAAAATGATTTGCACAAGCCGAGACAATAATTTATTTTACCAAAGCTAATATTTTAGAATATAAAAAAAAGGAAAAAGGTTATGGATGAAAGGGAAATGGCAGAGGCAATGGCCGATTTAACTTGTGAATTGGCTAAAACTTGTTTTGAAAAAGAGAAATATTTTGCCGCGCTTTTTAACCTAACTACCGCCGAATATAAATGTTTGCGGCTTTTTACAAACACTCACTCAAAATCCATTAAGGAAATAGCGTTGGGTATGAACTTAACTCCCGGAAGAATCACACACATTCTTACTTCTTTGGAAGCAAAGAAGTTGATTGAGAGAAAAGTTGACCCGACGGACAGAAGGAACGTCATAGTTTACTTAACCAATAAAAGCAAACCGTTCCTGAATAACTTGAACGAAAGTTACGTTAAAATTCACGAGGAATTATTAAAAAACATTGAGCCGAAGAAACAAGAAGTGGTGATCGGCTCAATGAAAGAACTTTTGAAAGCGCTTAAATCCTGGCGAGATAAAGTAGATTAAACGTTCTTAAATCAACACAATCAGAAAGCCCCGCAAAACGGGGCTTTTTTAATTTACGACAATTTACTTAATGGTAATTTCGTCCAGCAATAACCAAGCTTTCCCACCTGTCTCGCTAATCTCTTTGGTAACGTTTCCGATATTTTTAGCAAATACTTTTACGAATCTTAGCCGCAGATTGTCCGGGAAAAAGGAAAAGCTCTTAATTAAAATTTTACCGTTGTGTTTTGTGATGTCGTTACTAATCCGTTTTAGTAATTTGAAATTTTTACCGTCCTGAGAGCCGTAAAACTCCACGTACTCGGGCAGGTAAATCCAAGAAATGATTTTTTGAAGAAATCGAACGCTTAACTTTTTAACGTTCGTATCCTTGCCAAGGTCAATAATACCAACAAAATCCTTGCCTTGCAAACCGTGCCAACGACCGTCGTTAAAATAATAAGAGCCGTAAAGTCCGTCCGTTAACCCGTAATTTCCGTTAGCAAAATATCTTTTGGAAAGCGGATTTTCGAACTGCACTCTTTTTCCAAATGCTTTGTGAAAAACAACACTGTCGCAATTTATTCTTCCTAAAAGTTCACCTTTGTCAAATAAACCGGCACAAACCTTTGCCGAAGCAGTTAACTCAAAAGGACGTTTGAACAATTCGGAAGAACTTACAGGAGCTTTACCATTAGTTGTGTAACGAATTTCTCCAATGCTAACTTCCGTTGAAATGTTAACGGTAATGTTTTTCTTTGTCGAGTCGAATTCAAATTCAACGTCCGGACTGAAGGCTGTTTTAGAGTAAGTAAAATTCAAATTGTCGTAACGTTGGAACTGCGTTAAAACTCTCTTAATAAAGTTAGTTTTGTTTTTTCGTGATTTGTCCGTCCAAACAACTTCCGCCAGAGCGTCTATTCTCGGCAGCACCATATATTCAACATTTTGCGGAGTTGAAAGATATTCCGTCCAGACGTTGCCTTGCGCTCCTAAAATATGCGTAGCTTCTTTTTCGTTCAATTCTGCCGGCACGGGGTCGTAAGAATAAACTTTTGTAAGAGGTAAATATCCACCAATAGCTACGGGTTCGTATTGAGGTCTGCCTTGGTAATGATCGAAGTAGCAATATCCCCCGGGCGTCATTATTACATCGTGTCCTTGATGTGCAGCCTCAATTCCACCTTTCGTTCCGCGCCACGACATTACGGTTGCCTCCGGCGCAATACCTCCTTCAAGAATTTCGTCCCAACCGATTAAACGTTTACCCTTAGAAGCCAAATATTTTTCAATCCTTTTTACGAAATAACTCTGCAATTCGGTTTCGTTTTTCAAATGTTCTTCTTTGATTCTCCTTTGGCAATCGGGGCAATGTTTCCAGCGGTCTTTGGGAACTTCGTCCCCACCGATGTGAATGTATTTGCCGGGGAATAGGTTAATCACTTCGTCCAAAACGCCTTCTAAAAATTGGAATGTCTTTTCTTTGCCGGCGCAGTAAACATCCTTGTGGACTCCCCACGTGGTTGCCACCTCGAATGGCCCGCCGGTACAAGAAATTTCCGGGTAAGCAGCTAAGGCAGCTTGGCAATGTCCGGGCATTTCAATTTCAGGAACAATTGTAACAAAGCGTTTCCTTGCGTAAGAAACAATTTCTTTAACATCTTCTTGAGTGTAAAATCCGCCGTAAGGTTTTCCGTCACCCATTGTCTCTTTTCTGAACGATGCAATTTTTGTCAACCTCGGATATTTCTTTATTTCAATTCTCCAGCCTTGGTCTTCGGTTAAATGCCAATGCAACACGTTCATTTTGTGCATTGCAATTAAATCGATGTATTTTTTAATAAATTCTTTTGGGAAGAAATGCCGTCCGACGTCAAGGTGCATTCCCCTGTAAGTAAATCTCGGGCAATCCTTAATTTTTACTAACGGAACTTTCCAAGCGGTATTTTTAACCTTTTGCTCCGAAAAAATTTTCTGCGGTAAAAGTTGGAGCAGCGTTTCAACCCCGTAAAATAAACCGTTCGGAGATGTAGCAGTAATAACAATGCCGTCTTTATTGCACAATAACTCATAGCCTTCTTTTCCCAAGTTTGCTTCCCTTGAAATTTTCAAGTAAATCGAGTTCCCTTTTGGAGTCTCGATTTTTTTTACTGCTTTAAAATCAAAACCGGCGCTACGCTGAAATTTTTCGTTCAAAAGTGCAATTGCATTTCTTGCGCCAATAGTGTCGTTTGCAAACAGTTTTGTTTTTTCGTTGATTGTAAAGTATCCCGAATTAATTGTTACTTCCTGCGGCTCGGGAATTACATTAACAAAATTTTGCTTTTGACTTGAACAAGCAACAACTAAAAATAAAACGCTGAGAAATAGTAATAGTTTTTTCACTGTTAAATCCTCTGAAATTATTTTTTTTTCAAAGATAAGAAATATTTTCGGGATATGTTTAATTTCGTTCGCAAATAAAACGGCAAAATTTGTTCTGCTTTTTGTATTAGCTCTTAAAGATAATTTCAATTAATTTTAACCAAAAGATTTTTCATTTATTTAAGGTAAAAAAATGAGAACCGAAGTAAACGGTCTGGTCGTTAATCTGTTTGGAAAAAAAGAAAATCAACCTGTGATTTTTGTACACGGGTTTCCTTACGACAGCACAATGTGGAAAAATCAATACGAGTATCTTTCCGACAACTATTACTGTGTGGTTTACGATATTCGCGGTTTGGGCAAAAGTGTTGTGGGTGACGGACAATTCACAATGGAAATGTTTGTTGAAGATTTGTTCGCTGTAATTGAAAAACTTGCTCTAATGAAACCGGTCGTCTGCGGACTTTCGATGGGCGGCTACATTACTTTGCGGGCATTACAGAAAAACCAACAGGTCTTTTCCGCGGC
>JALWGH010000152.1 GCA_027013735.1 Melioribacteraceae bacterium
CCCGTCGTTGAGACGCATTCGCGGACCGTAAGTGTTAAAAATCCTAACAATTCTTGTGTCAACGTTGTGATAACGATGATAAGCCATTGTTAACGCTTCCGCAAATCTTTTTGCCTCGTCGTAAACACCGCGAGGTCCGATTGGATTAACGTTTCCCCAGTAATCTTCTCTTTGCGGGTGCACTTCGGGATCGCCATAAACTTCCGAAGTTGAAGCAAGGAGAAATCTTGCTCCCTTTTCTTTTGCAAGTCCCAAGGCTTTGTGCGTGCCCAAAGATCCAACTTTCAATGTTTGAATTGGCAATTGCAAGTAATCAATCGGACTGGCTGGCGAAGCAAAGTGTAAAATGTAATCAACCCTTCCCGGTACATGGATAAAATTTGTTACGTCGTGATTAAAAAAAACAAAATTTTCATTTCCGAACAAATGTTCAATGTTTTTAATGTTGCCCGTAATCAAATTATCTACACAGACAACCTTTTTCCCCTCTTTCAAGAGCCTGTCGCACAAATGGGAACCGAGGAAACCGGCTCCTCCTGTAACTACCGCAACTTCTTTTTCCAAAAAAAATACCTTTTTAAGTTTTTATTTTCTTTTTACTTTGATCGCCTTTAGGACGAGAATAATAATAATAGTATTTGTAATAACTACCGTAACCGCTCTTGTAGCTAAATCTATTCAACAATACGCCAATAAAAGAACCACCGTCGTGGCTTAAAAGTTCAACCGATTTTTGCATTAAATCTATTTCAGTATTGTTCGCAGAAACCACCAATATGCTCGCATCAACAAGACGAGAAAGAATTTCGGAATCCGTAACCGCAATTACGGGAGGAGAGTCAAGTATTACAATATCAAATTCGTTTCTTAGTTTATTGAGAAATTCTTCCATTTCAGGCGAGCCAAGAATTTCCGAAGGATTGGGCGGAATCGTACCCGCCGTAATGTAATACAGATTATCCATTTCGGATTTTCTAATTATTTCTTCATAACTAACTTGTCCGAAGAAATAATCAGTAAAACCAGGGAATCTTTTTACCTTAAAAACATTGTGAACCCTCGGCTTTCTTAAATCGGCATCCAGAATCACAACTTTTTTATTAGCCAAGGCAAAACTGCCGCCTAAATTAACAGACACCGTGGTTTTTCCTTCCTTAGGAGCACTGGAAGTAACGAGAATTGTTTTAATCTTATCTTTACCTAATTTGGAAAATTGTATTCTTGTTCTCAAAGCTCTGAACGCTTCGCTCGGGATTGCATCCGGGCGTTTTGCTACAATGAATTCAAATTCCTTATTAACCCTTTCATCGATTCCACCGATATTAGGAATCCATGCGAGAACGTTGATGTTTTTATTTTGAATATCATCGGGAGTTTTAATTGTATTGTCAAAATAATTTTTAACAAATGCAAAGGTTAAACCAAGACCACCACCAAGGATTAAACCAATCAAGACAATTAGTTTTCTGTTCGGTTTGGCAGGTTCGTAAGGTCTGCGGGCAATATCTATCACCTGGACATTGCCGGGGGTAGATTGTTCATTAATTAAAGCCTCTTGATATTTTTCTTCCACTAACAAGTATAATTTTTCAACCGTAGTAACTTTTCTTGTAAGACGAGCCAAATCAAGAGTGCTTTTCGGAAGTTCATTAAACTTATTTTCGTATTCCGCTACAATTTTCGAAAGCTCTTTGTAAGAAGCTTTTGCTGCTTTGTATTTAATCTCTTCCTCAAGGACTTTTGCAGTCAAGTCTTTAATTTCGTCAGGACTTGCAGCTAAAATTCCTGCTTTGTAAACTTTAATTTTTTCTTCAAGCTTATTTTTTAAACTTTGTATCTTTTTGTCGTATTCAACCGTTAAAGAAAGTTTTTCCTCGGGAGAAGCAGTAGCCAATGCAACATCTTTCCTCGCTTCAAGTTCAGCAATTTGTTCCTGTAATGTTTGTAAATAAGGTTCGGTAGCAAAACTTTCCAAATAAGCATTTAATCGCGGATCCTGCTGTTTAAGTTCTGTCTTTAGTTGTTCCAAACTGTTTTTGGCTATTGTTAAATCAATCTTAGCGGAATTCTTTTGAGCTTCGAAATCAGAAATTTGATTTATTAATGCCTGAGCTTGTTCCGATAATTGGAACAAACCGTTTTTTTCTTGAAAATTCTTTAATTTAACTTCAGCATTCAGTAATTCATTTTGCTTTTCAACTCTTTGTTTGGCTAAGAAATTTTTAACATTAGTAACTTGCTGTCTGTTAAAGTCCAAATTTAACGTCATATAAGCATGTGCATATTCATTAGCTATTAAAGCCGCTTCAAAAGCAGATGGAGATTCTACTGTGATTTCAACAATATCTAGTCCGCGTTTCTGTTCAATAGATACCTTACTCTTAAGCAATTTTATAATTGAATACTTTTCTAATAATTCTTTATCATTTGCTTTTTCAATGTCGTGATTGAGAATTAAATAAAAACTGTCCGGTTGATTAATTACCTTAAATGTATCTATTAGAGCATTTGCCACTAATTCTCTAACAGAATAACTTTTCAACACTTCAATTTCATTTGCAATAAATCTGTCGTTCCCGAAATCCGAGAACTCAGGGAGCAAAGGAGCTTCCAAAATATTACCTTGTGGCTTTTGTAACTTTAACGATGTTTTTGCCTCGTAAATATCTCTGGCGTTAATTGCGTAAAAAATAGAAACAATTAAGCCGGTTAAAGTAATTAAAACTATCGGGGTTAAATTTTGTCTTATTAAAGTAATGTAATCTTTTAATGAAGAACCTTCTTCAAACTCACGCATATTGTTATTTAAATTTTCTGATATCACGTTTATTTCCTCGTAAGATTTAATATTAAAATTGAAAGTGAAATTAAGACTGATACAAGCGAAAGTGCCATACTAAACCAATCACGCAAATATAATCTCTGGCTACCTGGCACTAACAACACATCCCCGGGTTTTAATTTTGGCATATTAACTTTTTTAGTATGAAGCGAATCTTCCCATAATAAATCATTCCAATTAAATTTGTACATTATTTGTGTTGAATCTTTAAGAACCCGATACAATCTTAAATCATCCAAATGTGCATCATCCGTTGGACCACCTGCATAGGAAAGCAAATCGCTAACATCGGAATAAACAGGGATAATATATTTACCCGGATATTTTACAAAACCCCAAACACTCACTTTAATATTTACTTCTTGCGGGTCGGAATAATCATAAAATCCTCCGGTCCTATTTGTAAGATTCTTATACGGCGTCCCTATCTCATATTTTTTTGCCTGACCAAAAGATAATGAAGCAAAAAGCAACATTAAAACAACTACAAAATATTTTCTATTCATAAGTTAGTCCCGAATAATTTTAAATTTCATCTTTCAATCTTGAGATTAATTTTTCCGGCGGAAAAAATACCCCCTGTAATTCCGAATAAATAACTTCCAATTGTGTACACTATAATTATTTTTAAAAAATAATGTCCAAAGTTAATGTTTGGCAAGAACTTATTCAACAAATATTCACTAATAATAATTACTACTATGCCTACCATCACAGTGAAAGTAGAAATCAAAAGACTATTGAAAAAGACAGGCATTCTAATCGTCGAAAGTTTCGCGCCGAAAAGCTTCATCGTTACGTACAATCTTCTACGAGTTTCAAAAACCAATCTGTTCACTGAAAACAGTAAATACAACGAAACAATTATTGAGATAAGGGCAAAAATGTAAATTCCCAACTTGAGGTAGAAAATTGTTTTCAAAATAAAAAGTATTTCCTCTTTATCGTAAACTACTTCGCTAACAGATTCTCTTTTCTTGAATTCTTCAATAAGCTTATTAATCTCTTTATTGTCCAACCGAGGATTAATATGTAAAATAAAACTTGCAGGCAGAGGGTTTTCTCCCAAAACATCAATGAAATCCGAGCCCAAGGATTTTTTTAAGTCAAGCGCAGCATCCTTTTTGCTTTTGAAAATAACTCGCGAAATTCTTTTGTCTTTCAACAAACTATTTTTGAATTTAGCAACCTCGCTTTGCGAAATATCATCTTTAAGGAAAAGTCTTATTTCTATTTTGTCTCTTAAATTATTTTCAATTTTTCTCGATTCAAGAGCTGCAAAGACGCTTAAAGTAAAAAATAACGATGCAAGTAACATCGTTACAGTTGTAATCAAAAAGGCAAACTTTGCCCTTGCCAAAGATTTAAATGCTTCTTTTATTGCAAAAAGTATCATATCCTAAAAATTTGATTCGTCAATCCAGTTCTTAATTAGCCAACGGTTTTTCTTGTCTTTAACAAGATCGAGATTAACTCTGCCGTCAATAAAAACAACATCCGAGGGATTAAATGTAATTGTAAGATTGAAACTTCTTACAATATTTGTTGAATCATCGGAAATTGAAACAATATTATTCCAAATTAAATCCAACTTTTGTGTGTTTGTAAACAGCCCTTGTGTAACGCGCATTTCTTCATCGCGTCCCCAAGAAACATCCACGCCTAAATCGTAATCCCTGTAACTAAATGAAAAATCCTTATCCAATAATTGTCCGTAAATGGTTGTATCCTTAAAAGTGTAAGCATATTGAAAATTTTTAAAGAGCCCCTGCACACTTTTCTGGCTTGAAATCAAAGTAGAATTTGAACCCAACGACTTATCCAGTGCCGGTGCAAAAGGATTAACACATCCTGTTAGCACAATGAGAACAAAAGGAATGAAATATTTTCGTAATTCTCTTTTCAATTTCCAAACCTACCTTTGAGTTGACTCCAACTCGGTTTGTCGTTTTGAGCTACATCTTCCCACCTGACAATCACCCACTTATTGCTGTTATCGAGATAAACCGAAAACTTACACAAACCGCTGTAGGTTGTGCTTTCCTCGCTACCGTTAAACGGCACAATTAAGGAATAATCAAACTGGTAAAATGCGCTGTCACCGAAAACGTTGCTTGCTGTTTGTGTTAAAGTAAGAACAATAGGGACATCTTTTTTAGTCTGCGAAATTAGATTATTAAAATATTGTTTTTCGGAATTTAAATCCCAATTACTTAGAACAGGATATTGACTTGCCGCCGTTGGAGCGGGGACAAAAACAAATTTCTTATTTAAATAAATCGTATCCACAAGGCAAGTCAAATAATTATCCAAGAACTTTTCCTTAAAAGAATTTTGTAAATTTTCAAACAATTGTTCTGGCGTAACGGCTGTGATTTGCTCCGAACGCCCACTGTTGGGTGGCTCGGGAGTTCGAGTGGTAAGCAAATCACAACTAACAAAAGAAAGTAAAATAAAAACAAAAGCCAAAATACTTTTCGGCGAAATCATTTTAATTCAATCCTGCTAAGCAGAGCTCTGCCAATTGTAGCTTCGTCGGCAAATTCAAGGTCTCCCCCGATAGGCAATCCCCTCGCAATTCTCGAAACTTTTACATCGTACTCTTTAAGTTTCTTCGCCAGGAAGAGAGACGTCGCATCCCCTTCGGCATCGGGATTTAATGCAAGCAGCACTTCTTTCACTTCCCCGTTTTCCAAACGCTCAAAAAGTTCTTTGATTTTCAATGATTCAATTCCCGTTCCGTTCAAAGGATTTAACACTCCGCCCAAAACGTGGTAAAGTCCGGTGTATTCATTTGTTTTTTCAATTGCAATCACGTCGCTTGCTTCTTCCACAACGCAAATAATGGAACGGTCGCGTTTGGGATTTTTACAAATTTCACAAACTTCATCGGTAGAAATATTGAAACAGATTTTACAAAACCTGATTTCCTTTTTTAGGTTTACCAATGAATCGGCAAGGCGTTGAACCTCTTCCTCATCTTTTTTCAATAAGTAAAGAGCAAGGCGTAATGCGGACTTCTTGCCAATCGAGGGAAGCTTGCTTAATTCATCAATTGCTATTTGTAAAGGTTCTGCTATTTGCACTTTAAAATCCCGGAATATTCATTCCCGGAGGAATCATCCCGCGAGTTACATTGTTAATCTCTTCCTCGGCTAATTTGCCGGCAGATTCAAGAGCTTTGTTAACCGCAGCAACAACCAAATCTTCGAGCATTTCCTTATCGCCCGAGTTAGCAACTTCTTCGTCTATTTCAATTGAGACAATTTCCTTTTTGCCGTTTGCAGTTGCTTTAACCATTCCGCCGCCACTTTCTTCGGTTACTACTTTATTCGCCAATTCTTCCTGTACCTTCTGCATTTCAGCTTGCATTTTCTGAAGCTGCTTGAGCATACCGGACATTCCTTTCATCATTCCTCCGAAATTTATTTTTTTAAAGAATTTAAATATAATCAATATTTAAAATTAGTGAAATCAAAAAATGTTTTAGGCAAATATTACAATTTAATGTTAAATTTGTGGTTCAATAAATTTTAATAAATATGTTTACAAAATTCGGTTACGGTACAATTTCAATTGTTGCAATTATTTCGCTTTTGCTCATCATCAGCGGAATTTTTGTAAGCAACAATATTTACAAATATCTCTCGATAATATTAGCCTTGTTCTTAATGGGCTTTACCCTTTATTTTTTCCGCGACCCTGAAAGGAAAATAAATCCGAATCCGAATCAAATTCTTTCGCCCGCCGACGGGAAAATTCTCTTAATTAAAGATGTTTTCGAAGATAAATTCCTTAAATCCGATGCCACTCAAATTTCAATATTTATGTCTCCGTTGGACGTCCACATTAATCGATGCCCAATAGGCGGAAAAGTAAAATACCTGCAATATTTTGAAGGGAAATTCCTGCCTGCTTTTAACGACAAAGCCTCGCAGGAAAACGAAAGGACGGAAATAGGAATTGAAAATGAAAACGTAAAAGTGCTTTTCACTCAAGTGGCCGGAATAGTTGCAAGAAGAATCATTTGCAATCTAAAAATAAACGACGAAGTTAAACAAGGCGAAAAATTCGGAATGATTAAGTTCGGCAGCCGTTCCGATATTTTCGTCCCAACAAATTGGGAATTAAAAGTAAAACCGGGACAACAAGTCTATGGAGGAGAAACAGTTCTCTTTGAGAAAAAGAATAAAGCACTTTAAACTTTCCAAAGCCATCATTCCGAATTCTTTCACGGCGGGAAATCTTTTAAGCGGCTTTGTTTCCATTCTGCTTGCATCGGACGGCAACTACCGCCTTGCGGCAATATTCATTATGGTGGGAGCTATTTTCGACGCTGTTGACGGAATGGTTGCGCGGCTTGTCGGCACAAGCAGCGAATTTGGCGTGGAGCTGGATTCCCTTGCCGATGTTGTTACCTTTGGCGTAGCGCCGGGATTTTTAATTTACCACACTTACCTTCACCAGCTCGGAACATGGGGAATACTTGTCGCTGCCTGCCTGCCGGTTTTCGGCGCTTTCAGGCTTGCACGTTTTAACATTCAGGTGGAAGATGTAAATGTAAAAATTGACTTTCGGGGTTTGCCGATTCCGACTTCGGCTATTATTATTGCCTCAATGGTACTTTCTTATTTTAATGAATCACAATTCAATGAAACACTTACAATAATAATTGTTCCTACCGTAATAATCCTTTCCCTGCTGATGGTGAGCAACGTCAGGTACGATTCCCTTGCCCACCTCGGGAAAAAGCCGAGAAAGTTGAAAATAATTTACTTCGTGATTTTTATTCTATTATTACTCTTTGGAACTTTAACGATTAACGAAGTACTGCTTTTTATTTTTGGGGCATTCGCCCTTTACGGCGTAATTAAACAGCTTTACATTTTTGCTTTTCCCTCGGCAGCAAAAGAACAAGAAGAAGGAGAATAAATTGTTCAAAGCAACAGTAATAGTAAAAAGACGCCCTACGATTTTAGACCCTCAGGGTAAAGCCGTGGAACAGGGCGCAAGATTATTGGGATTTAACAATGTCCGCAACACGAGAATTGGGAAATACATTGAGTTTTTTGTTGACACAAACAACAGAGCCGATGCCGAGAAAGAAGTAAACGAATACTGCACCAAATTACTTGCCAATCCCGTAATTGAAGATTTTGAATACAATTTGGAAGAAGTCTCAGATGATTAAGTTCGGCGTTGTTGTTTTTCCCGGTTCCAATTGCGATTACGATTCTTATTACTCCGTAAAAAAAATTTTAGGTTACGACGCCGAATTTATTTGGCACAAGGAAAATGAAATTAAGAACAGCGATGTAATAATTTTGCCCGGCGGCTTCACTTACGGGGACTACCTGCGGGCTGGTGCTATTGCAAAATTTTCGCCTGTGATGGAAAAGGTCGTTGATTTTGCCGAACATGGCGGAACGGTAATCGGTATTTGCAACGGCTTTCAAATTTTGTTGGAAGCGGGCCTCCTGCCGGGAGCGATGCTGAAAAACGAATCTCTGAAATTTATTTGCAAGGATGTTTACGTGAAAATTTCGTCGCGGGAAAATATTTTTACAAATAAAATTTCAAAGAATGTTCTCAAGCTCCCGATTGCTCACGGCGAAGGGAACTATTTTGCTCCCGAAGATGTATTAAATAAATTGGAAGAAAATTCTCAAATTGTTTTTCAATATTCCTCTCCCGAAGGAGAAGTTTCAAAAAAATTCAATCCGAACGGCTCTTTGAAAAACATTGCGGGAATAATCAACAAACGCGGCAATGTCCTTGGAATGATGCCCCATCCCGAGCGTGCTTGCAACCCTTTACTCGGCAAGACGGACGGAGCGTTAATATTTAAATCAATAGTTGAAAATTTACTGAATTAAGAAGAGGTTAAAATGTTTGGAAATATCGGCACACCCGAAATTCTTTTAATCGTTCTTGTCATTTTGATTCTTTTCGGAGCTAACAAAATTCCCGACTTTGCCAGAGGATTAGGCAAGGGGATGAAAGAATTTAAGAAAGCCCTTAAAGACGTCGAAGAAGAAATCAACCTTGACGAAGAAACCTCCGACAAAGAAAAGAAAGAAGAGAAAAAATAATTCCAGATGAATTATTCGAACATTCGCGACAAACAGGAGAAAATTCGCCGGGGTGAAATTTCGCTCGTGGAAAACGTCCACGCATTTCTTGAAAGGATTTCCGAAAATTTCGATTTAAACGCATTTAATTTTGTTAATGAAAATGCGGTAAAAGACGCTGAATTAATCGAAGCAAAAATTAAAGAAGGCGATGCAGGAAAACTTGCAGGCGCCGTAATTTCCGTTAAAGACGTTCTTTCATTAAAAGAAATGCCTTTAACCTGCTCGTCAAATATTCTAAAAAATTTCATCCCTGTTTACACGGCTACGGCTGTTCAAAAACTTTTGGACGAAGACGCAATCATTATTGGCAAAACCAACTGCGATGAATTCGCAATGGGCTCTTCTAACGAGAATTCGGCATTCGGCGCTGTGAAAAATCCTTACGACAAAGAGCGTGCGCCGGGCGGCTCAAGCGGAGGCTCGGCTGTTTCCGTTGCGGCAAATCTTTGCGACGCTTCCATTGGCACCGACACCGGAGGCTCAATCAGGCAGCCGGCAGCTTTTACAGGCGTGTGGGGACTTAAACCTACGTACGGCAGAGTTTCCCGCTACGGACTTACTGCTTTCGCTTCTTCGTTCGACACAGTCGGTCCCTTAACAAAAAACGTTTCCGACGCTGCACTAATTCTCGAAGTTATTTCCGGCAAAGACCCGAAAGATTCCACATCTTCGGACAACGAAAAACCTCAATACTCACAACTTTTGGAAGAAGAACGGAAATTTAAAATCGGCATTCCGAAAGAATATTTCGGAGAAGGTTTGCAAAAAGAAATTAAGGAAAAAATTGAAAACGTAATTCGCTTTTTAGAATCTTCGGGATTTGAAACCGTAAAATTTTCTCTTCCCCACACCGAATATTCAATTGCCACTTATTACATTTTAACAACCGCCGAAGCCTCGGCAAACCTTGCAAGGTACGACGGCGTTCGTTACGGCTACCGCAGCAAGGACAGCACAACGCTTGACGAGCTTTACTTCAACTCGCGCAACGAAGCATTCGGAGCGGAAGTAAAGAGACGGATTATGCTCGGCACTTACGTTCTTTCCGCCGGCTATTACGATAAGTATTTCGACAAAGCACAGCGCGTGCGCAGACTTATTAAAAATGATTTTGACAAAGCGTTCGAAAAAGTTGATTTGATTATTGCGCCCACAACGCCGACAACGGCTTTTAAGTTGGGAGAAAAAAACGAACCCCTGCAAATGTACCTTTCGGACATTTTTACCGTAAGCGCTAATCTTGCCGGGATACCTGCAATGAGCCTTCCCATTGGCTTTGACGCAAAAGGCTTGCCAATAGGAATGCAAGTAATGTCTCCGTTGTTCAACGAAACAAAGATTTTACAGTTTGCTTACTTCCTCGAAAATTCACTACCTAACTTTAATTAAATGATTGCCCTTGAAAACATATCGAAGAATTACGGCGCAACCTTAGCCCTTAAAAACATTAGCTTGGAAATTAAAGCAGGTAAAATTTACGGACTGTTGGGACCAAACGGCTCCGGTAAAAGCACGCTCATTAAAATAATTTTGAAAATCCTCTCCCCTACCACCGGGGAAATAAAATTCTTAAATGATTCGTTAGTAAAAGATTTTTACAACTCCATCGGTTACCTGCCGGAAGAACGGGGACTTTTTCTGAACAGCCCGGTTTACGAAGTACTTTCCTATTTCGGGGAATTAAAAAATTTACACGGCAAAGAGTTAAAAGAAAAAATTTTCTTCTGGCTCGAAAAACTTTCCCTTGCGGATTCCGCCAAACTTTTGGTAGGGCAACTCTCAAAAGGGAACAGGCAAAAGGTACAGCTAATTACGGCAATAATGCACGAGCCCGTACTGCTAATACTTGACGAGCCCTACACCGGTTTCGACCCCGTAAATCAACAGCTTTTGAATGAAATTATTTCAGGATATTCAAACAACGAAAGGACGGTCATTCTTTCCACTCATTTAATGAACTTTGTCGAAAATGTTTGTACGGACGTGATTTTTTTACACAACGGTAATTTGATTTTTAACGGCGAATTAAAAAATCTTCTGGCAAAACATTCTCAAGACATTTACGTAATTGAAATAGAGAAAGAGCAAACACGTAAAGAAGAATTGGAGAAATTAAACTTCAAAAGATTAACCGAAAAACATCCTCCGTTAAACGAAATATTTTTGCAAGAATTAAACGGCGAAAAAGAAAATGCGCAATAAATTTTTCACAATTTTCTCTTGGGAAGTTAAGGAAAAAGTTAAAAGAAAATCTTTTTGGTTTTCCACTTTATTTATTCCTTTCTTCATTTACGTAATTAGTTCCACGCCGTTTTTAAAAAACTCTCCCGAGCTCGATCGCCCTATTATTATTGGGTTTTCGGACTCCGGTAACCTCATTGCTCAATATTTAATAGCCGAAAGAAGCTCTCTTAAAAACGACTTTATTTTAATGCGCATTAACGGAGGGAAAAGTAAACTCGATTCCCTTTTGGAGAAAAAAGAAATTGACCTCGGATTTTTGACAAACAGCAGCTACAACAAAATTGAAATATTTTTTCTTGATTCCCGCTTTGCTAAAAACGCCGAAGAACTTAAAAACATTTTGTTAAAATCTTTCATAATT
>JALWGH010000153.1 GCA_027013735.1 Melioribacteraceae bacterium
TTTCTTTGAGTATTTAGTCATTTGTTCCGCATTCTGTCTCCGCTGCTGGCGGAGCGTCATTTTCATAATTTTAGTGGAAGCTTTTTAATAATACTTTTGGATGAATGGATTTTTGGACAATTGGATGGAATTAAATAAGAAATCCAATGTAAGATCATTTTCTCTGTTCACTGTTATCTGTTCTCTGAAATGGTCTTGCGTCTTACCTCTCGCGTCTCGCGAAAAAATTTCTTATTTCTCGTTTCTTCTTTCTAATTTACATTATCTTTGGAAAATTTAGCATTAAATAATAAAGGGCTGAAAATCACTTCACTGTTTCTTTAAATTTCATTACGAATTTTTTCATCTTTTCGTAGTGCGTTCCCTGCCAGTAAACTCTTCCGCAGTTGGGGCAAATCTTAAAATCTTCGTAAAGAGCTTTTACTTTCGGCGGGAGCTTGTCCAACACTTTTTCCTTTTCCACATCTTCCAGCAAGCCGTTGCATACAAGGCAGCGGGAAAACTCATTGATTTCATTCCGCAAATCAAATCTTTCGATTATTTCCAAAAGCTGTTCTTCCGCATGAATATTGCGCACAAAGTAGTCGTGTGTTACCTCATTGCGTTTCAACAGTCCGACGTCCCTTGTTAAAATTGCTCTCTTTTCTGTCTTAGATATTTCAATGATTTCATTGTCGTCGTAATGCTTTTCATAATGTGTGTCGAAACCGAAAAGCCTCATTAGTTTAGCCAGCTTACCGAGGTGTACGTCTAACACAAACTTAGGCTTACGTAAGGGTTTCGGCCGTAAACGTTGTACTTTTGAAACGTCGAGGGATTCGAACACCGGGTAAACGCTAATGTCGTCACCGGTGTTTAGCAAGTAATTGAAATCAACGGATTTGCCGTTTACAAGAATCAAATCCACTTCCGTGTGTGGAACTCCGAAAGCCTGAATAAAATCTTTAACTGACTGCCCTTCGGAAAACGCGGCATTAAAGCGTGTTTTTCTTTTACCTTTCGGCAGAAAGTCGTTCAACTCTTCGTAAAATCTGATTGTTACGGAATCTTTCATTTTCAAAACATCTTGCGCTTTTACCGATGTTTTCTAAAATACAATTTCCGGGCATTTTTTCCTAAATTTGAAATTTGTTTTTAGCATTTTATTAAAAAGGCAATTAAAATGGCAGATTCCGAAAAGTGGTTAAAGTGGGCAAGGGAAATTCAAGCTCTTGCACAAACGGGTTTGACGTACGCCGCCAACCATTACGAAGAGGAAAGAAATAAAAGATTAATGGAAATAGCCGCCGAGATTGTCGGCGAGCATTCTTCAGTTGCAAAAGAAGAGGCCGAAAAAGTTTTTATGGCTCAACCGGGTTACGCAACTCCCAAGGTTGACGTTCGCGCTGCTGTAATAAAAGACGGGAAAATATTGTTGGTTAAGGAAATAAGCGACGGGCGCTGGGCTATGCCGGGCGGCTGGGCGGACGTTGGCGATTACCCCGCAAAAGCTGCCGAGAGGGAAGCGCTCGAAGAAAGCGGCTTTCAAGTCAAAGCGAAAAAGGTAATAGGCGTGTTCGATGCAAACAGGAACGGGCGCCCGATGGAGTTTTTCCACGCGGTCAAAATTGTTTATTTGTGCGAAATTGTTGGCGGCAAGGCAACGCCGAGCAACGAAACTTCCGACGTAGGATTTTTCGATTTCAACGAACTTCCGCCCCTGTCGGAAAACAGAACAAACTTAAAGCACATTAACGAGATTCGCGCTCATTTGCAAAACCCGTCACGAGCAACGTTTTTTGAATGATTGATTTTCTAAATGGCACTTTTGGATAAGTGGATGAATGGATGATTGGATTAAATAAGTCTTAAGTGACGCGTGACGAGTCTTAAGTTTCTGTTCTCTGTTAACTGTTCTCTGTTCTCTGAAAACATCTCGCGTCTCGCTTCTTGCTTGTCACGGCGTAGCCCGAGCAAAGCGAGGGCGAAGACGGGCGTCTAGCGTTTAACCATTTCTTCTTTCTTATTTTACCATCAGATTTTAACTCTGAGCCTTTAATTAGAAAAAAAGAGAAAAATTTTTGCCTTGTGTAATATTCGTTTTTGCCGTATTATTAAGGGTGAAATTTAAGACACGGTGAAAAATGAAAACTCCTTTAAACAAATTGCGTTTGATTGCTTTTTCAGTAATTCTTTTTCTCGGATTAAACTCTCTTGCGCTTTCGCAAATTGCAAAAGGGCAAAGGTTTAACATTATGTCTAACCTCAAACCTTACCAGCAAATCTACGACACCATTTCAACAAAAAACATTTTGGACTGGTGTTCGAACATCGGTTACGATTCCTACAATGCCCTTACAGCTTCGGCAGGATTTTATTGGCCTGCAAATCCTGCACGCGGGCAGACTCTCGTATTTGCCGAGGGTTTGCAATGGGGCGGACTCGTACACGGTGAAATTCGCGTAGGCGGGGTTTTTTACATCGGCTCGAGTTTTGTGCCCATGGTGGTTGCCAAAACCGACACGGGAAATGTGTGGGCGGGAATTTGGAAAATCAGAAAAAATTGGGAACGATTGTCCGAAGGCGAATACAAGGACAGACTGAGGAAAGATTACGAAAACTGGCCTGTTGCGCTTGGCGCACCTTGGACAGACGTAAACGGGGACGGGGTTTACACAAAAGGAATTGACAAACCGAAATTCTACGGGGACGAGCAGCTTTATATGGCTTACAACAACGGGGACAGCGCCGCATCTTTTTCTTACTACCACACGCCTCCCGTTAATCTTGAAATTCACCAACTTGTTTACACATTTGACAGCACGAATTTTTTGAAAGACGTTATTTTCAAACGGTACGAAATTATTAACAAAGATACGGTAACGTTAAAAAACTTTTACGCCACCTATTGGGCGGACGACGACATCGGTATGGCAGGCGACGAGTTCGAAGGTTGCGATTCCAATTTGTTTTTAGGCTACCAGTTTAATGCGTTTTCGGGAGATGCTTACTACAAACCCGTAGCACCTGCAATCGGACATGCGGTTTTGCACGGACTTGAAAGTAACGGCAAAAATTTAATGATGAGTGCATTCGGTCCGAACTTTAAGGCAAGTTACGGCTCGTACGACCCTCCCGATTCGGCGCAATATTACAATGTAATCCGGGGGTTGCTCAACAACGGAGAGCCGTTCAGAAATCCTTTCTCGGACGAACCTTCGCGCTACCCGATGAGCGGTGATCCGGACAGGAGGACGGGCTGGTTCGAGGGTTCGGATTGGCCTCCCAGCACAACGTTCGGAATTCGTGCGCCTTACCCAAGCGACAGGCGGTATTACATCTGTTCGGGACCAATCGACTTTGCACCCGGGGATACGCAAACGGTTGTGATTGCCGAAGTGGTTGCCATTGGTGACAGCAACACAAACAGCGTTACACAATTAAGAAAGAAAACTTTGCTTGTTCAACATTTCTACGGCAATAACTTCATTACGAAAAATGAAGAAACAGCGGTCTCAGTCCCAACGGGTTTTAAGTTGTACCAAAATTACCCGAATCCTTTTCCCGCCGTTGGCGGGACAAGTCCCGCTGGTAGTGGGACAGGCGCTCCGACAACTACAATTAAATATTCTGTTCCTGTAGGGACAGCTCATGAGCTGTCCCTACGTCTAACGGTTTACGATATTCTTGGACGTGAAGTTGCAACACTTGTTAATGAAAGGAAAGTGCCTGGAAATTATTCCGTAGAATTTAACGCTGTAAATCTCCCGAGCGGAGTTTATTTCTACAAATTGACGGCGGGAAGTTTTACTGCTATTAGGAAAATGGTTCTTTTAAAATAAAACTCGCAGTATTCCCAAGCTGATTTTTAACCGACGCAGCAGTAGTAACGCTTAATCCGAAAGGTAATACTCTATTGTGGAAACAACTCTGACTTTTTTAATTTGCGGATTATTTTTGTCCCGAGGCGCAATGCTGAAGCGTCCCTGCGAAGCACGTTTTATTTTACCCAATTTGCTGTGAGAATCTTTAGCAAATTTTTCCGCAACTTTACGGGCGTTTCGTGTCGCTTCTTCAATCATTGCAGGTTTAACTTTATTCAAACGCGTAAAAAGATATTCCGGCTTCAACCAATATTCATCACCTGTAAACACAATTCCCTTTTTGCCTAACTCCGATAACGAACTCATTACTGAACGAACAAGGTCAATGTTTTTCGAATAAATGGTCAAAGTCTGGTAAGCTGTGTAACGGAACTCTGGTCTTGCGCTGCCGTATTGCTGTGCGAATTTGTCGATTATCTGCGGAGCGGAAAAAGTAATTTCTTTTTCGGAAATACCTTTGGCGGTAAGGAATTTTTTAATCGTGCTTGCATTTTTTTCAATTCCATTGTAAATCTTACCAAGGTCATTGCCGGAAATTGTAAACCGAAGAGGCCAAATAACGATGTCTGCCTTGTACTCCCTTTCCGAAAGCCCCTTCACAACAACCGTTCTCTCAAATTGCTTAACTTTTATTGCCGCATTACCGAGCAAATATCCGAGAACGGTTAAGCCCAGGAACAAGGATACTCCTAAAATAATTGCATTTGTTTTGCTTGTCTGTTGCATTGGATAGCACCTTTTATTTTTATCCCTATCCGAAAGTTAACAAATTTTAAGAATTCTTTTAGTAATGTTTTTTTCTTATTTCTTCATGGCTTATTAAATTATGAGGCTCCTCGCTTTCTTTAAATGCCAAATTTAATTCTTCACGTTCCTTCTCTGTTAAACCTTTCCACAACTCCCCTTCTTTTATCGAAATTCTTCTTTTTATCAGTTCGTAAAAGTCTGACAGCAAGCCTTCATTGTCAATACTCTCAATGAGATTATGAAAATCTTTTTTTAGTTCCAGCGTGTTCATGGCAATTCATTTTTTTAAAGTTAGTGATTATTTCTTTTTGACAACCTTTTCCTATTATTTGTGCCAACAACTTAACCTGATATATTTAATAGACATATTACTCAAAATAAAAATAATTTTATTTTAAAACAAGAAACAACCAGACAAATCAGCCTAAAAATTTTCGCTCCTTGCCGTAGTCTTTTTACTGTCCTCTACATTGTTAAACATCTAAACCCCTAAACTGCCGAAGGCAAATTAAACCTCTAAACTAAGACTAAATGAATCAAGATCAAAAAGCACTCGTCTGACCTCCAATTTCTTGCGTCTTGCGTCTAACTTCTCACGTTATTATTCCAATCAAAACTTTTGAATTTTAATTTCCTTTAACATATTTTGACACCCTTATTTTTACCAATTAGATAAAACGGCTGTGTACATTTTAGGAATATCGGCATACTATCACGACAGCGCAGCGGCGCTGATTAAGGACGGCGAAATAATTTCCGCCGCGCAGGAAGAAAGGTTTTCGCGTAAGAAACACGACTCGGGCTTTCCCGCCAAAGCCGCGGCGTACTGCCTTGAATCCGCAGGCATTACCGCCGAAGACCTTGACCTTGTTGCCTTCTACGACAAGCCGTTTATTAAATTCGAAAGAATATTGGAATCCTATTTAGCCTATGCCCCGAAAGGAATAAGGTCTTTCCTGAAAGCAATGCCCCTATGGATTAAACAAAAGCTGTGGATTAAGGAAATAATTAAAAAAGAACTCGGTTACGGGGGAATAATAATTTTTCCCGAACACCACGAATCGCACGCAGCCTCGGCGTTTTTCCCCTCGCCTTTCGAAAGCGCTGCAATTTTAACAGCGGACGGAGTAGGCGAGTGGACAACCACAAGTTTCGGCAGGGGGAGTGGCAATAAAATTGAAATTCTCGGCGACATTAAATTTCCCCATTCGTTAGGATTGCTCTATTCGGCGTTTACTTACTACACCGGTTTCAAGGTGAACTCGGGCGAGTACAAAGTAATGGGGCTTGCTCCTTACGGCGAACCGAAATACGTGGACGTGATTCTAAACGAACTAATCGACCTAAAAGAAGACGGCTCGTTTAAATTAAATATGGAGTATTTCGATTATGTCGCCGGACTCACAATGACAAACGAAAAGTTCAACAAACTTTTCGGCGGTGAGCCGCGGAAACCCGAATCCGAATTAACACAACGGGAAATGGATTTAGCCCGTTCTGTGCAGGAAGTTACGGAAGAAATAATGCTGCGGATGTCGCGCTTTGTGAAGAAGGAAACGGGTGAAAAATACTTGTGCCTTGCAGGCGGAGTTGCCCTGAACTGCGTTGCAAACGGCAAAATATTGCGGGAAGGAATTTTCGAGGACATCTGGATTCAACCTGCCGCGGGAGACGCCGGCGGAGCCGTGGGCGCTGCGCTCTTTGCATGGCATCAATATTTGGAAAATGGCAGAACAGCGGACAACAAAAATGATTTCCAAAAAGGCTCTTATCTTGGACCCGAATTCAGCGAGGAGGAAATTAAAAAATTTCTCGACGGGAATGAAATCGAATACAAGAAATACGATTACGACAAACTTGTTGACGTAACGGCGGATTTAATAGCGGAGGAAAATGTAATCGGGTGGTTTCAAGGCAGAATGGAATTCGGTCCGCGGGCGCTGGGCAACCGCTCCATTCTGGGAGATGCACGCTCTCCTAAAATGCAATCCAAAATGAATTTGAAAATAAAATTCAGGGAAAGCTTCCGCCCCTTTGCGCCTTCGGTGTTAGAGGAAAGGGTGGCGGATTATTTTGAGTTGGACAGACCAAGCCCCTACATGCTTTTAGTGGCGGAAGTAAAACGCGAGCGCCAAATCAAGATGAGTAACGAGTCGCAAAAACTTTTCGGGATTGAAAAATTAAATGTGCCGCGTTCGGACATCCCCGCAGTAACGCACGTGGATTACACGGCAAGAATCCAGACGGTAAGCAAAAAAACAAATCCGCTCTACCACAAACTGCTTTCAACGTTTGAGCAAAAGCACGGTTGCGCAGTGTTGGTTAACACTTCGTTTAACGTCCGCGGCGAGCCGATTGTTTGCACGCCCGAGGATGCTTACAAATGTTTTATGCGCACGGAAATGGACTACCTCGTGCTGGGTCCTTTTCTGCTCGACAAGAAAGACCAACGCCCGCTTGAGGAAGATGTTGATTGGAGAAAACTTTTTGCTTTGGATTAGGAATGTTTGAGGAAATTAAAAATATCGACAGCAGTAAAAAGGAGCTTAAAAAATTCGGATTGAGCGTGGGGTTTGTTTTGCTCCTGATCGGCGCCGTGTTGTTCTATTACGGAAAAACCTCTGCCGTTTATTTTGCGGGGACGGGTGCGGTTTTGATGCTTGCCGGACTCCTTATTCCGAAGGTGTTAAAACCTTTGCACAAAGGCTGGATGGCTCTTGCGATTATGCTGGGGATATTCAGCACCAAATTAATTCTCTCCCTGTTGTTTTATTTGATGATTACTCCGATTGCTTTGATTGCAAAGTTAGCAGGCAAAGATTTTCTCGACGAAAAAATTGACAAGAATGCCGAAACGTATTGGAGCCGCCGCGAAAGGCAAGAGTACAAGAAAGAGAATTCGGAGAAACAATTCTAAAGTTTCAACAAAAGCGTTTCTTTTTCCGTAAAGTTTTTTATTTTTAAGAAAAGAAAAAATTAAAAAGAAAACAATGAGCAAAATTTCAATCCTTTCCGAGCTGTGGGCTTTTTTGAAAGTCAGGAAAAAATGGTGGCTGATGCCAATCATTATTTTTCTTGTGCTTCTTGGCGGACTAATAATCCTCACGCAAGGCTCGGCAATTGCTCCCTTTATTTACGCTTTGTTCTAAAGCTTTAACTTACCGGACTGTTTCAAAACTGCAATGCCGTAAGGAGGTAAAACAACCGTCCTTTTGTTTTTGCCGTATTCATTATTTGTCAGCAAGTCCCTGAAAGCGCCTTTAATTCCGAGCTTAGCCAAGTCAAATGTCCCTTTCGCCCCGTTATTATTGACGAAAACCCACACCGTCTCGTTTTCCCACGTTCTTTTGTAAGCAAGCTGTTTTAGTGAATCGCTCACAACTTTAAATGAAATGTTGCCAACACTCAGCGCAGGATTTTGTTTGCGAACGGAAATCATTTTTTTGTACCAATTAAAAAGTGAAGAGTCGAACTCTACCGAATCAACAGGTCTTTTCTTGTTAAACGGATGATGCGATTCCGGTTCGTATTTTAACCCGGGCCAAACCATCGGTTTGCGGTCATCGGGGTCATCGCCTCCCCACATCCCAGCCTCGTCGCCGTAATAAATCATTGGCGCGCCGGGTAAAGTCATCTGCATCCCGACGATTAATTTTTGCTTCTGTCTCTCCGTCCCGTTTGGTTTTCTCACGTCCCAATTGTTGTCCGGTTTCGGTATTGCGTTGTGGTCGTAAGGTACGTCGGGATTAACAATCATCGAAGCGAGCCGCTCCGTGTCGTGGCTGTCCGTTAAATTCATTAGCGCGTAAAGATTTTCCTTGTTGTAATCCCGGTATTGTTTTTTAAGTGAATCAACAAAAGCCGTCGGAGTGATTTGGCTTTTCTCATCCGCCACAAATTGTTTGAGTGCGCGGGCAAAGCGGTAGTTCATTACTCCGTCGAACTCGTCGCCCCGAAGCCAAGGCGCATCGTTAAACATTTTGTTGTGAACCCAGTCCTCCCACCACGCTTCGCCGGAAATGTACGCATCGGGATTTATTGCTTTAATCCATTTTCTGAATTTCTTCCAAAACTTGTGATTCACCATTTCCGCCACGTCCAATCGCCAGCCGTCAATTCCGTCGGAAGGATTGCCGTCGCCGTTCGGGTCCATCCAGCGTTTTACTATTTTGTGAATATGGTTTGCAACTTCTCTCACCAAGCCGTTTTCATCTTCGCGAAACTCGGGAAGGTCTTTTATTCCATACCAGCCTTTGTAATCGAATTCGTTTTCCGGTGTTGCGGGATTGTCAAATCTTTTAACAATGAACCAATCTTTGTATTTGGATTTCTGCTGATTCTTTACCAAGTCTTCAAATGCCCAGAACGTTGTACCCACGTGATTAAAGACGCCGTCGATAATTACTTTTATTCCCAAGGCGTGAGCTTTCTTAATCAATTGCAGGAAGAGCGAGTCGGCGGAAGTCCACTGCCAAGTGCTTTCGTCTTCGGGGTTTTCTTTTGCAATAATTTTCTTGTCCTCTTGCGGGTTGGGTCCAAAATTGTCATCGATGTGGCGGTACATCGACGCGTCGTACTTGTGCAGTGACGGCGATTCGAACAAGGGATTGAAGTAAATTGCAGTAATGCTAAGGTTTTTAAGATAGTTCAATTTTTGAACTACTCCCTGCAGGTCGCCGCCGTATCGACGCGTGCCGGCGTTCCAATAAAATCCGTGTCCGTCTGCTTTTTCCCATGGCTGAAGTTTGTACCAGTCGGAAGTCCAAGGTGTAACACTCCAACCTTTCGGTACAAAATAAGGCCAAGAGCCTTTCAAATCAACCGGACGGGGGTCGTTGGATTTGTCGCCGTTGCAAAATCTCTCTGGAAATATTTGGTACCACACGGCTTTCTTTGCCCATTCGGGAACGCGTGCGGTTTTGCTTTGAGCAAAGGTAATGCCCAAAAGCGAAGTTAAAAATATTGCTATTATTACTGCTTTTCTCATAAGGTTGTTTTCGTTATTATTAAAATTTAAAATACATTTAGCAAAAGTTAAAGAAAATTCTTATTATTTCGCTCCTAATTTTTGAGTTTGTTCATCATTTTTTGAAAACCACGGAGAGGTGGCAGAGTGGTTGAATGCGGCGGTCTTGAAAACCGTTGAGGTGTTACAGCCTCCGGGGGTTCGAATCCCTCCCTCTCCGCTTGAACTTTTTTCAAGCAAGTTAAAATTGCCTTTTATTCGCACAAGAAGTAAAATGCAAGACTCCCATTTTAGGTGAAAGTTGAAAATGGAAAGTGGAAAATTAAGAAATCAGTGAACAGAGAAAAATGATTATTACATTGGATTTCCTATTCAATCCCATCCAACTATCCAAAAATCCAATCATCCAATTATCAAAAATCTATTTTGGTAAACTCGTTAATGACGCTAAGCCGAAGGCTGGGCAAATGACGAAAAGAACTAAAAGAAGCGCCTGTTATTTTACGTTTTTAGGAAAATTTAAAATAAGAACGCTGCTTATTTTAGATTTTGACATAAATTTAAAATAAGAGTGCCCGTTATTTTAGATTTTACGGTCAATTTAAAATTGAACTATCTTCTACTCAATTTACTCATTAACACTAAAGCCACGAAAAGCGAGACGGCGGAGGAAATCAGGAAAGGCACTTTCGGTCCGAAGGCATCCCAGAGAGCGCCTGCTATTATTGAGCCTAACATCATTGCAATGGCGGAAAGCATTGTAAACAGCCCGATTGCAGTGGCTGTGTATTGCTCGTCGATTAAATCGGAAATCCACGCTTTTGACGTGCCTTCCGTAAATGCCGTGTAAAGTCCGTAAAATGCAAAGAGAATCCACACCAGCCAAGGTGAATTGTTTAAGGCAAAGCCCAAGTAAACAAGAGAAAAAACAATCAAGCCGGCAACAAAAACTTTCCTCTTGCCAATCTTGTCGGCAAGTTTCCCGCCGGGGTAGGAAGCAAAAGCGTAAACCAAATTGTAAAGCACGTAAGCTAATATTGCAAGTGTTCCCGAACCTGTGTCCTTGTCGGATTTTAAAATCAAAAACACGTCGCTGCTGTTAACAAGGGAAAACAGAGTTAAGAAAACCAAGATGAATTTGTATTCGTACGGTGCTTGTTTCCAAAAGAGTTTAAATGAGTAAGTTTTTTTCGAAGCTGTGGTTTTCGCAGTCTTCGGGTCTTTGACCAGTGTCGTAAAATAAATTGCAAAAATTCCGGGAACCAATGCGGCAATAAAAACAAAGTCATACTTACCGGGTAGGAAGTAAAGCATTGCCACGGCAACCAAAGGACCAACAACCGCGCCGAGCGTGTCCATGCTTCTGTGCAAACCGAAAACCGCACCGGAGTTCCCGTTTGCATTTGCCGCAAGCAAGGCGTCCCGCGGAGCGGTTCGGATTCCCTTTCCGATTCTGTCCGTTACCCTTGCAAAGAAAACCACGCCCGTGGCAGGGAAAAATCCGGGTAACGATTTAACCAGCGCCGAGAGCGAGTAACCGATTTTTACAAACAACGAACGTTTACCGAGCTTGTCGGAAAGTCCGCCGAAAAAACCTTTCAGAAGTCCGGCGGTTATTTCTGCAACTCCTTCAATTACACCGACGGTAGTCATCGAAGCGCCTAAAACGGCGGTGAGAAAAATAGGTACAACCGGGTAAAGCATCTCGCTTGCAAAATCGGTAAAGAAACTTACCACCCCTAAAATAAATACTTGCCTCGGAATATTTTTTAGTTTCATTCGTCCCGAAAATATTTTGAATTAATTGCCAAACTAAAACAAAAGATTTGATAAATACAAAACATCTTTTATATTGTAGTTTACAAGATTCAAAAATTTAACAGATTCGGAAGGAAATGATGGAATATTACGAATTACACCCTGAGACTCCACAGGTACGTTACATTAAAAAAGCAGTGAACACATTAAAGGATGGCGGGGTTATTATTTACCCTACGGA
>JALWGH010000154.1 GCA_027013735.1 Melioribacteraceae bacterium
ATCTTCAACAAAGATGCGATTCAGCGAATTTACTCAATTAAAAATGTTGCCGAAACAAAGTTGTTCAGTTTCATCATTCCCGACCTCAAGGAAATTGCCAAATACGCCAAAGTTTCCGATTACGCTTACAAGGTAATGAAAAAATTACTTCCCGGTCCTTACACGTTTGTTCTTCCCGCTTCCAAGACCGTTCCGAAGATTCTTTGGACAAAAAGGAAAACCGTGGGGATCAGAATTCCTGACAACGAGGTTGCCCTTACGCTTGCAAAGGAATTGGGGCATCCGATTATCAGCACGAGCGTTACCAACCGCAAAGGGGAAACACTTTACGACCCGCACGAGATTCACGTAATATTTAACAACCAGGTTGATTTAATGCTGGCAAACGGCGCGCTCGAAGGCGAGCCTTCTTCAATAATTGATTTGACCGACGAGGAGCCTGTTATTATTCGCGAAGGAGCGGGCGACATCTCGGTCTTCTACTAATTTCTAAAACCGGAAAAGCCTTACTTTAATTTTATTTTCAGAACCGTTCCCGGGTCAATGCGGTTCTTGTACCACATTACGCTCCAGTGCAAGTGCGGACCTGTTGCCCTGCCCGTGCTACCAACCTCTCCGATTTTCTGACCTTTGTGAACAAACTGTCCTTCTTTTACGAAAGTCTTTCTCAAATGTAAATAGTAAGAGCTTAACCCTTGTCCGTGGTCGAGTAGAACAAAATTTCCGCTGAAGTAAAAGTTTTTAGCTACCAGCCGAACGATTCCGTCCGTCATTGCGTACACGGGCGAACCCGGCGGCAAAGCAATGTCCAAGCCGTTGTGTGGAGCTTTGGGAACGCCATTTAAGATCCTCTGGCTGCCGAACGGGCTCGAGATTCTTCCCCCTTTAACGGGACGAACAAATCCCACCGAGTAAAAAGCCGAATCAATTTTTCCAATTAAACTTTTCTTTTCTTGTTTTATTTTCCGTTCCTGCGCAATTCGCTTGTAATCCCTTTTGGGCGGAGTTACGTATTTCTTTTTCAAATGATTGATTCTTTGAATTCTGTATTTTCTGTGGGGCAGTGTAAATCTTTTGAAAGCCACACGGTTGTTTTTGAATTTTACTTTCAACAGAAACGTTCCCTTGGCATCGCGGTCAAAGCCGAAAACAAACCAGCCGCGGGAATCGTGTTTCAAAGTGTCGTCGTTTAACGTAACGATCTCGCATTCCGGCGCTTTTGCCACAATCAATCCTCCGGGAATTACCTCACCGTAATATTTTACCGACTGGGCTTTTGCCGTAAGCAGAAACAGAAAAACGAAAAGCAATGCAGACAATATTCTTTTCACTCTTTAGCCTCAAACAATTTTAAAAGAATTGCAAAGTTAAATCTTTTTAGGGAATTTCATTTTACTTTCGGAAAGGATTAAAAAAGCGCACGCTTGGGAAACGTGCGCCTGAAGTTAAAATTTATTTAATGCCGAGCGCCTTCTTAACAAGAGCTTCGTAGTCTTGCTCGGGTCTTAAGCCGACAAAATTGGCAATGATTTTTCCGTCCTTGTCAATCACAAAAGAAGTAGGAATTGAACGGATGCCCCCGAAGTTTTGAACGATCTGCATATTGCCGAAAACAATCGGGTAATTGATTCCGTAATTTTTCATAAAAGGAATTACCTGTGCCTGAGTGCCGCGTGTAATTTCGTCGAGGGAAATGCCGATTATTTCCAGCCCTTTGTCGCCGTAGCGTTTTTTCAAATCGATTAAATCGGGAATGCCCCTGCGGCACGGCGGGCACCACGTTGCCCAAAAATCGAGAATAACTACTTTTCCGCGGTAGTCGGAAAGTTTAATCTTTTTGCCGTCCGGTGTGGGGAGTGTGAAATCCGGCGCAGTTGGGTGTGTGCTTGCCGTTGTGTAATTAGGCGGTAACGGACCTTCTTTGGGTTCGTTGCCGGAGTTGTTTACAATAAAGAGAATTAACACGGCAAGTAAAAACAGCGCCGTGTAAATGCGGCTGCGTTGTTTTTTCGTCAAGCCTTTTTTTTCTTTTGTTTCTTCTTTTCTTTTGCTTTTATTTTTCTTTTCGCTCATTATGTCTCCTTGTTTTATCCTTCGGCGTAAAGTTTATTTAAGTCGTCCACAAAGCCTTGAATTGCTTCGTCGTCAAAGCCTTTTTCTTTTGCTGCGCTTTCAAGCGTGCCCCAAATGGGCTCGCCGCATCTTAAGCAACGGATTCCTTTTTCCATTAAATAAGTAACCGCATCGGGAAGTAAATCCACGAGTTCTTCGATTTCAATGTCCTTCGTAATCGGTCCTTGTTCGCTCATCTTTTTTCTCCTTCTTTTTTGTCGGCAGTGCAATTAAAAGTCCCAACAAGCCACCGTAAACCGTTGAAAGGTAAGGGTTGCTCGTTATTGCGCACCTGCCGTTTGTACATCCGATAAAGTAATAATAGGCATAACCTAACAGCGCTCCGCCAATTACGGGGAAAACGCGCTTAACAATAAAATTTTTATTTAATATTTTTTTCATAGGGTTCAAAAATAAGACAAGTTGAATAAAAAATTGTCAAAAATTTTACATTAAGCGTATTAGATGTTTGAGTGGTTAGAGGGTTTCATTTTTTTAATAAGAAAGAAGAAACGAGAAATAAGAAATGGATTCTACGCGAGACGCAAGAGGCAAGACGCAAGAGGTAAGACGCTAGAGCTTTTCAGAGAACAGTTAACAGAGACAAATATCTTTAACTTAAGACTCGTCACTCGTCACTTAAGACTTATTTAATTGAAAATGGAAAGTGGAAAGTTAGAGCGCAATATTTTCGCGTTCTATGCGTAAATCCTTTGCGTTCTTTGCGTGGTACGAAATGGTTAAACAGAAGGTTTGTGTAGTGTTTTGTCAATCTTTTTTTGAAAACAAAATTATTTTATTCGGTTACCCTCTATTTCAGGATGTATAAGTAATTTATTAGATTTTCGGAATCTTGAGTCATAAATGTTAAAAAATCCTTTCCCGCTGCTAAGTTGTGCCTTGCCTGTCCTTTTACTTTTATTTGACTAATAACAGTTCCTTTGGAATTAATAACGTACAAAGTTGAACAGTTATTTCCTGAATCATCTGTCAATAAATAAACGTTTGAATTAGCATCACAAATTATTGCTCTCGGGTTAGAATCCGGTTTAAAACTCCAGTTTAGTTCTCCTTTGTAATTAAAGGAGATTAGATAACCATCATCCACGTAAATGTTACCGTGGTAATCAATCGCTGAATTAGCACTTGTTGTAGAGCCGTAAACGGAGTCGTTTTTGAAAATTAAATTATCTTCGGAATCAATACAGTAAAATCCGTGATAATCTAATTTTGTAGAAGGTATAAAATATATTCTGTTCTTACTATCGGCCAGAGGAAGATTCCAAAAATAACCGTAGGAAATCGTTTCCCAATTTATCGTACCGGATATTGACGAAATTGAGACCAAGTTCCCTTCTTGCCCCTTTACGATTATATTATCTTTATGAGGCAAAAAAGTTATTCCTCCGTTGCTTGAGATATCTGGATTATTAATAGCCTGAGCCCAAAGAATATCTCCACTAAGATTTACCGCAAAAACGGTTTTATCTCTTCCAACTGCGTAAACAATCCCTCCCTTTTCGATTGTAAACTGTCCGGATACTTCTTTTC
>JALWGH010000155.1 GCA_027013735.1 Melioribacteraceae bacterium
CAACAATTTTCAAATTATCGTATTTCATTTCGTTTCCTTTTCAAGTGAAAGAAGAACATTTACAATCCTTTCGGCTGCGTGCCCGTCCCAAAGTTCGGGGATTTTTCCTTCCTTTTTGTTTCCGTCAAGGACTTCGTTTGCAGCTTTTTCAGCCAATTTCAAATTATTCCCCAAAAGTTGGTTTGTGCCTACTTCAACTGTAACAGGTCTCTCGGTAGTGTCCCGCAATGTGATGCATTGAACACCGAGATAAGTGGATTCTTCCTGAATCCCGCCCGAGTCGGTAAGGATAAGTTCGGCATTTTTTGTGAGATTTAAAAAGTCGATGTATCCTAATGGGTCGGTTAAAATTACGGACTGGGAAAGGAAGTCCAGCAAACCGAATTTCATTAAATTTTTTCTTGTCCGCGGGTGAATTGGAAAAACAATTTTGCGCCTTTCGGAGAGACGATATAACATCTCCATTATTTTTTTGATTTGCTCCGGGTTGTCAACGTTTGAGGGTCTGTGAAGCGTAACAAGTACGTAATTTCCGGCTGTAATCCCGAGTTCGTCAAGTATTTTGGAAGACTCCGCCTTTTTCAAATAATATGCGACGCTGTCAATCATTACATTGCCGACAAAATGAATTTTCTCATCGGGAACGCCTTCCCGCTTTAGGTTTTCCAAACCGCTTTTTTCAGTGATAAACAATAAATCGGAAATTGAATCGGTTAACACGCGGTTTATTTCTTCCGGCATTTTCCTGTCGTTGCTACGCAAACCGGCTTCAACGTGTATTGTTTTGATGTGAAGTTTGGCTGCAGTTAAGGTGCAAGCGATAGTAGAATTAACATCGCCAACTACAAGAACGTAATCGGGTTTTTCTTTTAGAAGAATTTTTTCAAATTCAATCATTATTTTCCCGGTCTGCTCTGCGTGGGTTCCGCTACCAACACCAAGGTAGAAATCCGGACGGGGGAGCTCCAAATCTTCAAAAAATATTTTGGACATTTTCTCGTCGTAATGTTGTCCTGTGTGACAAATGTAATGTTCCAAATTTTTGGAAGCAGCCCCGTTTTGTTTTGCTTTTTCAATTGCTCTGTGAAGAGGCGCAACTTTCATAAAATTTGGTCGAGCGCCCACTACCGAAATTATTTTCATTTTATTCCCAAATATTAAAAAAATACGATTGGCAAAAATATTGCAATATTAAGTTGAAACAAAATTTGGCAGGGGAAATGTGATTTGCAGGATAAATTTAAATTTAGATTCTTGCCGGTTTTTACATTAAACGTTTTGTCACGATTTTTACTTGCTCCGCTAACGGCGGCGGCTAACATCAGTGAACCTGCCAAAAATCGCGCCAAAACTTTTCTAGCCTCTTTTGCCGGGCAAACCAACGTGTTAAAACCCGTGGTTAATGAAATATTGCCTTTGTCAAAGAGTAGTAATGTAAATCAGAACCATCCAACAATACATTCATCCAATCATCCAAAGATCCCGATTCGGCAATCATTTTTTCTGTTCACTGTTCTCTGTTATCTATCAAAACGTCTTACGTCTTGCTTCTCGCGTCTCGCGGAAATCACCTGTCGCGGAGTAGTTTCTCAGAATGCAGGACGAAGACGGATTTCTTATTTCTGGTTTCTTCTTTCTTATTTAGCCCCGAGTTTAACTTGTAGCAAAAACGTGTTTGTGTCACTCTTAATTGACTATTTGCAAGAAAAAGTTGCTTATTTTAAAACAATCATTTTCTTGGTTTGTGCAAAACCTCTGTCAGTGTTCAAGCGGTAATAATAAACTCCGCTTGGGAACTCTGATGCGTTCCACGCAACAGAATAATGACCTTCAGACTGTTTTTGCGAAACCAGTATTTTTAATTTTTGACCGAGGACATTGTAAATACTTAATTCGACGTAACTCGGCTTAGACAACTGATATTCGATTATTGTTGTTGAATTGAAGGGGTTGGGATAATTTTGGTAGATTTTAAAAGAAGATAGAATGCTTTCATTTGTTTCGACATTGGTTACTGTTGAATCAACTACTGAGTATGTTTTCCACCCATCGGTTGTTGAGTAAATATATTTGCCAAACAACCCGAATGCTTGCTTGTCCGATGTAAAGCTGAATTCCTCTAATTTAACTTCGAGCGTGTCCCAAGTACTTCCGGAATTATCGGTGAAATAAGTTTTTTCACCTGTGGTTAACCAGATACTGTCTTGATTTAATATAAAAGCATCTCTAATGCCCCACATAAAACTTTGTCCGTTACCAAATCTTTTCCAAGTTAAGCCCCCGTCAAATGAAGAAAGTAAACTGCCTTCCAAAACAACATTAGGAAAGGAAACCGTAAGAATTATTGTGCTGTCGTCCAACATGGTTCCCGCATTTGGCATATCGGCTCCGAGATAAAAATTTATCGGTAATTTATTCCAGCTTAAACCCGAATCGGTTGTTTTAAAGACTGCATTACTTGCAACAGCGATACCCACCGAATCATTAACAAAAGAGAAGTCTAAAATTGGGGAATAAGTGTTTGTGTCTATTTTAGCGCTAACCCAATTTTGTCCGCCATTTTGAGTATAATAAATAATTGGTCCGAAATTAGTGTCTTCATCCTTTTGTCCTCCAACAAAGCCAATATTCGAATTAATAAAACTAAGGGCATATTGCTTGTGTACTTTGAAGGTATTATTCGCAGTCCAATTGTGTCCGCCGTCATTACTTGAAAATATTGTGCTGTCTGCAATCAGCCATCCGTTTTGTGTTGAAGTGAATAATACTTTGGAGATTTTTTCATTTGTTGCAATGTTTATTTTTTCCCATTCTTGTCCGCCGTTTTCAGTTATTACAATACTATGGTCCCCAACAATTACCGCTCCGAATTCATTGTTAACGAAGAATAGTTTTGAAGCTTTAAAGTTCCTAATATTTTGAGCATTTGTGCTAATTGAAACCAAAAATACTATTAGGATAAATAAATTCTTCATTTTTCCCTCCGATAAAAATAATGCCATCGCGAGTAAAATGATTGTCCCGAGAGGCGATGCCAAATTAATCGCGTGTTATTTATTTACTTCACAGTGCTTAAGTTTTCTTTGGGGAAATGCGGTGTGAAAACTTATTCCTTGCACTCAACTTTAATTACAAAGTTAAAAAAAATAAATGTTAAAATCAAAATGTTGGACAAGACATTTTCATAAGACGCGAGACGCCTTATTCAGAGAACAGATAAAAGTGAACAGAGAAGATTGTTCCTCAATAATTGTGATTATTCCATCCATTCATCCAATAATCCAATTATCCAAAAGCACTCGCGCACTCGCCCAAACAGGACTCTTGGATAATTGGAGGAATGCATTATTGGATACAAGACTTATTTAGTGGAAAATTGAAAATCAGTGAGCAGTGAACAGATAACAGTGAAAAGAGAAAAATCAAGAGCGAGAAATTGCAACAAGTTGATTTGTCATTTGCCCTCCCTTTCCGAGAGGCAAGTCCGCCTTCGGCGTCGCGTCATTCATTGAGGTAGATAAGATTGGAATTGAATTGAAAAACTGTCATTGCGAGCAAAGTGAAACGAAGCGAAGCAATCTATGGGTTAAAAAAGCCAATGCTGAATGAACGACAGATTGCTTCATCCCGACAGGTCGGGATTCGCAATGACGTTTGTTCT
>JALWGH010000156.1 GCA_027013735.1 Melioribacteraceae bacterium
GTGTTCTTGTCGAATATTTCGTACCCGACAATCCCCGAATTCGGAATGCCTTTTGAAGCAAAATTCAGACGAAGAGTGTAAACATCCTTCTGAGGCACTTTAATTGTTGAACCACCTGCTTCCAATTTGTAAGGAATTTTCTTGGACTTCAACTCCTGCACAACTTTGTTAGCGTCAGTAGGATTCAAATTTGTGTAGAGAGTTGAAAAATTAGGAGTATCCAACAATGAGAAAAGGACGATTAGAAGAATTAACGACGTTACGGTTACTCCCCCGATTAAAATTTTCTGCATTGGGGAGAACTTCGAAAACATCTTCGTAATATCTGAAACAAAATTCTCTTTCATCGCTTAGATCGGCATTTTAGTTAGTTCTTTGTAAGTTTCAATCGCTTTGTTTCTAATTTCAACAAGTAACTCAAGGTTTGTTTTTGCCTCCTCACCGGCAATCATTACCTCGTGAATGGGAACGCCTTTGCCCATTACAAAATCCTCGGTAAGTTTTTTGGCTTTTTTTTCGGATGCGCTAACATCCTTAATGAAAGAGCCAAGCACGTCCTTAAAACCCGATTCCGTGCTTTTCTTTTCCTGCAGTTCCTTGTTGAAATTAACGTTAAAATTATTTAAGCCATTAATTTTCATTTTAGCCCCTCATATCAATATTATTTCCAATAGCCACTCCGCCAAATTTCCCTTTCTTGTTGTAAAAGTGGTAACTCATCACTTTTTCCTTATCCGCAGGGAACATTTGAGCGAAGAACTTTCTTTCCTTTTTGTTAATGTCAATCCCGCTGCCGTCAATCTTTTTAGTCTCTGCAGCGGGTTTAAACTTTTTAACAGTATTTATTGAATAATTTCCAATAGGATTAGTCGAGATTTTCATTGTCAAATCTCCATTGAATTTTTAATTATTGTTTTCGAAGATTTTAATGCGGTCAAATTTGCCTCGTAGGAACGAGTAGCATTAATCATTTCCACCATTTCGTTAATGATGTTCACGTTGGGTAATTGGACGTAACCGTTTTTGTCCGCATCAGGGTGATTCGGCATGTAAACATATTCGCCCGGAGATTTGTCTTCCAAAACTTGGTAATCCGCTTTTACCTTCTCGTCGCCAGTAATCATTTCATCACTACCGCGGAAATGCTCCGGCTCGGTTGTTTCCAGAGGCAAGGAGTTCGAAATTTCAACACCACCGGAAAAATCCTTATCCGTGATTTCTCCTACACGCAAAAACTTCCTGTGGTAAGGTTCGCCATTTTTAGTGTTTGTGGTTTCGGAATTGGCGATGTTCTCGGAAATTAACTTAATCTTAATCCGCTGGACATTTAGTCCCTGCGCACTAATATTAAAAGCCGCAAAGTTACTTCCGCCTATTTTCATTAGAAGTTACCTCCCTTAATTACATATTGTAATTTCTTGTAAATACTTCCGATTTGTTTGGAAGCAAATTCGAAACTAAGAGTGTTTTTAGCCAGTTCCGCCATTTGATTTTCAATATTTATTTCGCCGTTGTCAACGTCCCGCTCCGGTCCGCTTGCCAAGTCAAAAGTGTTGCTAATGTCAAAATCCACGGGACGTTTAATGTGTCCGGGTTCAGTGGTTTTTAATGTTCCTTTTTCCTCTTTTTCCAAGTACTGGCTAAAGTTCAGCGACTTTTCACGGTAATTAGTAGATTCCCTGTTAGCGATGTTCTCGCTAATTATTTTGTTCTTTTCTACTAAGAAATCAAGATATGTTTTGAGAAGTTTAACTTGTCCGACACTCATATTGAATCCGTTTTTGTTTTTTACATTACATTCAATATTAGTGCCAGTCGAAAATTAGGTTTAGATTAAGTTTTAGCCATTTAGCTTCCCTCTTTTTGGCTAAATATAATCACTTGACTACTTTTCCTCATCATAATCGAGGAAAAGAGATTTTGTTCGTCCACACGCACAAATAAATTTTATTTCTCTTATTCTTTCGTTCTCATCTTTATTTAACACTATTTTAACACCGTCGTGGCTTTCTTCCATTACTTCAACTTTCATTTTTCCAGCAATTTTGTATTGACCGTTTTTTACTATTTTCCCTTTTCCACTAATTCCCGAGGAAATAACAGAAGAAAAAACCGTTTCAGTAAATTTATTTTCCATTTCTCAACCGACTAATTTGTTAATAAACTCCGGAATTTTCTTTAACGGCAGAATTGCATCGGCAACGCCGTTTTCCACAACTGCTCTCGGCATTCCGTAAATTACGCTTGTGGCTTCGTCCTGAGCAATGCTGTAACCGCCAACACTCTTCAGTTTTTTCACTCCTTCGAGTCCGTCGTGTCCCATTCCCGTCATTATTGCGCTAATCATTCTCCCGCCGTAAACATCTACCAACGAGCCAAGCGTAACATCAACCGAAGGACGGAAAATAGTATCTTCCGGCTGATCGCTTATTCTAATTCTTTCAATCCCGTTTTTAACGACCGTCATGTGTTTTCCGCCCGGCGCAATGTAAACATAGCCTTTTCTTACCTCTTCGCCATCTTCGGCTTCCTTAACCGTCACTTTACTCACGCTGTCCAACCGTTGAGCAAGGGAAAAAGTAAATTTCGGAGGCATGTGTTGAACAATAAAAACTGGTACTCTCAAATTTTCCGAAAGATTTGGAATTACTTCTTTTAGGGACAAAGGACCGCCCGTAGAAATTCCAATCGAAACGGCACGGAAATTTCCCACAGGTTGTTTCAAAACTTGAGCCGTGGGAGTAACTTTGGGCTTGCTCCCTAAGAATTTAAATCTTTTACTTCTTGAAATCTGTTTTATTTTAGAAATAATTTCATCTTTTATTTTAAGAATGTCCATATTCACAAAGGACATCCCCTTTGGGATAAAATCCACAGCTCCCAAATTCAACGCTTTAATGGTAGCGTCCGCTCCTTCCGAAGTTAACGAACTCACCATTAAAACGGAGGTGGGTTGCTCTTTCATTATTATTTCCAGAGCCTTTAAGCCGTCCATGACCGGCATTTCAATGTCCATTGTAATGATGTCCGGTCGTAATTTTCTGTTTAATTCAACGGCTTCTTTGCCATCTTTTGCCTTGCCGACAATTTCAAAATCGGGTTCGTCCCGAAGAATAATCTCAAGAGATTTTCGCATAAAAGCAGAATCATCAACAATTAGAATTTTAACTTTATCCATCGATTTTTTCCAGCATATTGTTTAACAATTCAGCCAAATCAACAATCATCACAACCGAGCCGTCTCCCATAATGGTAGAGCCGGCAATACCGGGGATGTTGCCCATGTAACTGCCAAGGGATTTAATCACAACTTCTTTCTGTCCGATAACTTCGTCAACCTTAATGCCGTATTTATTTTCAGCAACCTGAACAACAATTACGTACTGCCATACCCGGTCGTTTGTTTCTTTCTGAAGTCCAATCATTCCGCCGATAGAAATAAGCGGAATAACTTCATCGCGCACGTTAATTACTTCTTTGCCTTTAATTGTGGAAATATCTTCCACGTGAGCTCTAATTACTTCAAGAATGTTATTTAAAGGAATCACAAAAATTTCCTCGCCGGAACGAATTACCATTCCGGAAATTATTGCAAGAGTCAACGGCAGTTTAATTGTGATTGTTGTACCCTTACCAACTTCACTGTCAATGTTAATCATTCCGCGAAGTTTTTTGACGTTGGTTTTCACAACATCCATTCCAACGCCACGACCGGAAATATTTGTAACTTTCTCAGCCGTTGAAAATCCGGGTAAGAATATTAAATTAAAAATTTCCTGCTTGGTTAATTCGTCAGCTTTTTCTTTGGCAATCAAGCCTTTTGCAATTGCTTTTTCCTTAATTACTTTCGGGTCAATTCCCTTTCCGTCGTCTTTAATTGTAATGACAATATTGTTACCTTCGGGATAGGCATCCAGCCAAATGTTGCCCGTCTCGTCTTTGCCTGCTTTCTTCCTTTCTTCCGGCAGTTCAATTCCATGGTCAACCGCATTGCGAATTAAGTGAACCAACGGATCGTTTATTTCTTCAATCAGAGTCTTGTCTAATTCCGTGTCCTCGCCGTGAATATTAAGATTAACCTTCTTGTTTGTTTCGCGGGACAAGTCCCTCACAACTCTCGGGTATTTGTTAAATACCTTACCAATTTTAACCATTCTGGTTTTCATTACAACAAGCTGAAGCTCGTTTGTCATTAAGTCTATTTGCTTAGCTGCCTCGCCTAATATTTTAGTGCTTTCACTATTTTCGTTTTCGGCAAGAATTTTTTCGTAAGCCTGCTGCAGTTGATTCCTACCCAGCACAAGTTCGGTTACAATATTAAGCAGGTCGTCAAGTCTCTCAACATCCACGCGAATTGAAGTCTCGCCCTTAATGCCCGTTTTTTTAACAATGCTTTCAATGCTCTTGCTCGTCTTCTCACTTTCCTTCTTCTCTTCTTCTTTGCTTTCAACAACAGGCTCGGGTTCGTCTTTTATTTCGGGTTGTTCCTGTTGTACGGGTTGAGTTTCCCGAGCTGTTTCTTCTTGGACTGTTTCAACCTGTTCTTCCTTTGCAGGCTCTTTTTTAGAAGCTTTTTTTGCCGAAGCTTTTGCTTTTTTAGCAGATTTCTTTTTAGCCGGTTTGGCAGCAGGCTCGGGTGTGCCTCCGCTTTCCAACGTTTGAATTGTAGCTTCGAGCTTGCTAACTATTTCGTCAATTTCAACATTCTCGCTCAATTCGGACTCAATGGATTCCAACAACAAAACAATTTTGTCGTAAGCTTCTAATATTACGTCCATTAAGTTCGAATTAAGTTCGGCTTCACCTTTGCGAAGTTTGTTCAAAATATCTTCGCAGCGGTGAGTTACAAGCGTGGTTTTGTTTAACCCCAAAAACCCCGAAGTCCCTTTTAACGTGTGAAAACTTCTGAATATTTTATTGAGGAGTTCGTCGTCTTTAGGATTGTTTTCCAATTCAACAAGGTCGGAATTCAGATTTTCCAAAATTTCTTTGGACTCCTCAATGAAACTTTCGACAATTTCTTTCATTTCGGGGTCTTGCAACAGACTATTTAAATTTGCGTCGCTCATTTTGTCTCCGAAAATAATTTGTCTATTTCGTCTTGCGTTGTTTTTGAACTTTGAACCTTGAACAAATTATCGGCAATTTTCTGTTCTTCTTTTTCGTGAGAGTATTCGGCTTTTTCGTCAAAAACAATTTCTTTCTCGTTGTAACTCTTTTCCAATTCTTTTAATTCCGCATCTTCCAAATCCGTTATTAAAGCCGTCAACTTGTACTGAACGGATTCAATCAAATGATTAACGGCAGCAAGCTGTTGACTTGTAATATCCTGCACTTGAAGAGAAAGAGTAATTTGATAGTTGTACTCATTAACTTTGTCAATAATGTCTTTAATCGTTATTAACTTTTCGGAAACCGAATTATTAAACAGCTCGTCAATTAGCCCAAGTGCGGTTTCGTCTTTTACAAGTGATTTTAGTTTCTCCAACTTGTTCTTTCTTTCCTGCTCCCAAGCGGTAATTCCTTCCAGCGTCGCTTCAGCTTCGGAAAGTTTATTGGAGACCTCGTCAACAATATCCAAAATTTCGTTTGTAGCGAGTTCCGTAGCCGAAGAAATATTGTTCAACTGTGCTTTAGCGGAAGGAATTTTGTGCGTACTCTCTTCTATTGAACGATTAATGTTCTCTAAAAGAGGAACAGTATCCTTCATAAAATCGATTAAAGACTGAATTACGGGAATTATTTTTTGACCGTAAACAAAGACGGCTTTTAAGTCGTTTAATTTCCCGAATAGCTCACTCATATTTTGCGGATAATTAGTTGCCATTATCGCACTCCATTAAACTGTTGCCAAAACTTGTTCAATTTTTTCTTTTAGTATTTGCGGAGTAAACGGTTTAATAATGTAGTTGTTCACCTTGGCTTGCAAAGCCTGCAAAATATCTTCTTTCACGCCGCGAGTAGTAACCATAAGAATCGGCATATCGCTAAATTGCTCGCTGCTTCTAATTGCTTTGGTTAATTCCAACCCCGACATTACAGGCATATTCCAGTCTGTAATAACGAAATTAATTTCAGGGTCGGATTGCAATTTCTGCAAAGCGTCTTTTCCGTCAACAGCTTCAACAAAAGACTGATAGCCTAAATTTTTAAGTGAATTTCCGACAATCCTCCGCATTGTTGCGGAATCGTCAACCACTAAAAATTTTACTGACATTTTATCATCTCCTAATTTATGTATTTCGAAATTTCGTAAAGCACAATTTTTTGGTTAAACGGCTTAATCAAATAAGAATCGGCTCCGTAATTAAGCCCCTTCTCAATATCGTCCTTCCGGTCAAGCGAGCTGAGTATTATTATCGGGACATCCTTGTATTCTTCATTTTCCCTTACGGATTTAATCAGCTCGAAGCCGTCAAGGTTCGGCATATTTAAATCCGTGATAATTAAATCGACCTTATTGGAAGGGAGCATTTCCAGAGCCTCCATTCCATCCGAAGCAGAAAGGATGTCGAAGCCGTTCATTTTCAATGAAAGAGTTACAAACTTTCGAATAGTAGGAGAATCATCGGCTATCAAAATTCTCTTTCTCATTTCTATTTTACTCCTTTAAATATCCTATTGTCTTTGGGAAATTAACTATTTTGAACGCTCTGGATATTCCGTGCAAAGTTTCCGAGAAACCAATAAACAAATAACCTCCCTGGTTCAAAGCGTTGTACAGAGAAGAAACGACTTTAATTTTCGATTCCCTGTCAAAATAAATAAGAACATTTTCGCAAAAAATAATGTCGAAATTAAACATCATCTTCATCGCGGCATCGTCGTACAAATTCAGCACCTTAAAAGTAGCATATCTTTTAATTTCCGGTTTTAAGGCATAAGCTCCTTCTCTAATATCAAAATATTTTCTTAAAAAATGTTTTGGCATATTTCTAATTGAATACTCCCGATAAACCGCATTCTGAGCGGCTCTCACAACCGCCCTGTCGATGTCTGTACCAATAATTTCAAAAGTAAAATCGGGATTTTGAGGCTTAATAAATTCGTTTATTACCATTGCTACCGAATAAGCCTCTTCTCCCGAAGAGGAAGCAGCGCTCCAAATTTTTATTTTTCTCGCGCCTCTGCTTCTTTTCCTTTCAATTTGTTCCGGCAAAACTTTGGAAACAATTGCGTCCAACTGAGCTTGATTTCTAAAGAAATAAGTCTCGTTTATCGTAATTGCTTCCATTATGTAATCTATTTCTTTCCTACCTTCAGGTTTGAAACGAACAAAGTTGTAATATTCTTCAAACGAATTAAAGTTCAAGAACTTCATCCGTCTCTGCAAACGGCTTTCGAGCAAATATTTTTTATTATCTTGAAAATAAATGCCGCTCAAATTGTAAATGAACTTTCGCCATTCGTTGAATTCGTTCAAACTCATTTTTAATCCGGCAGTAAAAGTACCTAAGCTTGGCTTTGTAGCTAACATTTTCCTGTTTTCCGTAGTTTATTAGTTTTGAACAGCGCTTAGTAATTCATTAATTCTTTCGCGAATCATTTCATCTTCGGTTTCTCTGAATTTCAACAGTTTCTCCACAACAGTTTCATTCAGAGGAACCGTTTCAAGAATATCCATTAAATAAAGCTTATTCCAAATATTTTCGTCTTTCATCATTTTGTCCAAGAACAAAAGGGCTTCTTCAGCGTCCATTTTAAACAAAAGATTCATTACTGTTTTTCGGATTTCCTCGTTAGGATTATCGAGCATATTCTCCAATTCGTTTTCCAAGGATTTCAAAGTAATGGGAGTCAAGTAATTTGCCGGATGAAATTCCGGGAATTCGAACAAACTCTCGAAAGCCGAAAGAACGGCAAAAAGATTTTTCGGCTGTTTGGAAATGTAATCACAGAATATTTCCAGCGATTGTTCGAGGTTATTAAATAGCTTATCTTTTACTATTTCGTCCATTTCAGGGTCTTCTCCAATTGCAGCAAACAAGGATTCGAGTACTTCCTTGTCGTCAAAATTAAGGGCAAGGTAAATTGCCGCCTGTTTGTATTGAGAATCCCCTTCGTAAATAGTTTCCAATAATTTTGATTTGAATTTTTCCTCGAAAGGAATTTCAATATTCAATCTCTCGGCAATTTTGTAAATTGAAAGAATTGCCACCCAAGCTAACGGTCCTTCCAAGTTAGGCAATTCGGAATAAATAAAGTAGAAAGCGCTTTCATCGCCAATATTGCCGAGACTTTCAATAATAGTAAACTTGGTTAGTGCATCCTGCTTAGGATAAGCGGAAAGAAGTAAACCCACAGCATCGGGAGATCCGATTTTACCAAGCGCTTCAATTATTGTAGGCACGAACACTTCGTTCACACCGTAAAGATTAACTAAATAAGGCACGGCTTTTTCCGAGCCAATATTGCCAAGAGCTTCAATGCAAGCAAGAATTACGTTTTCGTCCTTTTGGCTTTGAAGAGTTTCTAAAATCGGCTCTTCCGCTCTTTTATCCCCAATCAAACCTAAGACGTCGATAGCAAATTTTTGTTCGTGTTTGCCTTTGTCCGGGAGGTAATCAATTAAAGGTTGAACGGCAGCTTCTCCCATTGAAATCAATATTTCGCCGCTCAAGTTTCTTATTCTGCTATCTCGAGAGGAAATATACTCAACAATCGCTTTAGCAATGTTTTCGTTCCTCGAACGTCCTACTTTGAAAGAGAATTCATTCAAAACCGCTTTGTCTTCCGTTTCAATCAATTCGCAGAATTCAACAGCGGTTTCAAAATCCATTGCATCAATTTGCTCGATGCTAACTTCGGATATTACTTCTTTCCAGTCAGTTTTTTCCATTTTCAAACCCTTGATTAATGTAATTTTCCGTTAGTACCTACGTAATAATTCGAGCCGTTTACCGTGTCTGTAAGGTGTTCGTCGAGAGTATCAATTTTAAAATAATTAACTACTTGCTCCAAGAAGTTTTCCGTTAAATCGTAAAGTTCACCGGCAGCCTGAGAAATTCTACGGCTTCCTTCGGCGGTTTGTTGCGCAACGCTATTAATATTTTCAATACTCTTACTAATTTGCTCGCTTGTAGAGGATTGTTCTTCGCTGGCAGAAGCAAGGTAGTTAATAACTTCGCTTACCTTGGTTACATTTTCAATAATGTCTTTAATCGACTCGTCAGCTTTTTTAGCTAATTCCATATCTTTCTTAACTTCGTCGGAACCTTCTTCAATGGACTCAACAGCGCCTTTTGTGTCCTCTTGAATATTTTTAATCATCGTTTCAATTTCTTTGGTAGCGCGTGTGGTCTTTTCCGCAAGTTTACGAACTTCGTCTGCCACAACAGCAAATCCCCTGCCTTGCTCGCCAGCTCTTGCGGCTTCTATTGCAGCGTTCAGTGCAAGCAAGTTAGTTTGTTCGGCAATATCGTTAATTACTTTAACAATTTCGCCAATTTCTTTACTGGAGTTGCCCAATGTTCTAATTGCATCGGCGGCTTTTTCAACTATTTCGTCAATTCTATGGATTCCTTCAAATGTTTCGTTAAATATTTCGCCACCGTCACGAGCTTTTTTGCCGGCTTCTTCCGCAGATTTTGCAATAGTATTTGTGTGCTGCGTGTTATCGAGAATTGTTTTAGCCATTTCTTCAGTTGCACCGGCAATTTCGCTAACCTGCTGGCTCTGGTGCTCTGCGCCAGCTGCTAATTCCTCACTGCTTGAAGTAATCTCGGAAACAGCAGTCCTTAATGCTTTAGTACTCTTCATTAATTGATTCACTGTCTTTCTTAAGGAATTAATAACAGCGTCAATGTCGTCCATCATTTTCTTGTAACTACCCTTGAACTGTCCTTCTACCTTAACATTCAAATTACCTTGGGCAAGTTCTCTAAGAACTCTGCCGGCTTCATTCAAAGGAACAACAATAGCATCAACAATTCCATTAATTCCTTCTACAAATTGCCTCCAACCACCTTCAAATTTTTCGCTATTTACACGAACATCAAGATTGCCTTCTTTATTTGCTTCAATAATATTCTTTGTTTCTGCAACCAATTCTTCAAAAACTTCCACTTCCTTGTTAAAAGCAAAAGCCAATTCGTCTTTTTCCGAGGCAGGTTCTACGTGTACAAAATTGCCTTTTGCAATTTCCTTGGCAGCAAAAATTTTCTCTTTCTGTTTCTCCCTCAGATTCCTCAGTGCATCCGCAAGTTCGCCAAATTCATCATGAGAATCAATTTGCAAGTGCACCTCGTAATTGCCACGGGCAAATTCTTTTATTACCTCTAACATTCGAGTAATTGGTTTGGAAATTGCAGGCGAGAGGACAAAAACGGCAATCAGGAAGATAATTGAGCCAATAAACATTCCAATAATTATTCTTGTCTTCGCCGCATTCACATCGGATATTATTGCCGATTCAATTTCTTTGCTTTTTGTCTTCATTGCGGAAGTTATTTTATCGAAATTGGCAATTAGTTTGTCGCCCGCATCCTTACCGACACTAATTGTAATAATAGAGGCGTAATCGTAATTTTTTGTAGAAACGGCACTAACAATAGCGTCTGCGACTACGGATTTGTAATTGTTCCAAGTAGAAAGAATCTCCTTAAAATTGCTTTCAAATCCCAAGTTCTTAAGCGCCGGTTCAATTGCTTTTAAGGATTTGTCCACATCAGCTCTGGTTCTCTGGTATTCGGAATAGATTATTGAGAAATCGTTTGCAGAATTTTTATTCGAAAGTTTCAGCAAATCGAACTGTATTTTTTGAAACTCCGAATAAATTCTTGCTATTTCGTGCTCGGGATAAACAAATTCCGAAAATATTTTTCGGGAATCTGCTTTTAAGGAGGTCATCTGCAGGTAGTCGTTTACCGCAATAATTGCCGAAACCATCCCGAGCAGAAAGAAACCTATTTGTATTTTACGGACGAATTGAAGATTCTGAAAAAAATCTTTTAACTTTTTCATAACCTCACCTCAGTTTAAACGTAATTGCAATTGAAAACTTTACTTTAACCGGTTTACCTTTATTCGTAGCCGGTCTGAATTTCGTATTTTTAAGGGCTTTAATAGCAGCCTCGTCGCATCCACCGCCAATACCTTTGAGCACTTTAACATCATTAACCGTGCCATTCTCATCAATAAATGCTAATAAAAAAACTCTACCCTCAATTCCGGCTTCCTTTGCAATCGAAGGGTATATAATTTTTTTATTAATACCCGCTAAACCGCCAATTGGTTCTGGCATTTTTTCTGCAAAAGGAAGATACACTCCACCGTTAGAAACTATGTTTAACCCTGAAATATTGGTGGGAAAACTTAAAAACATCAGGAATAAGCCGACAAATAGTACTTGAAATGATTTTTTGAACTTCATTTGAGCCTCTAATGCTAAATTTTCATTTTATACATCTAAGAATTCAATCTCTTGAATCTCAACCTAATAATCGAAAA
>JALWGH010000157.1 GCA_027013735.1 Melioribacteraceae bacterium
CGGAGGACAGCCGTTTTCGTCGAGTGAGTGAATTATTTTAAGATATTCTTTTTTCGAAATTATCTTTTTCTTGAATGCTTCGGCAGCGTCCGTTTCATTCGGGTAATTCAAACGAAAACATTTGTAATATTTTGTGTTGGAGGTAATCCTGCAAATTTTGTAATGCCCGCGGGGCGTGGCAAAATCCTTTGCGCTTTCTTTAATGTCGGAATTGTTCCTGCCGAAAACCGCTTTGTAAGTTTTTACCAGTACCGTGTCCGAATACAAATCCAACGTGTACTTCATTCTTCTAACAACAATTTTAACATTTTTAAATTCCTTTACACCTTTCTTTTCCATTTCCACGGAGAGCGGGATTTCCCGGCTGTTAAGTAATACGCCGTAAACAACGACTCCCGAGAAAAAAAGAATCACGCTGCTGAAAATGTAAAGTATGGTTTTTATCATTAAAAAGTTTTTGCCAAAAAATTTTAATAAATTATTCAAATATATCAAAAGCATAGCTAACTTTTACTTAAGTGCTTAGCGCTTTGGAAAATTAACACGATGCCAATAGTTGAAAACGGAAAGTTGAAAATTGAAAGTTGAAAATTGAAAGTTGAAAGTGAGGTGAGTAATCTACTGCGGTCTCTGCGAAAAACCTTTGCGTTCTCTGCGTGGAACGAGAGACAATGATTTAACAAATGCTACTCAGCCTTGCCAACATTTAACGGTTAGCTCCTTTTTTGATTTCTTAAAATGAAATAATATTTTTGCAACACAAAAAAAGAAAATAATGCCCCGGTAGCTCAGCAGGATAGAGCAGCAGTTTCCTAAACTGCGGGTCGGAGGTTCGAATCCTCTCCGGGGTACTGAGACCTACTTTTTATTTCTTTTCTTTTGAATCAATTCGTCGTGGTAAGAACCTTCCCTGATTAGCTTTGCTCCGCATTCGGGACACCTTTCTTCCTGACACGGCACGCCGCGTTTGTGTGGTGCTCTGTAACCGCATTTAGGGCAGTAGCAGTAACCGCCCGAACCCATTGTATGTCTTTCCAAAGATGCCATCTTAAACCTCCGTAGATTTGTTGCATTCAAGTTTGGTAATGAAGTAGTAAGCTGCAAGAGTAAACAATGCAACTAAAATTAAAATCAAATCCAAACCTAATAAATTTATTATTAAACCGTAAATCAAGGGCAGAATGGAAATGGAAATGTTGGCTGTTCCGTAAATTCCCGAATAAAGTGCCCGGTTGCTTTCGTTTGTTATTTCCAAAAGAATGCCTCCGTTGGAAATTCTGTAACCGCTCATTGCCACACCATTAATAAAGAAAATTAAATAGAAAACTTCGAGCGGGAAATTCCTGAGAGAAATCAACACAAAAATATTTAACAAAGCGTAAATTACGGTAACGGATTTGAAAACGCCTTTGAATTCAAAACGTTTAACAACTTTTGCCCAAAGGTAGTTCGAAAGAATCATTCCTATTATTTGGAACAACAATAATTGACCGACTACGCTTTTGTCGATGCCGTACTTGTCTTTAATCATTACAATGAAGAAAGGAACGATTAACATGCTGAAGCTGATAAGGTTCGACACAATACTCAGGTTGCGTAAGTTTTTGTCTTTTACCAAATAGGAAGGCACTTTTTTCAATAGTGAGAGCAACGATTCCGAATCGTTTGAAATTTTTGTAGCGCGTTCCTTTATTTTTACAAATCCTATTGAAGCAATGAACAAAAACAAACTTGCCGTAAGAAACATGTAAAAATAATTTTTAGGGTAGTTGAATTCCTTTAAAAAATGCCGTGCAAGGAAAGCTGAAATAAAAACGCCGGTACTGCTTAAAAACTGCCTTGAAACAAAAAATCTTTTTCTCAAATTCCCTTCAATGCTTTTGCCCAAAATGTCGGTGTAGGGAATACCTGCAAAAGCGCCGCTAACGGCAAACAAAGTGCTCCAGAGGAAAATTAAAATTATTACGAAAGAGTTCTGAATATTAATCACGTAAAAAATTGTAAAACCCATTGCGGCAAGGGAAAACACTCGGAGGTAAATTCCAATTAAAAGATATTTCTTCTTGAACGGTTTGGAGTTCATGTAACCGGCAAAGAGCACCTGCGTGATTAAAGGAACGCCTACCATTATTGAGGTTAAGATGCCAACGTGGAAATCGGAACCGCCAAGGTTCAATATTAAAGCGGGCATTACGGTATTGACCTCGGAAAAAGCCTTTGCCAGCGCAAGCCAAGTTGCGTGCCACAAAAAAGAATAAAAATTGTTCTTAACCGTTTTATTCATCAGACTCTAAAAATTCCTTAACAGCTTCTTCGGGAAGATTTTTTGTTGTCCCGAAAGCTTTAATATTTAATTTCATTACCAATTTTTGTTTGCTTTGTTCGCCGAAACGTTTTCCAATAAAAACTTCCACGTCACTTAAAAGGTCTTTAATTAATTTCGGATTGTCGTGGTGAACCTTTGTTTTTTTAGGGTCGTGAGGATTCTCGATTTTTTCGACTAACTCTCCTTTTTCGTTGTAAATAAAATAATTAGGGGCGGAGCCGAAATGCCCTTTGAAGAGCTTTCCGTCTTCGGTTGTTGCAACTGCTATTTTCAATATTATCTCCTTTTTGTTAATTTAAAATATTGGAATTGCAAAGTTACTCAATTAGTTTTTCAAAGTTAATATTGTTGTGAGAGAAACTTATTTGAGCGACAATTGTAAAAGGGAAAAATTTTAGGTGTCGTGATGAAAAAAATAATTTTTCTTTCGTTGTTTTTAATTGGTAGCGTTACTTTTGCGCAATTTAAAAACGAAGGAAATTCCTCTGTCGATTTGACCCGCGGAATGGTTAAAAATTACAACTCAAGTTTCGTCCTCGGATTCATTAATATGAAAAACCTTGAAATGCACAATTCGTTTAGTATGTCCTATTCTTCTTTCGGCGGGCAAGGACTGGCGCTTGGTGTGTTTACGAATTCCCTTTTTTACAAGTTCAGCGACAAAGTAAATTTTTTGCTTCAGACGAGCATTGTAAATTCTCCTTATTCAAGTATGGGCGGGAGATTTGCCAAAGATTTGAACGGCATTTACATTCGCAGGGCGCAGCTTAATTACAGACCGACAAAGAATACTTTTATTTCGGTCGAGTTCAGCAACGACCCGACGCGTTACGTGAATCCTTATTTCGGGAGCGGTTACTACAATCCTTTGTTTTACGGATTTAACGAGAGAAACGTTTCGGGCGGGAAATAGTTTTTAAAATTTTGTAATTTTCTTAACCGGATTCGTCCGGTTATTTTTTTAAATTGTTTGGTAATTTATTTTGGCGAAAGTAAAAAAGGCAAAAAAGAAATCAACAGACGAAATTTCTTCTTTTTCCAATCTTTTTTTGGACGCCTTGATTTTTGTCCTTGTGATTCTGATTATTTACCTCGGCTATTCGCTCTTTTTGAAATTTAATTTTTCGCCTAAAGTATTACCTGTTCTGGAACAGAAGGAGAAGCCCGCTGATATTATTCAGGCGGAGGTTTTGAACGGTTGCGGAATTGCGGGGCTTGCCGAACGCTTTACCGATTACCTCCGTAACAATAAAATTGACGTGGTGAGTATGGGTAACTTCAAT
>JALWGH010000158.1 GCA_027013735.1 Melioribacteraceae bacterium
ATCCGTTGAAGACGATCTCGTAAATGAAGGCGGAATAATGGATTTGTGGGTACGCGAGGCACGCTTATTTAAATACGGCTCGGGTACGGGCACTAATTATTCCAACATTCGCGGAAAGGATGAGCCTCTTAGCGGCGGCGGTAAATCTTCCGGCTTAATGTCCTTCTTGAAAATCGGCGACAGGGCTGCAGGAGCAATTAAATCCGGCGGAACTACAAGACGTGCAGCAAAAATGGTTACTTTGGATATTGACCATCCAGATATCGAGGAATACATTAATTGGAAAGTAGTTGAAGAGCAGAAAGTTGCCGCATTGGTCGCCGGTTCAAAAGCATGCAATTACCACTTAAACAGAATAATGCAAGCTTGCTACGACGAACATCCCGAGAACGACAGATTTAACAAGCGTAAAAATAAAAAATTAAAGGAAGCCGTTATTGCGGCGCGCAAAGCTCACGTTCCCGAAAATTACATCGACAGAGTAATTCAACTTGCTTCGCAGGGTTACACATCAATCGATTTTCCCGAGTACGACACGGATTGGAACTCCGAGGCTTACGCTACGGTTTCGGGACAAAACTCCAACAACTCGGTGCGTGTAACTAACGATTTTATGAACGCTGTTGTTGAGGACGGCGATTGGAATCTTTATTGGCGTGTAGAGAAAAAGAAAGCCGAAAAGGAAGGAAGAGCTCCGAAGCCGTTCAAAACAATGAAAGCACGTGAATTGTGGGATCAAATCGGTTACGCTGCTTGGTCAAGCGCAGACCCGGGCTTGCAATTCCACGACACAATTAACGATTGGTTCACTTGTAAAAACAGCGGTCAAATAAACGCTTCCAATCCTTGCAGTGAATACATGTTCCTTGACGACACGGCTTGCAACCTTGCCTCATTAAATCTCGTGAAATATTACGATGACGAAAAAGGTAAGTTTAATGTTAAGGAATTCCGGCACGTAACGCGTTTGTTCACAATTGTTCTTGAAATCAGCGTTTTAATGGCTCAATATCCGAGCAAGGAAGTTGCACAAAACAGCTACGATTTCCGCACTCTCGGATTGGGCTACGCAAATGTTGGCTCGCTCCTAATGCGCCAAGGAATTCCTTACGACAGCAAAGAAGCGCTTGCTATTACGGGAGCGGTTACCGCAATAATGCACATGCGCGCTTATGCAACATCGGCGGAAATGGCAAAGGAATTAGGCCCATTCGTTAAATACGAACTCAACAAAGAACCGATGCTGCAAGTGTTGAGAAATCACAGACGCGCGGCTTACAATGTGCCGAAAGAAGAATACGAAGGTTTGAGCGTTCCCCCAATGGGAATTGACCCGCAGTACTGCCCTTCGGATTTACTGAAAGCGGCACGGGAAGACGCAGATTTAGCCGTCAATCTCGGGACTAAATACGGTTACCGCAATGCAATGGTTACAGTGCTTGCTCCCACGGGCACAATAGGTTTGGTAATGGATTGCGACACAACCGGCATTGAGCCCGACTTTGCTCTGGTAAAATACAAAAAATTAGCTGGCGGCGGTTATTTCAAAATAATCAATCAGTCAATTCCGCCGGCGTTGAAAAAATTAGGCTACAATAACGACCAAATTAACGAAATAGTTAAATACGCAAAAGGCGCGGCAACTTTGGACGGCTGCCCGTTCATTAACCGCGAAAGTTTGAAAGCAAAAGGTTTCACGCAGAGCGTTCTGGACAAAATTGAAGCAATGCTTCCTTCTGTTTTCGACATCAACTTCGCTTTCAATCGTTTTTCCCTCGGGGACGATTTCCTGAAAGAGCACCTGGGATTTTCCGATGCACAAATTAATAATCCTTCTTTCAATTTGTTGAAAGAGCTTGGGTTTAGCGACGAAGAAATCCAAAAAGCAAACGATTACATTTGCGGCACAATGACTGTTGAAGGGGCTCCGTTCCTTAAACAAGAACACTACCCTGTTTTCGATTGTGCAAATAAATGTGGTAAAATTGGCACGCGCTTTATTCAGCCGGAAGGACACATCAGAATGCTCGCAGCGGCACAGCCGTTTATTTCCGGTGCTATTTCGAAAACAATTAACTTCCCGAACTCTGCAACAATCGACGATGTAAAAAGAGCTTACAAGCTTTCCTGGCAGTTGGGACTTAAAGCAAATGCCCTTTACAGGGACGGATCCAAACTTTCCCAACCGTTAAACTCAATGACGGAAGAAGAAGCCGAAGAGCTGGTTGAACAGCAAGAAAACAACGACATCGTTAAGATTGCAGAGAAAATTGTTCACCGCTACATCGCTCACCGCAGAAGACTGCCGGACAGAAGAACCGGCTACACGCAGAAAGCAAAAATCGGCGGACAAACGGTTTACATCCGTACGGGAGAATACGAAAACGGACAGCTCGGCGAGATATTCATTGACATGCACAAGGAAGGAGCTGCGTTCCGTAGTTTGCTGAACGCTTTTGCAATTGCAATTTCGCTCGGTTTGCAGCACGGCGTGCCTCTGGAAGAATTTGTTGACGCTTTTGTGTTTACAAGATTCGAGCCAAGCGGCGTTGTTACGGGAAATGCAAAAATCAAGTGGTCAACTTCGGTTATTGATTACATTTTCCGCGAGCTGGCTGTTTCCTACCTTGGCAGGGACGATTTGGCTCACGTTAAAAACGACGACGATAACTCAACCACTACCGGGACAAAAACCGTCAACATTTGGGACAAAATCAATAGCACGAACTTCGGCAATGAAGAAGAAGATGACGATGTTGACGAAAGTAAACCTGCAATAAACCTTGCACCCGAGGAAAATGTAAACAACGTTCAGTCGGGACTAAGTGGTAACGGCAACTCGGAAACTGCAAAAGCGCTTGACACTATTCAACAAGTACAGCAGGCACGCTCTCTCGGCTACACCGGTGATGTTTGTCCCGAATGCGGTAGCATGACAATGGTACGAAACGGCACATGCCTGAAATGTACCACCTGCGGAGCTACAACAGGTTGTAGTTAAAAACAATCAGAAATACAATTTCAATTGCGAGGGGATTTTTCCCCTCGTTTTATTTTAAATATGTTAGCTGTGGAAATATGCCTAAAGTCATTTTTCTCTTTTCTCCGCCTTCTGTTGACAGTCCCAAAAGCATGGTTTTGCCTAAGTCAACGGCAATACCCCTCCGCAGATTGTTCCGAAGGAACTCTCCAACGGAGTCTCCAAAGGAGTCATTCTGACCTTGGGACCTTTCGGACCAAGCAATCTACGCTACTGTTTAATCTCAAATAGCTTTTGTAAAATTGATTGGAAATAGGTTGACGATACCAAAGGCATCGAAGAATTAACTTGAACCCATTCAGGGTTCTGTTTCCTCTTCTTGATCCTTATGTTCTAATGACATTGAACCGCTTCGCGGTTCTTTGAAACAGTTTCAATAAAATGATAAATAGCCATCCGACCCCAACGGGGTCGAAAGTGTGTAGAAAAGAAATAACGAAGATTAAAAAACGATGCCGAAGGTATCGAAGTAATTGTCCGCTCCAATTTTATCCACCACAACGAATGACGTCCTGCAAGCGAAGCGTCGGGCCTGCCTCTCCGTTGGGAGGACAAATGACGAATCACCCTATTGCAATCTCTCGCTCTTGATTGTCTCTGTTCACTGTTATCTGTTCACTGTTCACTGATTTTCAATTTTCCACTTTCCATTTTCAACTTTCAATTAGATAAGTCTTAAGTGGCAAGTAACGAGTCTTAAGACTCTGTTCACTGCTAACTGTTCTCTGTTCTCTGAATAGGGCGTCTTGCTTGTCGCGCCGAAGCCAAGCATAGCGCAAGCGAAGGTTGACATCTTGCGTCTCGCCTCTAGCGTCTTACGTTTAATTTCTCTGTTATCTGTTCTCTGAATAGTGCGTCTTGCGTTGTAATTTTCTGAGACAAATTTTTAATTCGTGCTCTGAATTTCTTAAACTCAAAATAATTATATTTGGATTTCAAATTTTGGAAAGATGTAATGGACATTGAACTACTAAAACAAAAAGCCCTTGAGGCAAAAGAAAAAGCTTACGCCCCCTACTCCGGTTTTCACGTGGGAGCTGCATTAATGACAAAAGACGGCAAAATTTACCAAGGTGCCAATGTTGAAAACGCATCTTACAGCTTAACAGTTTGCGCGGAAAGGACAGCCGCTTTCTCCGCAAAATTAGCAGGCGAATCCGAATTTGAAGCTATTGTAATTACAAGCGATTCAAAAGATTTTACTCCGCCCTGCGGTGCTTGCAGACAAGTTTTGGCAGAGCTTTGCGGTGAAGAGCTTGACGTGATTTTGTTAAGACCGGACAATAAAACCAAAACATTTAAATTAAAAGAACTTTTACCCTTTTCATTCGGAAGTAAACAACTAAACGACGTATGATGGAAATAGCCCCTCATTTGGTTCCAAAAGACACAGGTTGGATTGAAGTAATTGCCGGTTGCATGTTCAGCGGCAAAACCGAAGAATTGATTCGACGCCTCCGCCGTGCAATGATTGCCAAGCAGGAAGTAAAAATTTTTAAACCGAAAATCGACGTCCGCTATTCGGAGAAGGAAATTGTTTCACACAACTCGCAAACTTTGCCCTCCGAGATTGTCGAAAATTCGGAAGAAATTTTAGCCAAGGCAGGCTCGGCGCAAGTAATTGGAATTGACGAGGCTCAATTCTTTGACAACGGAATAGTCGATGTCTGCAACAAATTAGCCGACGAAGGCAAAAGAGTTATCGTTGCCGGACTCGACCAAGACTACAAAGGCAAACCGTTTGAACCCATGCCCCAACTTCTTGCCATTGCGGAATACATTACTAAAACCTTAGCCATTTGCGTTGTGTGCGGCAACCCGGCAGACAGGACTCAAAGAAAAGTTGTTTCCAAAGACCGTGTGCTTGTAGGTGCAGCAGACCTCTACGAAGCAAGATGCAGAAAGCACCATTACATTCCCGAGGAGGAAGAATGAATTTCGAATCCGTTTACCGTGGAATAATCGGCATTACCATTATCGTTTTAATTGCTTACCTTTTTTCCAACAACAAGAAAAAAATAGATTGGAAGCTGGTTGGGAGCGGACTCGGACTGCAACTGGTCTTTGCAATTTTTATTATTAAAGGCGATGCAATAGCTGCCTTCTGGGCACCTTTGGGATGGCCGAAACTTTTGTTTGTGTGGGTTAGCAAGTTCTTTGTTCTCCTTTTGGATTTCACAACCGAGGGAGCAAAATTCGTTTTCGGCGACCTTGCCATTTCGCCGGGAAATCCCAAAAGTTTGGGAATGTTTTTTGCCTTTCAAGTTTTGCCAACCATTATCTTCTTCGCAAGTTTAATGGCAGTGCTTTATTACCTCGGCATTATGCAAAAAATCGTTCAATGGATGGCGTGGATTATGGCTAAAATAATGGGCACAAGCGGAGCCGAATCCCTTTCCTGTACGGCGAATATTTTCGTCGGGCAAACCGAAGCGCCCTTAATGATTAAGCCATACATTGCCACAATGACGAAAAGCGAAATCCTTACAATAATGACGGGGGGAATGGCAACCATTGCCGGCGGAGTAATGGCAGCTTACGTTCAAATTTTAGGGCAATCCTACGCCCAAGCAATGGGGGTTTCATTGCACCAAGCTCAAGTAATGTTTGCCACACACTTATTAGGCGCAAGCGTAATGGCAGCGCCGGCAGCTCTTGCAATTTCCAAAATAATCTTTCCGGAAACAGGCGAGCCCGTTACAAAAGGAACCGTAAAAATCGAAGTTGAGAAAAATGCGCAAAATGTTGTCGAAGCTGCGGCAAACGGTGCGGGCGATGGCTTACAGCTTGCACTCAACGTTGGAGCAATGTTAATTGCTTTCATTGCATTCATTGCTTTGATTAATTACATCCTTCTTTACTTCGGAGATTTGGTTGGGTTAAATGAAATCCTGAAACAAGAGTACGGCAAGCCGTTGAGCATGCAGTTAATACTTGGGTGGATACTTCAGTTTTTGGCTTACGGCATTGGCGTTCCGTGGAAAGAATCATTGGACTTCGGCAGTTTAATAGGCACAAAAGTTGTCTTGAACGAATTTGTAGCTTACCTTGATCTCAGCAAATTAATTCAGGCAAAGGAACTGTTGGGCGATAAAGCAATGTTAATGGCAACTTATGCATTGTGCGGTTTTGCAAACTTCTCGTCAATCGCAATACAGCTCGGCGGGTTGGGTCCTTTGGCGCCAAAGAGGAAAAGCGACATTGCACAACTCGGGATGAGAGCCGTTTTGGGCGGAACGCTTGCAACACTAATGACAGCAACATTGGCGGGGTTTTTGTTTTGAAAATAAATTTCAACGTTAAATACAAAGCTCTGATTAAAGAGCTAAAATCCCAAGCACCTTTTGAGCCGGACGTGGCTTTAATTCTTGGCAGCGGTTTGGGTGAGTTTGCCAATTCCGTTAAACTTAGTTTGTCCGTTCCGACAAATTCTCTTCCAGCTTATCCCCGTTCGACAGTTGAGGGGCACAAGGGGTTTATTCACTTTGGCGAATTGGGGAACAAGAAACTCCTTTTATTTCAAGGGCGAATTCACTTTTACGAAGGTTACAAGCTTGAGCAAGTTATTCTTCCGGTTTTCATTGCAAGTGTGCTCGGGACAAAAACATTAATACTTACTAACGCGGCAGGCGGGATAAACCCGAATTTCAAACCGGGCGACTTAATGTTAGTGAATGCTTACTACCCTTTTTTCATTAAGAGAGAAATGGCTTGGCTTTTCGGCACGGTTGACGTTGCAACTAAAAACAGGTTTGTCGATTTTCCCTCTTCCGGGCTAAATCAAAAAATTTTAACGGCAGCTTTGGAAAACAAAATTCATTTGAAGGAAGGCGGTTATTGGTACTCCAAAGGTCCGAACTACGAGACTCCTGCCGAAATAAGAATGATGGCGTTAGGCGGCGCTGATGCAGTTGGGATGTCCACCGCTCACGAGGCAATTGCGGCAAATTATTTTGGAATGGAAAACGCCGCACTCTCTTTGATTACAAACTACGCCGCCGGAATCTCATCTCAAAAACTCTCGCACGAAGAAGTAATCGAAACAGGCAAAGAAGCCAAAGCCCGTTTCGAAAAATTGGTCAAGAGCGTAATTGAGATTATTTAAAGCTTTTCGGTTTACGCAAAATGATTAAAAGCTACTTCTACCTCTACCGATTCATTCTCGAAAATCTGGAAGAACTTACAGGCGCGACGGTTACAAACATTTACACGCAAGAAAAAGACAAACTGTTCCTTGCCCTGCCCAACTCGGAAAAGCCTTTCCGGCATTTGATTATTAACGCAAATCCGAATTTTACATCTCTGCTTTTAAAAGAAGAGCACCACAAGGCAAAGAAGAACTTTAAAGATTTCATTCCCGAGTTACTGCCTAACGCAATTACAAAAATTGAAATTTGTGAAAACGACAGGATCGTAAAATTCACTTTGCAAAAATTTGAAATTTATTTTGCCGTAATGGGAGCCCGCAGTAATGTCTTTTTTGCTCACAACGGAAAATTCGAAGCGTTCAGAAAAAATAAAATAGAAGGCCTTAACGCTTTCCTCTCGAATAAAAATTTCATTACGCCTGTTGCTCCTTTTCACTTTCCCGAGAACTCCCCTCAAAATTTTGATTTGCTAAAAAAAGATTTTCCGTTTTTGAACAAGTTCATTAGAAATGAATTTTACACACGTTTCAATTTACCTGAGGGTAAAGTGGTTTTGTCCGGGCTCGAAAAAATTTGCAATGAATTCCTTGAAAATAAAATTGCAATCGGGCTGAACGAAAAAGACTACGGCGTCAGAATGTATCCGGCAGGGTGGAAAATTTTTCAAGATTTAACCCTTCTTGACCAACAGGAAAAAATTAATAATGCAATAATTTCTTACTTTTCATTTTACTACAAATTCACAAAAGAGAAGAAATTAAAACGTGAAATCAGTTCCGCCCTCACACAACAATTGGAAAAACTTTCAAACAAACTGAATGAACTTTCCAACAGAGTGGAAGAAGGCTCGAAAGAAAACCTTTACAGAAAATTTGCCGACCTGCTCTCGGTCAATAGGCACAAGGTTTTCAAAGGACTCGAAAATATTTCCGTTGAAGATTTTGAGTCGGGCAAAGAGATTTCCATTTCTCTTGACCAAAAGCTTGACGCTCAGGGAAACATTGAGAAATATTACGAAAAAGCACGTAACGAAAAAACGGCTTACGAAAAATCCGTTGAACTTTTCAATGAAAGCAAAGAAAAGTACAATCAATTATTTGAATTACGTCAGAGACTTGAAGATATTTCAGATTTAAAAGAATTGGAATATTTAAAGAAAAAATTACACCCGGGAAAAGTGAACGGTAAAGGAAAAGAAAAAATAAAATTCCGGCATTTCTTGATTGACGGGCGTTACCATTTGTTCGTCGGGAGGGACAGCTCCGACAACGACGAGCTTACTTTCCGCTTTGCAAAGCAAAACGATTATTGGTTTCACGCACGCGGTTACGCTGGTTCGCACGTTGTTTTAAGAAATGAAAACCCGAAAGAGAAAATGCCTAAAAACATTTTAAAAACAGCAGCGTCTGTTGCAGCCTTTTACAGCAAGGGCAAAACAGCTTCGCTGGTTCCTGTTTCTTACACTTTCAGGAAGTACGTCCGCAAGAAAAAAGGGATGCCCCCGGGAAAAGTTTTGTTACAAAAAGAAGACACTTTAATTGTTAAACCTGAAATACCAACAAATTGTGAGCAAATCTTTGAATAACTTAAACATCGCAAAAGCAAGAATAGCAATGGCAAACGGCGATTTGGATTTAAGCCGTGCCTACGACGCCTTGAAAGAAGGTAACATCGGAAAGGTTAGAACCTCGGCACGCAGAGCCGCCGGGTATTACCTCGACGCACTCTTACTATTCGAACCGAACGAATATTACGGCACGCATTTTATGGCACATTTGCGCGGCGTTGCGTACGACACTTCTATTCCGAAAGAGTTGAGACAATGCGCATCGGATTTAATTCAACGTTTGTCGGATTTAAACTTAAGTGGAGAAGAAGCCCTCTCTTGCGCCAACAAAATCATTGATTACTGCAAAGAAAAACTTGATGCTTATCTCGGCTAATATTTATGGCGAAAATTAACATTAGTGCGTCGTAAGTGCTTAAATTAAAGGCTAAGAATGGAGTTAAATCTTCGTAACGAAAATATTAAAAAGATTTTAATAATTAAGCCCAGAGGTATTGGGGACGTTGTGCTTTCCACAATTGTCTTGGATAATTTGCTGAAAGATTTTCCAAAAACAACAATTGATTTTCTAACGGAAAAACCGAGCCGTTCTATTTTAGAACCTCTGAATGAAATAAATGAAGTTTTAATTTTCGACAGGGCTTCCACCAAAAACAGAATTCGTTTGATGTTTGAGATACGTCGAAGAAAATATGATTTGGTGCTCGACTTCTTTTCCAATCCTTCGACGGCTCAAGTTACTTTCTTTTCGGGAGCTAAGTTCAGAGCAGGTTTTCCTTACAGAGGAAGGAAATACGCTTACAATCTTTACGGTGTTGCCGAACGCGTAAAATTCCACGCCGCTCAACTCCATTTGGAGTTTCTCAAGAAAATCGGTTTGTCCCACGAATTAAAAAACTTTCACATCGGATTAACTGACAACGACCTGCAATTTGCCGAAAACTTTTTTAGAGACAATAAACTGAATGGACAAGAAACCGTAATAATTTGCCCGAGCGGCGGTTGGGCTTCCAAAAAATGCGAACCGGAAAAATTCGCCGAGATTGGAGAAAGGATTTCTGACGATTACGGAGCAAAAATTTTAATTGTTTGGGGACCCGGTGATGTTTCGGACGCAAAGATAATTCACGAATTGCTCGGCACAAACTCCGTCCTTGCACCAGCGACAACATTAAGACAAATGGCTGCTTTAATGAAATCCTCCGCCGCCGTAATTGCAAATGACAGCGGGCCAATGCACATTTCCGTTGCGCTCGGCAAACCAACATTAGCTTTGCACGGGCCAACCAATCCGTATTTGCAAGGTCCTTTCGGCGAAAAACACGAATGGGTACGCAACGAAGAGCTTGACTGTATTGAATGCAATTTGCTCGAATGCCCCCGCAAACACGAATGCTTTACTGAATTACCCGTGAACGATGTTTTGAAAAAGTTCGAAAGTTTAATTAGGAAAAATTCATTGTCTTTCCCCAAAAGCCCTAAAGACAAACATTAACTATGTTAAAACAAATTGAAATTTCACTCAGGCATTTTCTTTTAAAAACATTGCTCCTTTTCAGCGGTGCAAAGAAGAACCTTAAGCCCGACTTAAAAAAGGGTAGCAAAATCTTAATTATCCGCTTGAACAGAATTGGAGACGCACTTGTAACAACTCCCTTAATTAAAATACTTTCCGAGACCGGAGGGTTTGAAATCTTTGTGCTTGCCGACAAAAAGAACAAATTCATTTTTGAAAACAATCCGTTTGTTCACGAGGTAATTGAATTCAAAAAAGGACTTTCGGCATATTTTAATTTAGTACAATATTTGAACAGTCTGAATTTTGAAATAGTTATTGACGCTCACCCTGACGTTTCGACAACGGTTTCTTTTATTGTTGCATCCTTAAAAACCTTTACTCTCGGATTTACAAAGGGAAACGAAAAAATTTATTCCGAGACCATTACTCCTCTGCCAAAAGAAAAGCATCACATTATTGAAAGATTACTGCAATTCGCCGATTACTTACATTTAACCTACCAGCCGGAGTCGGTAAACGTGGTTTACAAACCAAAAGAGAAGTCAATTGAAGCGGTTAGAAAAGAGTTGAAAACAATTAACCCTGAAAATAAATTTTTATTGGGAATTAACATTTCGGCGGGAAGCGAGGCAAGATTTTGGGGGATTGAAAACTACGGGAAGTTGCTTGACTTGCTAAGTAACTTTGAAGTAATACCTGTAATACTTTCCTCCCCTCAGGATGCGGAAAAGGCTAAAATAATTGCACGGAATCGTTGTTACGTTTTTAACTCCCCTGATTTTGATTCTTTTGCCGCAATGATTTCTTTCCTTAATTTCCTCTTTACTCCCGATACATCGGCGGTTCATCTTGCATCTGCTTTTGAAATCCCGATGTTTGGTATTTACGTTAAATACAATACGACCGAAAAAGAATGGTACCCTTACCGTTCCGAATACGAGTTGGTTGTAACCACAGAGCCTAACTTCAAAAATTTAACTTTCGAAACAGTTAAAGAAAAATTTCTTCCTTTTTTAAGTAAGTTTGCAGAAAGGAA
>JALWGH010000159.1 GCA_027013735.1 Melioribacteraceae bacterium
AAGCAAACTCGACGTGCAAACCGCCTGCGCTGACCCAAGTAAAAAGATTAACCACGTGCCTGCGTTCTTCAACGGGTACATTCAACATTTCAATAAAAGCGCCGAGCGCAATTAAAAACGCAATTCCTACCGTTGAACTGCCGATAATACCGATTACTTTCTCGTTCTTTATTTTACTTCCGAACAAACCGTTAATCAGAAAGCCGAGTAACGGCAGAGCGACGGTTAAATAAATCAAGTTTGTCATCGGCTACCTACCATTTAAAAATATTTATTTCGTCAATGTTGACTGTCTTCTTGTTCCTGAAGATTGCAATTATTATTGCAAGCCCTACGGCTGCTTCCGCCGCCGCAACGGTCATCACGAAGAAAACAAAAATTTGACCGATTGGATTTCCCATGAATGATGAGAAAGTAACAAGGGTTAAATTTGCGGAGTTCAGCATTAACTCAATCGACATGAAGACCACAATTGCGTTCCTGCGAATCACCACGCCTACAACGCCCACCGTAAACATGAAAGCGCTAAGAATCAGATAATATTCAATTGGTACGTTCATCTTATTTAAATTTCTTTTTTGCCAAAAGTAACGCTCCTATTGTGGCGGCTAAAAGCAAAAAGCCCGCCGCTTCAAAAGGAATAATGTAATCAGTGTAAAGCGAATGTCCGATGCTCTGGATTGTACCGTTGCTCGCATGCGGTTGAATGCTCGAAAATTGTTGGGCAACGTTTGCCGTTAAAATTACGTAAGCGACTTCCCCGAAAACAATAACGGCAGCAACAATTGCAAATATCTTCAAATACTTTGCCCGTTTCAGCAAGCTCTCTTCTTTTTCCGTATTAAGCAACATTAACACGAATAGGAAAAGCACCATTATTGCGCCCGCGTAAACAATTACCTGAGCAACTGCAATAAACTGCGCCTGAAGTAAAAGGTAAATTCCGCCGAGCGCAAAGAAATTAAGCACCAAAAAGAGGGCGCTGTAAACAGCGTTCAATCTTGTAATCATCATCACGGAAGAAACCGCAGCAACAAGAGCCAGAACAATGAAAATAATTATCTCCAGTGTCATTAAGGTGTATTCCTGTAAATCATTCTTGGAAACGGTATTGTTTCGCGAACATGCTCGATTCCGCAAATCCACGCAACGGTTCTTTCAAGTCCGAGCCCGAAACCCGAGTGGGGCACCGAGCCGTAACGCCTCAAATCCAAGTACCACTCGAAAGGTTCTTGCGGCAAATTGTGTTCTTTAATTCTTTTAACCAATTCGTCGTAATCATCTTCCCTTTGACTGCCACCGATTATTTCCCCGTACCCTTCGGGGGCAAGCACGTCCACAGCAAGTGCAAGTTTGGGATTTTCCGGATCGCGCTTCATGTAGAAAGCCTTTACTTCCGCAGGATATCTGTGCACCATCACGGGGCGGTCGAATTGGTCGGAGATGATTGTCTCATCCGCTCCGCCGAAGTCGTCCCCCCACGGGAAATCAACGCCGTTTTTCTTAAGTATTTCAACCGCTTCGTCGTAGGAAATCCTCGGGAACGGACGTTTGACTTTTTCCAATTTGGAGGTGTCCCTTTCGAGCGTTTTAAGTTCTTCGGCTTTGTCTTTAATTACCGTTTGAACCACGTACTCAATAAATTCCTCGGCAAGGTCCATATCGTCGTTTAAGTCGAAGAATGCCACTTCCGGCTCGACCATCCAGAATTCCGTAAGGTGCCTTCTCGTCTTCGATTTTTCAGCCCTGAAGGTAGGTCCGAAAGTGTAAACCTTACCCAGCGCCATTGCTCCTGCTTCGGCGTAAAGCTGTCCCGATTGGGTCAAATATGCTTTGCCCAAATCAAAGTACTGCGTTTCAAAAAGCGTGGAAGTCCCTTCAACGGAAGTCGGTGTGATTATCGGCGTGTCGAGCAGAGTGAAACCACGGCTGTCAAAAAAGTCGCGAATGGCTTTTACTATTCTGTGTCTGATGCGCAGAATTGCCGTTTGCCTTTTGGACCTCAGCCACAAATGTCTGTGGTCTATTAAAAATTCAATTCCGTGTTCTTTGGGTGTGATTGGGTAATCGTGAGATTCGGAAATCAACTCAAGTTTTTTAACGTCGAGTTCGTAACCGCCCGGAGCGCGGGGTTCTTCCTTTACTAATCCGAACACTCTGAAAGAAGATTCCTGCCCCATTTTGTCGGCAATTTCGAATTCTTCTTCGGTTACATTTCCTTTGAAAACAATGCACTGTAATAATCCGGTGCCGTCGCGTAAAATTAAGAATTTAATCTTTCCGCTTGATCTTTTGTTGTAGAGCCACCCCTCAAGCTTGACTTCCCGACCAACGTATTTCCCTAAGTCCTGAATATATACCTTGTCTTTCATACTTTCCGGTCTTATTTCGAATTACGAAAAATAATTAACCCCTTAAATAAAAGCAAAAAATTTTCATTTTATTTGTTAAAAAAGGAGAGAAAAAAATTTAACGATGAATCTTTTCAGAGTACAGATAACAATGAACAGTGAAAATTAAGATTGAGATCTTACAACAAGGTAACTTGTCATTTGTCCCGCCGTTAGTTCTACCACTGGTGCGATGGGCGGGACGTCATTTATTGCGGTAGAAAAGTTTGGAGTAGGAAAATAGTTATTCCGTACACAAGACTTATTCAGTTGAAGTTCAAAAATGAAAAGCAAATAGTTTTGTAATGTTGGATGAATCTACCAAAAATTATTTTGCTTTTTATTTTTGTTTTAATTATACTCTTACAAGTAAGAAAAAATATTTTGGAGTTCTTATGGCAAACGTTGCAACAACAAAAATGTCTTCCAAGGGACAAGTCGTAATTCCGGAAAAAATCAGAAAGAAATTAAATTTAAAATCAGGCTCCCAATTCGTTGTTATTGGGGATAAAGACGTTGTAATACTAAAAAGTATTTCCGCTCCTTCCATTGATAATTTTAGCGAGCTAATTGCCGAAGCACGGCGGCAAGGAAGAAAAGTCGGATTAAAAAAATCCGATATTACAGAAGCAATTAAAAAAGCACGGAAGAAAAATTGAAAATTGTATTGGATACCAATGTTCTTATTTCAGCTATTTTCTTTGGTGGAGCGCCATTCCAAATACTTGAAGCATGGCAAGAATCAAAAATACAAATATGTTTAAGCAAAGAAATAATCAAAGAATATCAACGCGTTGGGATACAACTTTCTAATAAATATCCTTCGGTTAATATTAAACCTATTATTGAAATGTTATCCATTTGGGGCAATGTTGTAGAAACAGAAGGAATTTCCGTAAATATTTGCGAGGATCCTGATGACAATAAATTTATTGAATGTGCAATTGCTTGTAATGCAAATATTATTGTCAGTGGGGATAAACACTTGCTTAAAGTTTCAGGGCACAAAAATATTCGGGTATTAAAACCCCGTGGATTTATTAACGAATATTTGCAATAGAAACATAATTACAATATGGCTTTTAAGCATATTCCAAATTCTAATGTCAGCCAATATTCGTTTGACGTCTGCAGGACGAATAAGTGGTTGTTTAATGTACAAGATATCCATATATTGTTAAATAAAAGAAAAATTATTGGAGAGAAAAAATGGACATCTCTACGGATATTAAACCTGTTAGTTATCTTAAGTCCAAAGCTACGGATTTACTTAAACAGATCAATGAAACTCGACGTCCGGTGATAATAACACAGAACGGAAAACCGAGAGCTGTTCTCCAAGATGCGGAAAGTTTTGAAAAAATGAAAAAAGCAATTGGAATTCTAAAAATACTTTCATTAGCGGAAGAAGAAATTAAAAACGGCAAAAGCATCCCGAATAACGTTGCTATGGAGAAGATTCAATAAAAAAACAATAATTTACAAACATTAAGGAGAATTAAAAATGGGGCAAAGGGTTGAAGCAAAATGTCTTAATTGCGGGGCTGTCTTTACGTTAAATCTCGGTGGCGGATTTTCCTTTCACCTATTACGTTGCAATAAGTGCGGAAAAGAAAAAACAATAGGCTTTGACGAACTTGGCGAGCTTCATCTCCGTTACTTAAAGGGATTAAAGAGTCCATACTCAGTAGCCAGTTCAAGCTATGATAGATATGTTCAAGAAATAGTGGATGTTGAACCAATTTCAGAAAAAGAATATTACAAGGGTGTTGAAGAAATTGCAGGCAAATGTTCTTGCGGTGGCAATTTTAAGTTCGATGCTCCCCCTCGTTGTCCTAAATGTCGATCAACCAAAGTTGAAAAAACCAAAATAATAACTATGTACGATTGAATGAAAAGAAAACTTATTAAAACTTGTATTAAATTTAATCTAATTTATTATTAACAAAAGGATTATAATGAAAATCAATCTTGCAAAAATAAAAGAGAGCAAAGCAATAAAGTTGTGTAAAATTGCTTGTAAATTAGAAGAAATATCTCCAATTGACAAAAAAGAAATTAAACTCAGTCCAAATGATATTATACCAAGTAAAGTACCAAACGGTCTAATAGCTGAACTGACGGAATGGGAAAAATCACAAGACTCAATTTATGTTTATTATTTTTACTTAAATGGCAATACAGATTTAGAAGTTGTTTACAAAAAAATCTCAAGCGCGAAAGGTAATAAAAAAGATGAAAGGGCTTATCCTAGAATCAATAAGGTCTCTCGATTCCTTTATGTGGGAAGTTCAAAAAGTATTACTCAAAGATTCAAAGAACATCTTGGATACGGTTATAAAGGCACTTATGCAATGCATCTCGCACACTGGTACAAAAATCTTGATTCCGAAATTATTTTTTATTGCATGGCGTTTCCTTCAAGTACCGAGGGGGACGTTGTTCAAGCTCTTGAAGATGGATTATGGGAAAGCTTAAAACCACTTTTAGGTAGAAAAGGACATAGATAGTTTAGGAACTGCTATTAAAAAGTTTTTGAAATGCAATAAACACCCCCAAGAAATTTGAAACGAATTTTGTTAAATTGTCGGTGGAAAATTTACAAAGAAAATACTTTTACTAATCGGACAAAAAGCAAATGAGCAAGAAGAAAAAAATCAAAGCAAAAGAAATTCCCGTTAAGGAAGAAAAAAATGTTCTTGAATCGCTAAGCGAGAGAAAGAAAAATTTAATTGCATTGGTAATTATTTTAATTCCACTGCTTTATTTCTTTTTACCCTGGCAGCTTAATAATGTTCAACCCGTCGGTTCGGATTACCTTTCCAATTTGGGACAAACACACCTGTGGACGGAATGGCAAAAACAGCACGGCGAACAAGTACTGTGGAATCCGAACATATTTTGCGGTGAGCCAATTTACGAAAGGTTAACCCCGCAAATACTTGATGTGATTACCTTCCTGAGTTACCTTGGGAAAATTTTTTATTGGGTATTCTGGCAATTGTTAGCCGGTGCGCTTGGAGTTTACTTTTTGTTGAGGTACAAAAAAATTCCTTGGTACATTGCGGTAATTGTTGCCGTCGGCTTCATTCTGCTGCCGGATTGGATGGCATTAATCGGCGAGGGACACAATTCCAAGCTACGTGCAATAATGGCTCTGCCATGGTTATTCCTAAGTTTCGATTACTTCTTTGAAAAGAAATCGTGGCTTGCCGTTGGACTCTTTGCCCTTGCATTTGCGTGGATTACCCGCACCCATCATTTCCAAATTGTTTTTTACGGGATTTTGGTTCTCTTCTTTCTTTACATTTACCCGACAATTAAACTGTTGGTTGACAAAAAGTACAAAGACTTTGGAAATCTGTTCTTGAAATTTGCGCTTGCACTTGTTCTTGTTTTTATGACCGCTGCGCAACCGCTTTTTACCACGAGCGAATACGCAAAATATTCAACTCGTGGCGGCAACCCTGTTAAACTTGGCAAAGAAGCTCAAACAGCACGCAAGGCAGGCGGCGTCAGTTTCGATTACGCAACTCAGTGGTCTTACTCGCCGGATGAACTGTTGAGCTTTTTCATTCCGCGATTCCGCGGCGGGCTTTCGGGCGAAGTTTACGAAGGCACTCTCTACCCTTCACTCAGAGGGAAACAAGTCCCCGGCTACTGGGGCGAAAAACCTTTTAACGGTAATTACGCCTCGCTAAGTATGATTCTGTTTTTGTTTGCAGTAATCGGGACGGTATTTTACCGGCGGGATAAATACGTAATAGGCCTTGCCGTTTTCGTGGTTTTCTCCGTCCTGCTATCCTTCGGCAGGCATTTCCCCGAGCTTTACTCCCTGTTCTTTTACTACTTGCCGTATTTTTCCAAGTTCAGAGCACCCTCAATGATTTTGAACGTTACCTTTATTGCCACATTATTCTTGTCCGCTTACGGGCTGAAGGCGGTTTTGTTTGAAATCACCAAAAAGGATTACAAATGGGTTACGGGAATATTTGTCGCGGGAATCGTAATCATAATTACCGTTTTTCTTTTCAACGATTCTTATGCTTACGCAACGGCGGCAGAGCTTCACCGCTACAACACAAACACTCTTAACGCAATTAAAAACATCCGTCAGGAGTTTCTGATTGCCGACACAAAGAGAGAGTTTATTTACATCGTGCTTGCAACCGGAGCGCTTGTGTGGTTTTTGTTCGGACAATTGAAAAAAGAATATTTTGCGGCAATTGTCTTTGTGCTTGCCTCGTTTGAAATCTTTGTAACAACCAATCACGCTTACGACCAAATAAACGTTCAGAATCCCGACAAGATTGCCTCGGTTGAATTTGGGACGACGCCGATTACAAATGTTTTAACTTCCGCCCCAAAAACAATGCGCGCAATTGTGCTTGGCAGAAGTTTTACGAGCAATCATTACGCTTATTACTATCCTTTAATAAGCGGTTACAGCGCAATAAAATTACAGGCAATCCAAGATGTAATAGAGCACAATCTTTACGCTGGTAATTCGCCGGACAGGATCAACTGGAAAGTAGTTAATATGATGAGCGGCAAATATGTGATTTCTTCCTCGCCGTTGAGAAGTCCCGGATTGACAAAAATTGCCGAGGACAGATACCGCAAGGAAATTCTTTACCAAAATAACGCCGCTCTCCCGAAAGGGTATTTTGTTAAAGATTTGAAAAAACTCAAAACCCCCGAGGAAGTTGTTCTTTTCATGAACAAGAACGACTTTAAGCCTGACAGTATTGCCCTTACCGTATCTTCGAAAACCGGGGAAGAAACTTTTTCGGGGAAAGGAACAGTAACGTTATTAAACTACGAGCCTAACAGACTTTCCTTTGAGACACAAACCGATTCGAAACAGTTTCTTGTAATACCCGAAATGTACTACCCTGTTGGCTGGAACGCCACGGTAAACGGCAAGGAGTCTAAAGTGTTGCGGGTAAATCATGTGATGCGCGGGGTTTACGTGCCCGCAGGCAAATCGATTGTAAAACTGGAATTTCATCCTTCTACTTATTACACGAGCATGACGCTTGTGTGGGTGGGGAATATTCTTATTCTGTTATTTGTTTTTGTTCCGCTTTATTTGGAATATTCAAAGAAACGTAAAACAAAAGAGTAGAAATTTTTACGGCAGTTGAAGGGCGGAGAAGAAATATCCGCCCTTACGTTTTATTTCTGTATTTTTTTATCTCTTCCGCTACTTCATCTAATTTTTCTTCTTTAAGCCAATTATGTCTGTCGTAGGAATAATTCCCATGCCCACTGTCTTCATATTGTAAAAATCTGATGGTAGCAACAACGCCTAAACTTTTTACCAGAGCATCAATTCCAATAGCTCTGATTTCACTCATTGTTTTTGTACTTGCTTTTTTTAGCATCTTTTCTTCTTTACAAAAATTTAAAGATATTTGATTTTATTTTTTATCTTGAAAATTAATATTCCTTCTTAATTATTCAAATTTTTCGGTAACCATTATTTGAAAAACAAAATATTTCTATTTATTTTCGAGTAAAATAATTACTCAAAATATGTTAAAGTCAATTATTACATCTGAAGTCAGAATTAAACTTTTGCTGAAGTTTTTCCTGAATCCCAAAACACAGGCTTACCTACGCCAACTTTCGAATGAATTTCAAGATTCGACTAACGGAATCCGCGTTGAGCTAAACCGTTTGGTTGAAGCAAACATTTTAACTACGGAACAAAAAGGCAGGAATAAAATTTACAGGGCAAATACTTCACACCCTCTCTTTAATGAAATTCGCAGTATTGTTTTGAAATCAACCGGAATAGAAAAAGTAATTTCAAACATACTGAACAAACTCGGAGAAGTTAAAGTTGCTTTCATTCGCGGGGATTACGCCGTAGGACACGATTCAGGTTTAATAGAGCTTGTAATTGTCGGTAATGAAATTAACCGTAAAGAACTTGAACGCGTTCGTAAAAAGACGGAAAAATTAATCGACCGGAAAATTTCTATTCTGATTTTAAACGAAGATGAGTTCAAAAAACTCAAGTCAAAATTTTTAAGCGAGCCGAATCTTGTCTTAATGACAAAAGAGAGAAAAAGAAAATGAAAATCGGAATGCTTCTGGACAACGAATTTACCGGCGATTTGCTTTCTGGGAAAATTTTAAAAAATAATTTACTCGGGCTAACTTGAATGAATTACAATGAAATAATTGAATTAATTAAAACCGGCGAAGGATTTACGTTAGAATTTAAAGAAAAGTTTAGCGAAACGCTTTCAAAGGATATTTGTGCATTTGCCAATGCTTCGGGAGGGAGAATTATTTTAGGTGTAAAAGACGGGAATAATGAAATAATCGGATTTAAACTTACTAATTTAATTAAATCCAGGATTCAGGATATTGCGAGAAATATTGACCCTAGTATTCTTTTGGAAATTGAACAAGTAAAAAAATTAGTAATTATCTCAGTGCCGGAAGGTAAAAATAAGCCTTATTTTTTAAATGGACGATGTTTTTTGCGTCAAGGCGCCAATTCCCAACATCTCTCAAGAAATGAAATCAGGAATTTATTTCAGAAAGAAAATCTAATAAGTTTTGAAAGAAAAATAAATTATGATTTTACTTTTGAACAATATTTCAATGAAAGAGCATTTGTGAAATTTATTAAATGGGCAAATTTAGATGAAAGTTTAGAAAGAGAGCATATTTTAATTAACTTGGGTTTACTCACGGAATTGGGCTTGAACAACGCAGGAGTACTGTTTTTTTCTACAAGCATTCATCGCTTTTTTTTGAATGCAATAATAGGTTGTGTGCTTTATCAGGGAACGGAAAGAGTAAATATTTTAGACAAAGCGGAATACGATTTGGATTTTATTTCCAATTTGGAAAACTCTATTACTTTTTTATTAAGAAATTTACGCACCGAATTCGTAATTAACGATTTGAGGAGAGAAGAAAAACCTGAAGTCCCTAAAGAAGTTTTAAGAGAGCTTTTGTTAAACGCTATGGTTCATAGGGACTATTTCTCGGAAGGTAGAATTTTAATTGAAATATTTCAAGATAGAATTGAAATTTCTAATCCCGGGGGATTGCTTTTCGAAAAGAAGTATTTAGGTAAGAAAAGTTTAGCACGCAATCCTTTGCTCATGGATTTGGTTCACCGAATGGGGCTTGTGGAAAAAATTGGTTCGGGGATCAATAGAATTAAGAAAGTGTTGGGAAGAAACATTCGCTTTGAACTCGAAGATGATGATTGGTTTAGAGCGGTAATTATTAGAGCTCATCGGGATGATAATCTCTTGGGTCAACCTCCAATCCACCTTTGGCTGGAGAAATATCCCTCGGTAAATAAGCCGGAATTATTGGAATTGTTAATCGAAAAAGTTGGTAGTAAGTTAGTTGAAAAGGTTGGCAGTAAATTATCTGAAAATCAGTTGAAAATTTTATTGCTTGTGGCAGAAAATAGTAAAATATCAAAAAAGGAATTGGCAAGAATTACAGGGATTAGCGTTACTGCCGTTGACAAAAATATTAAAAAACTTAAAAATTTAGGCGCTATTCACAGAGAAGGAAGTCCCAAAAGCGGAGAGTGGAAAATCACCGAAGCAAATTCAAAAATTTCAGATTATTTAAAAAATAAAAACATTTCTCGAAAGACACTCTTGGAATTATTGGAAGAAAAGGTTGGTAGTAAGTTGGTTGTAAAAGTTGGTAGTAAACTGACAAACAATCAAATAAAAATTTTGATTGCGATTTCCTGCAATCCGACAATTACAATAAAAGAATTGTCGAACTTAGTGGGAATTAGCGTAACTGCAATAGGGAATAACATACGTATTTTAAAAGATCTTTTAATTTTAAGAAGATTAGGCTCGGACAAAAAAGGCTATTGGGAAATAATAAATTAAAAATCAAATTTGTGGTGGCAACAAATTTATTTTTGCTAAAGGGTAAAAAATGAAAATCGGAATGATTCTGGACAACGAATTTACGGGTGACCTGAGAGTTGAGAATGAAATTTCGGCTTTGCAAAACGCCGGGCACGAAGTCTCTTTAATATGTTTTAACTTCGGTGGTAAAAAAAATTACGAAGAGTTCCACGGCGCAAAAATTTTCAGAGTTCCCATTTCCAAAGTTTTGAAAGACAAATTAAAAGGATTGAACAACACACCGTTTAATTTTTACCCTTTGTTTTGGGCAAAACACATTAAAGAATTTATTAAAAAAAACAAGATCGAAGTTCTTCACGTCCACGATTTGTGGATGCTCGAAGGAGCGCTGAAAGCAAACAAGAATTTTAACTTACCGATTGTCGCCGACCTGCACGAAAATTTTGTTCAGGCGCTTGAGCATTACAAGTACGCGAATGTTTTTCCCGGAAAGTTTATTATTTCCAAAAAGCGTTGGGCGAGGAAAGAAATAGAATGGTTGAACAAAGTTGACAAAATAATCACCGTAATCGAGGAAGCAGTAGAACGTTACGTTAAACTCGGCATCCCGAGGGAAAAGATTTTTGTTGTACCGAATTACGTAAATCTCCAAAGCTTCGAGATTTCCGAATTTGACAAAAACATTTTGGAAAAACACAGCGGCTTTTTTACTCTTGCTTACACGGGCGGATTTGATGCCCACCGTGGACTTGAAACGGTTATTAAAGCAGCACCGTTGTTGAAGGAAAAAATCAAAAATCTCAAAATTGTTTTGGTAGGAAGAGGCAGTAATTTTGATTCCCTTAAAAATCTTTCGGCAAAATTAAAAGTTGAAGATGTCGTCATTTTCGAGGGCTGGCAGCCTGCGGAAAAATTGCCTTCCTTCATTAAAGCGGCAAAAATCGGGGTTATCCCTCATCTCAAAACAATTCACACGGACAACACAATTCCGCACAAGCTTTTTCAATACATGATTCTGGAAAAGCCGGTAATTGCTTCGGATTG
>JALWGH010000160.1 GCA_027013735.1 Melioribacteraceae bacterium
TTGTAACATTCCTAAAAATCATTAAGATTTTTAAGGCTTTATTAAATTTAGGAATTAAATCGTAAGCATCTTTAATTTTCCTCAAGCGGAATTGCGTCCAACTCGGCTTTGAGTTTTTTCTCAACTTTGAAAAATTCTTCACGGTATTTCTTTTCAATCGGTTTGGAAGAAGGTAGCTTTTCTTTCAAATGGTCAACCTGTTTTCCGTTTTTCCAAAAGCGGTAACAAACGTGCGGCCCGGTTGCAAGTCCGGTAGCTCCCACGTACCCGATTACCTGCCCCTGCTTAACCTTAACTCCCGGACGAATTCCTTTCGCAAAGCGCGACATGTGTAAATACTGCGTGGTGTAAACGGAGTTGTGCCTGATTTTCACATAGTTGCCGTTGTTGCGTTTGTAACGTGCCTCAATTACTACTCCGTCTCCGGTAGCCATAATCGGAGTGCCGTAAGGAGCGGCGTAATCGGTTCCCAAATGAGCTTTTATTCTGTGCAAAATGGGGTGGTAACGATGCAAAGTGTAGCGGGAAGTTATCCTGCCGAATTTAATAGGAGCTTTTAAGAATGCCTTTCGCAGACTTCCGCCTTCTTCGTCGTAGTAATCTTCTTTCCCGTCCTGCCGGAAAAGGAAGGCGTAATATTCGTTCTTTCTGTTTTTGAAATAAGCCGCGTAAATTTTACTCACGCCAATCGGTTTGCCGTCAATAAATTTTTCGTCGTAAATAACTTTGAATGCGTCGTTCTTCTGAATGCGATAAAAGTCCACCTGCCAGGCAAATATTTCGGAGAGTTTCAAAGCCAATTGTGGCGAAAGGTTTTGTTCGGCAAGCGTTTCGTAGAGATTGTTTTTAATTACGCCGGCAACGGTTTTTCTAACGTAATCAATCTTCTTTTTGCCTGTGGTGACCGTGATTTGAGAATCAATCTTAAAAATCACAAAGTCAACCAGATTGGGTTTAAGCACAAAATATTTTAATGCTGGGAGCGAGTCTTTTGTAAAATAAGCAAAATACTCATCCCCCTTTTTGATTTTTTTAATGTCGAATTTTCCCTTTGCCGCTTCGGCAATTTCAATAATTTTTTTGTAAGGGATTTCGAAACTCAAAAGGATGCCGCTAAGAGTTTGACGTTTTTTTACCTCGCCCCGTTTTACCGTAAACGAATCGGCAGGCAAACCGAATTCGTCTGTTTTGACGGTATCTTGTTGTGAGGTTTTTTCTTTCTCAGCCGGAGTCGTTTGCTCTTTTTGTTCACAGCCCGCTAAAGCTAAAATTACAATCAGTACAGGTAAAAGAAGGAGCGTTTTTCTCATCTGTTTGTTTTCCTTAACTTGGAGTAACCAACGAAGCTAAACATTCGTCATCACTTTCAATTTTCAACTTTCCGTTTTCCACTAAAAACGTCAATCAACCAATCTCTTAATAATATCAACGCTTGTAATTCCTTCCGCTTCGGCGCTGAAATTGGGAATAATCCTGTGTCTCAAGACCGGCACAATAAATTCTTTCACATCGTCAATGGCGGGGGTAAAACGTCCTTCCATTATTGCCTTGGCTTTTGCTGCAAGAATAAGAAATTGAGACGCTCTCGGACCGGCTCCCCAGTTCACCCATTTCTTCACAAAATCTTTGTCGGAGTTTTCCGGGCGGGTGGAATGAACTATTTTAACCGCGTACTCAATCACGTTTTCGGCAACGGGCGTGCGCAAAACAAGATTCTGAAACTCAATTATTTCCCGGGCGTTCAGAATCTTCTTCAAATCGGGAATGTTTCCAACAGTTGTTGTTTCAATTATTTTTACTTCCTCCTCGTACCCCGGGTAACCGAGCCAAAGGTTGAACATAAACCTGTCGAGCTGAGCCTCCGGCAAGGGGTAAGTTCCTTCCTGCTCAATCGGGTTTTGTGTGGCAAGAACAAAGAACGGCTCTTCCAATTCGTAACTGACGCCCGCGGCGGTAACCGAGTGCTCCTGCATTGCTTCGAGCAATGCCGATTGTGTCTTGGGAGGCGTACGGTTAATTTCGTCGGCAAGAACAATGTTGGCAAAGACGGGACCTTTCACAAACCTGAACCTGCGTTCCTTTGTAGCCCTGTCCTCTTCAATTATTTCCGTACCTGTAATATCGCCGGGCATTAAGTCAGGCGTGAATTGAATACGGCTGAACTTCAAATCCAAAACTTCCGCAATGGTTTTAATCAGCAGGGTTTTTGCCAAGCCCGGAACTCCCACAAGCAAGCAATGCCCGCGTGAAAAAAGGCTCGTTAAAATGTGGTCAACGGTTTCCTCCTGCCCTACAATAACTTTCGCTATTTCCCGCTTAATATTTTTAATTGAGTCGTTTAATTTCCCGACCAGTTGAACGTCGTTCTTTTCGTTTTCTTTCACAGCGTAAAATCCTAAATTCTTATTTCCCAATAAATTTTCTTTTTCAGCTCTTTAATCCACTGGCGGTAGAGCCTTTGTTTTTTGTCGAGCTCGGCAATTTTTTTAATTTCGTCGTAGTCGGTTTCCAGCGACGGGCGGTGCTCTTTAATCCGCTTAATCAATTTCACAATGTGGTAACCGTAAGTCATCCGGTCAACGTCAAGTCTTAGCGGGTAAGTAATTCCGCCGGGGTTCAATTTGTAAAGCTGGTCGAGCAAGGATTTTTCAAGCTGTCCCGCATCGAACGTACCGAGCTTTCCGCCGAAAGGAGCGGACTGCTTGTCGTCGCTGTATTTTTTTGCGTAGTAAGCAAAGGAGTGAACTCCGCGGACGATGCTGTCCCTGATAGCGTTAAGAAAATCAATTGCTTCGAGGTCTGCTTTTTCGTCACTGCGTATTTTAACCAAAATATGCCGTGTATGGATTTCGTCCCCGCGGCGCTCGAGCAGTTGAATAATGTGGAAACCAACCGGCGATTCGACAATTCCCGAGAGTTCGCCTTTCTTAAGTTTGAAAGCCGCTTCTTCGAATTGCGGGTAGAACACGCCGCGCTTTACAAATCCGAGGTCGCCGCCTTTGGAAGCGCTGCCCGGGTCATCGGAATATTTTTTGGCAAGCTCGGCAAAATCCCCGCCGTGTTTAAGTGAATCGAGAATCATCTTTGCTTTTTCGTAGGCTTTCTTCCTAACGCGCGCACCCTTTTGCGGGTTAATAAAAATATGCGCAATCTCAAATTTTTCGGGCACAACACCAAGCGAATCTTTGTAGCGGTCAAAGAATTCTTCAACCTCCTTGCGTGAAATGTCGATGTTCCCGAATTTTTTTTGTTGCACCATTTGCGCCATTAAGTTCTTCCGCGTGTCGTCCCGCAGTTCGCGCTTGATTCTTTCAATGCTCATTCCGTAAACTTGCTCTACTTTTTCCCGCGAGCCGTATTGCTGAATGTAGTAGTTAATTTGGTAATCCAATTGTTGGTTTACTTGGTCATCGCTCACGGTAATGGAATCCAATTCCGCTTGGGCGTAAAGCAATTTTTCTTCAATCATTGATTCAAGCACTTTCTTACGGAATGCGGGGTCGTTGGCATTCACCCCTTGCGAAGCCGCCGTTAATTCAGCCCTGAAATCCAACTCGGATTTGAGAATTACTTCGTCGCCCACAACGGCAACAATTTTGTCCAATACTTCCTGAGCTTTAACAGAAAACGCAAGAACAAAAATCACAAAAAGAATTTTCTTTAACATAAGTTTTCCTAATAAATTTCCACATTAAATTTCGAATACAAATCTTGTTTGTATTTCTTAATAAGTTTTTTTCTCTTAATTACTAAAATTCGTTCTTCAATTTCTTTGCGGAGAAATTCAAAATCGGGCGTTTCGCCTTTAGCAAATTTTTTGATTAGTTGAACAACGGCAAAATGTTTCCGTTCCGTCGGGAACACAATACTTACTTCTCCCGGCTCCATTCCTGCAAGCAATTGCCGGATTTTGCCGGGCATAAAATCGTCCCCGTTGAGGAACAAATTTTCTTCCGCTTTAACAAGCCCTTTGGACTTTTGCGAAAAATTGACGGCGCTTTTCCAGTCTTTTTCCAAAGCCACGTAACGGAAATTTCCCGCCGCCAGCTTGCTTTCAAAAACCGCCTTGTTCAAAACAAAGCTCTCCTCTGTGGAAGCAAACTCGTCCTTGTGCTTTTCAAAATATTCACGTTCCTCGTCTTCGCTAACTTCGGGAGCGTTCTCACGTAAATATTTCATTATCAGCAGCGCGCCGGCAATCCGTGCCTTGTCCTCGGCAACAATGCGTTTGTACTCTTCGGAGTCGGTTAGTTTTTCTTCCTTTGCTTCGGCGTAGAACACCCGTGTTTCAATCCAGTTACGGATGTACTCCTGCCGGAACAGGGAACTGTCTTTTTTGAGAGCGTCCTGCAACTCGGCTTCGGTCAACTTTTCAGTTCCGACTTTCGCAGCAACTCCTGCCGGCTTTTCTTCCTTTGCACAAGCTGTAAGAAAGAAAGCCGGCAGTAGAAGAATTAACGCGAACGTTCTATTTGTTTTTAAAAGCTTCTTTAAGAACGTCATAATAGTATTCCGGGTGGTACCTTTTCCTTAGGCTTTGGACGTAAGCTTCTTCAAGTTGTTTGCTTAACGCCTCCTGATAATCGCTCATCACTTCCGGTTTTGCTTCTGCGTAAGTTTTCAGATGAGCGGGGTCTTTCTTAACAAGCATCACAATCGACCAGCCCTTTCCGCTCTTGAACGGTTTGCTGACGTCGCCAGGATGTTTAAGCTTAAAGGCGTAATTAGCCATCATGCTCGACCTTACGGGAGTTAAATCGAAGTGACCGCTTTTTTGTTTGTAACCGAATCTCTCGGTGTATTTCTTAGCCAACTCTTTGAAGTCCGCTCCGTTCTGAATTTCGTTGTAGTATTTCTTTGCCAAAGAGTCGCTCTTTGTGAATATCTCGTAAAACTCAACTCTGTCGGGATATTTGTACTTGTCCCTGTGAGCTTCGAAATATTTTTTCACTTCGTTTGTGTCAACTTTCATTTTGTTCCAAACTTCTTCCTGCTGAAGTTTGAAAATGTAAATTCCGTTCCGGTAATCGTCCAATAATTGTTTGAAAGTGGAATCTGTTTTTTCCAGTCCCATTGCTTCCTTCTCCAACAACGTTTCCGCCGCAAAGGCATCCGTCCCACGGGTGTAAGTGTCTTCGTTCACTTTTTGACCGCTAAACTCCTGACTATTAACCAAGTAGTGAAAGCAAGTGTCGGCTGTGTAGTGCTTGCCGTCTATTGTAAAAACAATTGAATCCTTAACGGCTCTGTAAAGCTGTGTGTTCCAAAGATTGTCGTTAAACTTAACCGAATCGGCTTTGTTTGCAGCAATTGTTCTGACTAAAGTTTTGTTAACTTTGTAATTAAAAGCTTTCTTTAAGGAATCGATGTAAGCCTTGTACTCCCTTTGGTAACGCTGACGCTGGTAAGTTTTCCGCAGTTTTTCTTTAATCGATTTCAACGTCGGGAACGGCGGAATTTCCACAAGCTGAATAATGTGGTAGCCGTAACGTGTTTTCACGATGTCCGAAATGTCACCCGGCTTTTTAAGGTTGAAGGCGGCTTCGTCAAACGGCTTGACCATCATTCTGCGGCTTACGTAACCAAGGTCTCCTCCTTTTTTTGCCGTGCCCGGGTCTTCGGAATATTTCTTCGCCATCTCGGCAAAGTCCGCTCCTTCGTCAAGTTTCTTTTTAATCATCTCAATTTTTTTGAGCGCGGCGGCGGAATCGACCTTACCGCTGTCGTTAACAAATCTCACAAGAATGTGCCGGACTTTAATTTCGGGAATTCTTTTGCGCTTGTCCGTTACTTTAATTACGTGCCAGCCGTAACGGGAGCGGACGGGCTTGTCGTAAACCTGCCCCACAGGCGTGGAGGTAATTGCCTTGTCAAAATCCATATTCACAATACCCGGAGCAAACCAATAAATATCCCCGCCTTCGTTTCTGGAATATTGGTCGTCGGAATATTCCTTTGCAAGTTCTTCAAAAGTCGCTTTTCCGCTTTTGATTTCGTTAATTAATTTTTGTGCCAACTCTTTGGAGGTTGGACCCGAGCCTCGATTAGGCCTAAGCATAATATGGCTAACTCTGTATTCCCATTTGCCTTCGTTGTAAAGTTTGCGAATTCCCCTGTCAATTATTTTTTTCTCTTTAATGTAAGTTGCGCCTATTTTCCTCTTGTAGTCGTTTATTTCTTTATTCAAATCGGGATCGTCGTAGTAGCCCCTTACCCACGCATCGCGCAGTTTCATTTTGAAGTCAACAAAAAGTTTTAGGAATTCCTTTTTGTCTTTTTCGGGTGCAATTCTCGCTTTGTTGAAATCGCCAACGTTCTTAATGTAAGCCTTTTCAAACTCTTTCAGCGAAACTTTCGTATCGTCAAATTTTGCTACGTATTTGGTTGATTCGGGCGTACACGCCGCCGCCACAGCCAAAATTGCAACAAACAAAATTATCTTACGCATTTTCTAACCTCCGTAATTCATCTGATTTTATTTTTAACTTCGTTCTTCCTTCGCCTCCAAATCGGCAAAAAGTTGTTCTTCAAACTCTTCTTCTTTTTTATTTTTCCGCAACGGCATTGTGTTCCTTTCCCAAAATACACCGTCGGAATATCCCTGAATTGTTTTGTCCTTTTTGGCTAAGTCCAAACGTTTCAAGGCAAGCATCGAATAGTAACCGTCAATTTCAATTCCAACAAAGCGGCGTCCCAACTTTGCCGCCGTAACAAGTGTTGTGCCCGAGCCGGCAAAGGGGTCAAACACAAAACCGTTCCCGTTTGTTCCCGCAAGAATTATTTTAGCCAAAAGTTTTTCCGGCTTTTGCGTCGGGTGCTCGGTGTTCTCCGGCATCGACCAGAAAGGCACGGAGATGTCCGTCCAGATGTTCGACGGGTGCGTAAGCCTGAAACGCCCTTGCGCTTCCTCCCGCCAGTCTTTGGGCTTGCCGTGGGAGTCGGTGTAAGGTGCAATTACTTTTTTCTTCAACATCACGGCGTCAACGTTAAAAACGTAATCGTCGGAAACAGTAGCAAACCAAATGTCTTCCGTGTTGTTCTTCCAATTTTTCTTTGCGCCTCTGCCTTTTTCCCTTTCCCACGTAATCCTGTTACGCACAATAAAATGCTTTGAAAGAGCCAAATAGACCGGTGCGGAAGATTTCCAATCCGCACAAAAATAAATTGAAGCGTTCGGTTTAAGTAGCCTTTTCAGCTTACTCAAAATCTCGTCAATCCATTCGGAGTACTCTTCAAACGACTTACTCTTGAAAAAAACATTATTGAATTTCTTGTCGAGATTGTAAGGCGGATCGACAAAAAGCAAATCGACAAACGAATCCGGCAAGTAGTTTACCGTTTCGAAAAAATCTCCCGTAAACAAGGAATCGGTAATTTCTTCAATGGTTACGGGCTTTTTAACCGATTTTAATTTTGCGGAATAATTTATTTTCTCCTCCTCGCTGAGAGTAATAGTCCGGTTACGAGGAGCGGGTTTTTTAATTGCCATAAGTATTATTTAACTCTTGTTCCCAAAGGCACTTTTTCGGAGACTTCCACAATCTCGAGTTTGCCGTCTTCGGTTTCAGCCGCCAAAATCATTCCCTGGCTCTCCACGCCGAAAAGCTTTGCCGGTTTCAAGTTTGCCACAATCACAATCCGCTTACCGGGTAAGTCCTCGGGGGAATAAGTTTTGGCAATGCCTGCAACGACCTGTCGTTTTTCATTCCCCAAGTCGAGCTGTAATTTCAGCAGTTTTTCACTCTTCTTGATTTTCTCTGCCTCAACAATTTTTGCAACTTTCAATTCCACTTTGGAAAATTCTTCGTCATCTACGAGAGCAACATTTGCCTCTTCCTCGGTGTGTCCCAATTCTTTGAACAAATCGTCAATTACTTTGTCGTCAATTTTCGTAAAAAGAATTTCGGCTTTGTTCAATTTGTGTCCTGCTTCCAACTGAGGCTTGCCTGCTTCGTCCCAGCCCACGGGCTCGGCATTGAGCATATTGAAAATTTTCTTGCTCGTAAAAGGAATAACCGGTTCGAAAATTTCGGCTAAAGTAAAAATGGTTTGCAGGCAAATGTTCAAAGTGGTGCCTGCTTTCGCCTTGTCGTTCTTAACCGAAAGCCAAGGTGCGCTGTCGTTGAAATATTTGTTACCCGCTCTTGCGAGGTTCATCATTTCGTTCACGGCATCGCGGATTTTGTACTTCTCAATTAAGCCGCCAACTTTTGCCGGGAAGCTTTCGATTGTTTCAAGCATTTGCTTGTCCATCTCATTAAGTTCGCCCGACTCGGGGACTTTCCCTTCAAAATGCTTGTGGACAAACGTAAACGTACGATTAACAAAATTGCCGAGTATGTCCGCCAATTCATTGTTATTCTTAGCCTGAAATTCCTTGAGGTAAAAATCCGTGTCCTTTGTTTCGGGAAGGTTCGAGCCGAGCGTGTAGCGGAGCGGGTCGGGAGGAAATTTCTCCAAGAAATCAATTACGTCAATTCCCCAACCGCGCGACTTCGAAAATTTTTTGCCTTCGAAATTAAGGAATTCGTTTGCAGGAACGTTTTGTGGCAGAATGAATTTGTCTTCGTTGACATCGTTCCAGCCCATTAACATTGCAGGAAAAATAATCGTGTGAAAAACAATGTTGTCCTTACCGATGAAGGCAACGTACTTTGTTTTCTCGTCCTGCCAATATTTTCTCCACAATTCCGGCTCGCCTTTTTCGAGCGAAAGTTTTTTGGTTGCCGAGATGTAACCCAAAACCGCTTCGAACCACACGTAAAGCACTTTGCCTTCGGCATTTTCCAGCGGGACTTTCACGCCCCAGTCCAAGTCGCGTGTAACCGCACGGTCTCTCAATCCTTCCTTAAACCAACTACGGCAGTATTGAAGCACATTCTCTTTCCAACCGTATTTGGCGGACATTTCATCAATGTACTTTTCCAATCTCGGCTGGAATTTCCCAAGCGGGAAATACCAGTGGGATGTTTCCCTAAGCTCGGGCGTTTCGCCTGTAATTTTACTCTTGGGATTAATTAGCTCGGTCGGTTCGTAAATTGCGCCGCAGTTTTCACACTCGTCGCTGCGGGCTTCTTCGTAACCGCATTTGGGACAAGTGCCTTCAACGTACCTGTCCGGTAAAAACTTTTTAACTTTCGGGTCATAAAACTGCCACGTTTTCTTTTCGGTCAACAGTCCTTGATCGTAAAAGCATTTGAAAAACTCCTGCGCCGTTTCGTGATGCAAGGGAATGCTTGTACGCGAGTAAATGTCGAAGCTCATCCCGAATTTTTCAAACGCTTTTTTGTTCATTTCGTGAAAGCGGTCGATTATTACTTTCGGGGAAACACCTTCTTTGTCCGCGGTAATCGTAATCGGAACTCCGTGTTCGTCCGAACCGCAAATGTAGATGATGTCGGTTCCTTTTAATCTGTGGTAACGTACGTAAATGTCTGCGGGCAAATAAGCACCGCTCAAATGCCCCAAATGAATGGGCCCGTTAGCATAGGGCAATGCCGATGTTACTAATATTTTTTCTCTTTCCACTTTAGGTCTGATTGTTTTTAATTCAAATTTCAAATATACTAAAAATAGTCCGTTTCGGGAAAAACAATGTACTTTGACTTCCAAGTGTACAGGAGGAGGAATAGAAGAAATAAGAAACGAGAAATAAGAAATCCGTTTGCGCGAGACGCTAGACGCGAGAGGCGAGACGTCTTTTCAGAGAACAGTTAACAGTGAACAGAGACTCAAGACTCGTCACGCGTTACTTAAGACTTATCTAATTGAAAGTTGAAAATGGAAAGTGGAAAATCATTGAACAGTGAACAGATAACAGATAACAGTGAACAGAGAAAAATGATTGTTGCTCAATAGTTGTGATAATTCCATCCAGTAATCCAATCATCCATTTCTCCAAAAGCACTCGCGCACTTGCACAAACGAGACTCTTGGATGATTGGAGGAATGCATTATTGGATAAAAGACTTATTTAGTGGAAAATTGAGGAATCAGTGAACAGATAACAGTGAACAGAGACTTAAGACTCGTTACGCGTTACTTAAGACTTATTTAATTGAAAGTTGAAAATGGAAAGTGGAAAATGGAAAGCTACTAAAATCCGACGGTTTGTTTCTCTAATTCTTCAAGCAACTTAAACATCAGATTGTTAATTTTTTCAAAACGTCCGGGAACGCTTAATATTTCTTCTTTGCTTTGAACAAACTTTGAATAGTCCAAATCATCCTTGCAGTTTTCCAATAAGGCAAGTACGGAGTTTTGCGTTGTTTCCAAATGAAATTGCAACCCCACAACTTTTTCACCGTAAGCAAACCCTTGATTTTCGCAGGCTTCAGAGTAAGCAATTCGTACTGCACCGTTGGGAATTTCAAAAATGTCTCCGTGCCAATGAAACACTTCCGCTTCTTGAGGAAAAACATTTTTTAACTTTGTGCTTTTAATTTCTTCCGTAAACTTCACGGGAAACCAACCGATTTCTTTTTCCTTGTTTTTGTACACCCTCGCGCCTAACGCCCCGGCTAAAAGTTGAGCACCGAGACAAATTCCCAAAACTGTTTTTCCTTTGTCAACAGCAAGTTTAATGAACTCTTTCTCGGTTTTTAACCACTGGGACTCTTCTTCATCGTACACCCCCATTGAACCGCCCATTACAATTAGCCAATCGAATGAATCCAAGGACGGCAAAACTTCATTCAAATAAAATTTTGTGGAGGTAACTTCGAATTTTCGCCTTTCGAAAAACAGCTTCATCGCTGCCAAATCTTCGAAAGGAACGTGTTGGAAATAATGAATCCGCATTTTCTTTGTTGAGTTTACTCTACAAATTTACCGAAGAGTAAAGTTTGTCCCAAAGGCAAAACGGAACCTTCTTTCGGTTCGTTTGTGATGCGGAAAAGTTGGATGTTCTTTTTAGGTAAAAGAGGAATGTTGAAAATGTAATAATAAAACTTATCGTTTTGTTGAGGTAAAACATCAATGGAAAGAGACTTGCCTTCCGTAATCATCCAGAGCTGGTAAGCTTCGTCCTCCTTAAGTTGAGGCGGATTTTGCAATATTAAAATTCCATCCCCCGAATGAAACGAAATAAACAACCTGCCCGAGGAATTGGGATATTTTTCCCCGCCTGCTAATTCCACAACATAAATGCTCTTTTCCTGAAAGAATTTTAACAGCTCTTTGTAATCCGTAACCATTTTTTTGTTAAGGGCAAGGTCTTTTTGCAACTGCTTAATTTGTTTGTTTTGCGTAGTTAATTGTTTGTTAAGAGAATCAATTTTGCCTGTAAACAAGAAATAGAAGGC
>JALWGH010000161.1 GCA_027013735.1 Melioribacteraceae bacterium
GAATTAGCTACACGCATTAGCGGCAGAAGTGGAAGGATAATCGAGTCTTTACATCACGACAAGCAGTACACCGTTGCACGAAAAATCCTTGAGAATAAAAATATTTACGAAAAATTGTTAAATTTGAATCCCAAAAATTAGAGTTTAAAAAATGGCGCTTGATTACAAAATAATTGTTAGTAAAAATCCTGTGTTTGATAAATGTCCGAGTTGCGGTGCCATCGGCACGTTGCACCGCTCGAGGGCAAGAAATGTTAAGGAGCAAATAATTAAAGCCGTCACTCCTTTCAAACTTTACCGTTGTAAAAAATGCGGTTGGCGAGGGTATCGTTCCACTATTACATTGACTATCGGTTCGCTGAAAGCTGTTTTGCTTTATTTAGTTCTTGCGGCAATTACGGCGCTGATAGTTAAGTTTGCAATGAAATTCGTTGCTCATTAAGAAAGCCCGAGTTTAATACCTCGCGATAGTTGTTTGCCTCGGACAAATCTTTTACGGTAACTTTACTTCGGTTGCGGGATAACCAAGTTAAGGTTATTTTTAATCTTTCCAAGTCTTTTTCCGTTAGCTCGTTAAACAGTTGAATATCGCCTTCAAAATATCCTTCCAGTGCTTTTTGGAAAGCGCAGGGAGCATCCAACGGAAAATCCTTGATGAATGTTTTGCCTTTTATTAACAAAACGAAATCGGTCTTGCCAGCGCTGTGGATTTTAATAAGCACCGTAGCGGAATTTATTTGTCCCTTAATTAAGGATGTTCTGTTGATTTGCTTTAACAGTAAATTAATTAAATCCCTAACTTCTCCGGCTTCCTCAAATTTTTGTTGTGCCGAGAGCGTTTGCATTTTTTTTAATAATGAATCCAAAGCCTTTTGATTGTTACCTGAAAGAAATTCGTAAACGTTTTTCAGTTCCTCTTCGTATTGTTGCTTGGTGTCGGGAAATTCGCAGGGAGCAAGGCAGCGACCAATGTCGTAAAGGTAGCATTTTTTCCCTTTCTTAAATTCTTTGTCCTTACATTCACGAATGCCGCTTGATTTGTTCGCTATTTCCAAAAGGGCTTTTGCCGTTTCTCTGTTCGGGTAAGGACCAAAGTAATCATTGCCGTCAAAAGCAAAACGGGAGGTAACTTTAAGGTAGGGGAAAGGAGTGTTTTTAACGACACAAATAAAATAGGAAGACGGATACCGCTTCTGTAAAACGTTAAATTCAGGGTTGTGAAATTTAATTAACTCTGTTTCCGCAATTAAAGCCGAAAGCTCGGAATTAGTAATTTGGAACGAAATTCTGGACGCCTGCCTCACAATTTTTTTTGCCTTGGCGGACGCATTAAAGTAGAAGTAATTTCTTACTCTGTTAGCAAGGGACTTTGCCTTGCCGATGTAAATTATTTCGCCTTTCGCATTGTGAAAAAAGTAAACGCCCGGTTCATTGGGAAGCGAGTGTAAATCGGAGGCAAGTTTTTTCTTAATCATTACAAAACGTTTTGTCTGCGGGTAGCCTTGGAAAGCAAGCAAATCGTTGACCGTCTCAACTTCGTGCTCGTCTTTCAAACGTTCGAGGAGTCTTAAAAATATTTTTGCAGTTACGTTTGCGTCTCCCAAAGCACGGTGAACGTTTTTGTGAATGATTCTCAAATAATTGGCAACGTTGCCCAGTTTTTTGCTCTTGAGTTCGGGAAATAATTTCCGCGATAGGGTCAAAGTACAAACGGTAGGATTGGGTAACGGGTCGAAACCTGCGCGCAGAAATTCGTGTTTTAAAAATCCCGAATCGAAAGAAATGTTGTGTGCAACTATTAAACTCTCCCCGATAAAATCGGAAATGTTCCTGATGATTTCTTCGAACGTGGGAGCATCCTCGACGTCTTCGTTTGTGATTCCCGTAATGTTCGTAATAACAGGTGGAATGGGGACTTCGGGATTAATCAGCCTGCTGAAACTGTCAATTATTTTTGTGCCTCTTATTTTCACCATCCCGATTTCAATTACTCTGCTGCGGGAAGGAGCTATTCCTGTTGTTTCGAAATCAAGGACAACGTATTCGGCTTCGTCAACGTTTACGGAAGTTAAATTAATTGTTTGCACGTAGTCCTCGAATTTTGAATTTTATTTCAAGAGAATCATTTTTTTAACGGCGGAATAATTACCGTATCTTAATTTGTAAAAATAGATTCCGCTTGCGAGGTTACCTGCCGAAAACGTTACCGAATAAGTGCCGGGCTTTGCTTGTCGGTTAATCAACGTTTTAACCTCTCTGCCTAAAACGTCGTAAACCGTAAGGCGTAAAGTCATTGCATTTGTAATTCCTGCCGCCGGAATTGTGTACCTTATTGTTGTTGCCGGATTGCCCGAGGTGGCGGCTCCGCCAAACGGATTCGGGTAATTTTGGTAAAGAACAAATTTTGACGGAATATCCGGCTTTTGAGATTCCGTTCCCGTAACGGAGGCATTGATTTCGTACGCTTTGTTTTCGCTGGGCCAATCCGTAAGCGGACTTAAATTCGTAACCACCTGCGAGGCAGGAATTACTCCGCCGGCGGCAATGTCGTAAAAATGGTAGTCGCCTCCGATGTGGTCTTTGAAACCAATCATTGCTCCGATGTCCGGTCCCGAAAATGTTCCACGTTCAACAGGTCCGTAGCAGAACAAAATCTTACTGTCGTTTTCGTAAATTCGTACTTGGAAATTAACCCGGGTAGTGGTTGTGTTTGCATCGTAATAGGCTCGCATGTGTTCCCACTGGCAGACAAAAACTCTGTTGGGAGCAGTGCCGATTGTTGTGTAACGCACTTTCCCGTTGCCGTCTGCATTCAAATCTTCCCACCAAGGACCAAGCACTTTGGTCGGTCTGCTTGTGGAAGCAAGACTTCCGTTTTGGTTTGCTCCGATGTTTCCTATTTGGGAGGATGTGGAAAGTCCGCGCAAAGTTCCGTCCTGTCCGGTGCCGAACTCAATCCAGCCGTTTGTACTCATCTGAACCTTGTCGTATTCGAAATTGTCGTACTTTACTTTGAAAGGCAGAAGAGCTTTCTGCTGAACGTCGTCGCCGTTAAAAGTTGTTCCCGTTGTAATCGGTTCGTAAGTCCGGTCGATTTTTGTAACTTTTGCTTTGGCGATAGTAGGCAGTTGAAAGACCGTAATTTTGTAAACGGAAGTGTCTTTTCCCGGCATTTGGAGGTTGCCGTTCTTGATTAGTTCGAATGTGTAATTGCCAACGGTTTCAAAAGTGTAATTCCCGTCGAATGTCAGCGTGTCCGCTCCTCCTGGAGCAAGGCAGCAAAAGGTTTGTGTGTTATCGTAAACTTTGTTCATATCCGGGTCAAACAGCAAAGCTTCGATTGTAAAATTCTCGCTTTGGGTTTTAGCGCCCAAATTTTTAACCAATGCCTTAAATGTAACGTTTGTGCCTTGTAATATTTTGTCGGAAAGATCAAAGGGAGAAACGGAAACGTAGAAATCGGGTTTGTAGAGCAAGTTCCTTTTGTAAGCTCCGCAGCCGTGAGTTGCCACCCAAAGTTTCCTGTCTGCGCGGGAAATGTTCAAATCCATTGCCATTACGGTTTCAGGGAGTCCGTCATTGTAATCGTGCCAAGTTGCGCCTCCGTCTGTGGAAACGAACACTCCAAGGTCACTGCCAACGTAAACGTAAGAAGAATTTAACGGATCAATTGTGATTGAAAGTGTCGGGACATCTTCGAGGGTTCCGGTAATGTTTTGCCAGCTTGCTCCGCCGTCGGTGGATTTGAAAACGTGACCGGTTCCGTAACCGCCGTAAACGACGTAGTAAACTTTGGAATCGTTTGGGTCGATTATTATGTCCATCGGGTAGCGGTCGGGGAGGTTGTGCGTGATGTTCGTCCAATTTTGCCCGCCGTCGGTAGTAAGAAAAATGTGGCTTCTGTTTCTAACCGGAGCAGTGGCAACAATCAGATGTTCCGCATTGTGATTGTCCAAATACATTGAAATTACTTGATTATTGTCAAAAATGGAACTTACTTCAGTCCAGTGATCGCCGCTGTTAGTTGTTTTGTAAACTCGATTTGTTCCGGCGTAAAGGATGTTCGGGCTCGATTCCGAAATTACAAAAGGAGCGATGAATGCCGGATCGCCGCCGATTCCGTTATCTGCCGTGACGAATGAATTTCCTCTGTCGTCCGAGCGTTCGATGTTGGCGTATTGCCACGAGCCGAAAATTTGGTTGTCGTTCAAAGGATTGATTGCCGACCACGAGCCGTCTCCTCCGATTACCCGCTTCCAATTCGATTTGCCTGTGAAAATCACGGTGTTGTTGTCTTGCAAACCGCCCATTGCAAAGTTGGAGTCGGCGTAAGAACTTGAAAATCCGTTGTAAAACTGGGAAGTTTGTAAGCCGTAGCCGATGTTCGAATAACTGCTTCCGAAATTAGTTGAGCGGTAAACTCCGCCGTCGCAAGCAATGTACAAAACATTAGGGTTGTTCGGATCGTGTGCGTAATTGTGGTGGTCAACGTGCGTTCCGCCTACTGTGGTAAGGGTTTTACCTCCGTCGTAAGATTTTGTGATATTAACGCCTGCGTAAACTATTTGGTTTGAGTCGGTCGGTTTAACCGCAACCCAGTGAGCAAAGAATCCTTGGTATCGGGGAATGTCGTCCGAATTTACAAGTGTCCAAGTGTCTCCGAAATCCGTTGTTTTGTAAAGTCCTTTGCCAGTGAGGCTGTCTGCCACCGTGGCGTAAACAATATTCGGATTGGCTGCATAATAGTCCATTAAAGTTTTTCCCGTGAAGTAAGGAATTCCCTTTAATTTTGTCCAAGTATCCCCGCCGTCCGTAGAGCGGTAAATGCCGGCGTCCGAGCTGCCGAGATTTCCCGTAGAGACTAAAATTTTATTTGTGTCTGCAGGGTTTACAATAATGTCCTCGCCCATTTCGGCGTCTTTGATTTTTTCCCAACTGCTGCCCGCGTCGTAGCTCCGGTAAATTCCGATTGAAGTCGCTGCAAAAATTGTTTTCGGATTTTTCGGATTTATTGCAATGTCTTCAACTCCCCGCTGTTGGTCGAAAAACCAATCGAGACTTTTAACCCACGTTCTTCCGCCGTCGGTTGTTTTGAGGATACCGATTCCGTAGCTTCCTCTTGTCGTGCGAATTACGTAACCGCCGATTGATTGTTTTGCGCCGTAAGTTTCTCCCGTTCCGATGTAAATATTGTTACTGTCGGTCGGGTCAATTGCAATTGCCATTACGCCGAGAGTGGGGAATCCGGTTTCAACTCTTTGCCAGTGACCGCCTTGGGAAGAATTGTAAGTGCGCCAAAGTCCTCCCGTAGCTGCTCCCGCGTAAAGTGTTTTGGAGTTCTGAGGATTAACCGCAAGACTAATTGTTCTGCCGGGAACGTTCAACGGACCTTTTGCCTCCCACGGTTTGGGGTTGGAACTGCCGAATAGCGCTCTCTCGGTTTTTCTTTTTTCTTTTAAATTTTGAAAGGCTTTCATAAAAGCGGACTTTGGAATATCCTTGTTCGGATACGCACGCATTCTTGTCCAAAAATTTAATGCCTCAAGTGCTCCCGGTTCTTCGAGTTGTTCTTCCTTTTTGATTTCAAAAGAGTTTTGAAAACTTACAAAAGCTGTTATTATTGCTGCGGCGAACAACAATACAGGAATAAACTTTTTCATCTTTCCCTCGTGTCTAAAGTAATTTAATGTCGTTTAAGAATTGGAATTTTTCCCGTGTGTATTTAACTTCTTCGGGAGCAATTTCAAATGTAAAAAATCCTTCCTTATTTTCCGCGTTAAAAATTTCTTTTCCCATTGGAGAGTAGCACGCGCTCTGCCCGGGATATTCGTTAAACGGGTCGGAACCGATTCGGTTAACTCCGATTACAAAAGCAAGATTTTCGATTGCCCGTGCTTTCAATAAATGAGTCCAATGCTCAATTCGCGGTGTAGGCCAATTGGCAATGTTTACTAAAAGTTCCGCTCCGTTTTTTGTTTGCAGGCGGTAAAGTTCCGGGAATCTTAGGTCGTAACAAATTGAAAGTCCGGTTTTTACATTTTTAACTTTGCTTACAATAACTTCATCCGATTGTGCGTAATGTTTGTGCTCGTTTGCAAAAGAGAATAAGTGAATTTTCCTGTAGCGAGCGGCAATAATTCCGTTTTCGTCAAAATGGAAAAGTGAGTTAAAAATTTTTTCCCCGTCTTTTTCAATTGTTCCTAAAAAGATGTTCGTGTGGTACTTTTGAGCAAGAGAAATAAATTCGGGAATTATTTCGCCGTCAAAATCTTCGGCAAAGTCTTTCGCGTTCATTGTAAAACCGGTTAAGCTCATTTCCGGCAATACGATTAAATCGCAGCCTGAGGCGTAATCATTGAAAAGAGTTTTAATGTAATCAAGATTCTTTTCGGGCCTTTCCCAAACGGGAGAATATTGGATGATTCCTATTTTCATTTTAATTCAACTTATTTTTTTAATCCTTACAAAACTATGAAAAAAATTCCTTAATTTTAGCCCGAAAATTTTCTGTTATTAAGTAAAAGGGAAATATGCTTAATTACATCTGGATGGCTCTTTTGGTTCTTGGTATTGGCGCCGCTCTCGTAACGGACGTTGTTGACCAAGCGGATAACACATTTAAAAACGGACAGCCTTTTGCCGTTGAAATAACCTTAAATCAACCCTTCAAAAAAGGTGTTTCAAAATCTTACGAAACCGAGATATTTGTGCGGGCAAAAGATTTCAACAAATTTTATTCGCAGTCGGTTAAAAATGATTTTAAGGTAAAGGGCAAAGTAACTTTTGATTACAAAAAAGGGAGGAACACGCTTTATTTTAAGGTGTCGAAAAGCACTCCCGATTTCTGGAAAAAAATGGCAAAGGTTTCCGGCAAGGAAGACGACTTGCTCGGACAGGTCAAAAAGTTTACACTTGTAGATTCACTCCACGCAAAAGCTTCAATCGTTCTGGAAAAAATTTCATTCGCCAAAATGAAAGACGTTACCAACGCGGCTATCAACTATGCCCAAATTGCCGTAACAATTGCGTTAGGCTTAATCGGAATAATGGCTTTGTGGCTGGGAGTGATGAAAATAGCCGAGGAAGCCGGATTGATTAAAATAATTGCCCGCGTGGTCAAACCGATAACCAAATTTTTGTTTCCGGATGTTCCCCAAGACCACCCGGCAATGGGCTCAATGATTATGAACATTTCGGCTAACGTGCTCGGTCTTGGCAACGCCGCTACTCCCTTCGGACTTAAGGCAATGGAGGAACTCGAGAAGTTGAATCCTAACAAAGGCGTGGCGAGCGATGCGATGATCATGTTCCTTGCAATCAATACCGCCGGCTTGACTCTTATTCCGGCAACGGCAATTGCAATCAGGGCGGCGGCAGGCAGCAGCGACCCGACGATAATAATCGGAACGTCTGTTTTCGGGGCTTCGTGCGCTACGTTAACCGGAATTTTCATGGCAAAGCTGACGACAAAATTTCATTTTAATTTCAAGAATTTTGTCGCCAACATTAAAAAGAATTTCAGGAAGATTTTAATTACAACCGTGTCCGTTTTGGCGATTGCGGTTCTTGCTTGGGCGGGCGCTCTTAATTTTGTAGGCAAATTATTTTCGGGAATTGATGCCGAAACTTTTAAGGTGGCGGTAAATGTTATTTCCACGTTGGCAATTCCTTCGATTATTTTTTCGTTTGTGCTTTTCGGCTTGTACAAAAAAGTGAATGTTTACGAAAGTTTTGTGGAAGGCGCAAAGGAAGGTTTCGACATTGCTGTGAAAATAATTCCTTACCTTGTGGGAATGCTTGTTGCTATTGGAATTTTCCGCGCCGGCGGAATGATGGACGTTTTGCAAGACTTGCTTGCCTGGCCTGCCCACTTAATCGGGATGCCGAAAGAAGCTCTGCCAATGGCTTTGATTCGACCTCTTTCCGGTAGTGGCTCAGCAGGAGTAATGGCGGAAATAATGACGAAATACGGACCGGACTCTTTAATCGGAATAATGGTTTCCACATTTTTCGGCAGTACCGAAACAACTTTTTACGTTTTGGCGGTTTACTTCGGTGCGGTAAATATTCGTAAAACCCGTTCGGCTGTGTTGGTAGGACTTGCTGCGGACACTGTCGGAATTATTGCCGCAACGTTTATTGTTAATCAGTTGTTTAGTTAATATTTACTAACATAAATATTTTGATTTCATTTCCGCCTTGGTGGAAAAGGGTTTTACCTTTTTGCTCGAACGGTTTCTTACAAATTCCAAGGGAAGCAAATGAAAGTTTTTCTGACGTTTAAATTACCCCGCATTGCAGAAACAATTTTAAGGGAAAAAGGTTTTACGGTTTCGGTGAACAGAACGGGTAAAATTCTTTCCAAAGAAGAGTTAATTAAAAAAGCCCGCTCGGCGGATGCTTTAATAACTTTACTCTCCGACAAAATTGACAAAGAAGTGATTGACTCCCTGCCCAAATGCAAAGTAATTGCCAATTACGCCGTGGGTTACAACAATATTGACGTTGAGTACGCTAAAAGTAAAGGCATTGTAGTAACAAACACTCCGGGAATTTTAACCGACGCAACGGCGGATTTGGCAATGGCGTTAATACTTGCTGTTGCACGCCGTTTACCTCAGGCGGAAAAGTTTGTGCGCGAGGGGAAATTTGACGGCTGGAAACCGGAATTGATGCTCGGTCTGGATTTAAAAAACAAGACGCTTGGAATAATCGGAATGGGGCGGATTGGCTTTGCCGTTGCAAGACGGGCAAAAAACTTCGGGATGAAAATAATTTATTTTAACAGAAGTAAAAACGAATCGGCTGAAAAGGAATTAGGTGCACGGAAGGTGTCGTTAAATAAACTAATGAAAACCTCCGACGTGATTTCTCTCCACGTGCCGTTAACACCACAAACGAAAGGTTTGCTGGACAAAGAAAAACTGGAGTTAATGAAACCTTCCGCTATTATTGTTAATACTGCACGGGGCGAAGTGGTGGACGAGAAACATCTCATTAAAATGTTGAAGAGAAGGAAAATCTTCGGCGCGGGGTTCGACGTTTACACAAACGAACCTAACCTGAATCCCGAATTATTTAAACTCGACAATGCAATTCTTTTACCACATGTTGGTAGCGGAACGGTTGAAACCCGCTCTGCAATGGCTGAGCTTGCCGCTAAAAATGTTACGGCGGTGCTTTCGGGTAAAAAAGCTCTCACACCTGTGCAATAAGGACATTGTTAAAAAGTAGGGAACGCCCCCACATCCTGCGGGGTTGCGTCCCCTACATTAGTTGAATTTAAAATCCTGAATAATTGGGTACGCGGATAATGGGGGTGTTAAACTACCTGCCTTTCTCTCTGAGCAATGAAAAATTTTTCATCAAAAAGTATATTGCAAATAGGTCCGCAACGATGCGTTTTTGGAATAAATATCCGGCAGAGTTTTGTAGATTCCGTATCTTTCGTAAAAGACTACATCTATCCCTACGCCAAGTAGCTTGTTAAAATCGTAATTTACGCCCAGGTTAAACAAACCGATAAGTTCCTCTCCATCAATTCCATTTAATACGTGTATCCAAAATTGTTTGTATCTGAAAAATATTAGCCAAGAATTGTTTAACTGTAAGTTGCTGAAGAATCTGAAGCCCACCCCCGGACCCAAATTATAGTCACGTCCTACTTCTAAGGAATATTTAGAATTTGAAGAGCCGATTAGAACTAATGCCAAGCCAAAAGAATTTTGAATTTGAGAATTGGCAGAGAGTTTTGTTAAATTACTAATCTCTCCGGTTAAACTTGATGCAGAGAATTTATAAATGGAATTAAACAGTAGATCGAATTCTTTGTATAATCCCATAATGTTGTTTTTCAAATTAAAAGCTTTAAATTTTTTATCCCACAAAACACCGCTTGATGAGATGCCGATAATATTGTTCCCTTCGGTAAATGAAACTTCGCTGTGAACCCTGAAATATTCAAATGGCTTATCATGTTTAATACTATTGAATTTATTACCGTAGTGAAGTCCGAATTTCAACATGAGATAAAAGTAGTTGTTTTGAAGATTTCGGTTAATAAAAAGCGAATTTGTTCCAATTGCCAAATTAATTTTCGATTTTTTCTTTTTAGGCTTTGGTCCCAATTTCCACGGTTTTCCTTTAAGAGCACGGTTGAAAGCGTGCATGGGGTCAATAATAAAAGCAGCAAGTTCACGAATTACTCTTTCTCCGCCTTGGGTACTTTCGTCTATTATCAAATTAGAAACCCTATAAGTTATTTCTCCGAGAGTACTTCCGCTGATTGTTGTGTTTATTAAATCATTATATGACGGGCGCTCAATTTCCATAAAATATTCCCACATCAAACTTCCTCCGAAAGTGTATGGAATTGATTCCCAATAACTCAATCCGTTTGAGCGTGCTGAGTTAAAGTAGGATGCGCCGTGGTAAGGGTGGTAGAACTGGTTCATCATGAATCCGTCCCTGTCCCAAGTAAAACCGTATTTAATATTGTTGCTTGCAGACCGGATGCTGATGTTTGCCCAACCTTCTTTCGTTAAATATTCATTGTATGCGAGAACAAAAAAATTTAAGCCGACAATTTCCACAGCTGGGAGCCAATAATTTTTCGTAGTTTTTGCTTCGTCCGGGCGAAAGGAAAAATCTCCTGTTTTATGATTAAAACCGGCTTGTAGAAGTATTTGTCCTTGAGCTATTACAAATGTGAAAAACAAAAAAGACAAAAGAAATCTTCCGAAATATATTGCATTGAAATTCATTTTGTTTTTAATTGTTTTAATCATTGTTTTTTTCGACCTAAACTTTTTTGAATTAATAATATTCTAATGGAAATATTGGTTTTAGTCAAATTGATTAACGCTAATCCATTGTTTCAACAATTAAACCTAAAAAGAAAAAGTTAGAAAATCAAACTATAAGATTGGCAATAAAAATAATGGTTTTTTCGAGGCGTTAGGTTAGGAAGAAATTAACCTTGTGCTCTCCCTGTTTTAATAGTAAAATTTCTTACTTCGATACCTTCGGCATCGTTTTTTCTTTTTCGTTATTTTTTCTACAAACATTCGACCCCAGCATTCTGCAGGGTAAACCCGTTGGGGTCGTTGTTCTCCTTCAATGTTTATTTATTGTAGAGCGGATTGCTTGCAATCTGCGAATTGCGGCTTTGGGGAGTAGGGACAACTCACGAGTTGTCCCTACAATTGAAAAAAACAATTTTAAAATTGTAGGGGACGCAACCCCGCAGGATGCGGGGGCGTCCCCTACGATTGATTATTGTTAGAAAGGAAAAA
>JALWGH010000162.1 GCA_027013735.1 Melioribacteraceae bacterium
TTGTTGAAGATTTGTTCGCTGTAATTGAAAAACTTGCTCTAATGAAACCGGTCGTCTGCGGACTTTCGATGGGCGGCTACATTACTTTGCGGGCATTACAGAAAAACCAACAGGTCTTTTCCGCGGCAGTTTTAACCGACACGCACCCCTTTGCTGACGACAATAACGGCAAGCTTAAAAGGTCGAACGCAATTAAGAAAATCAATGAAGAAGGATTAGCAGCTTACGTCGATAGCTTTGTGCCCGGAACTTTTTCCGAAAAGACAAGAGCTACCAAGCCTGAATATTTCACAAAAACTCTCGAACGTTGTAAGTCCAATAATCCTGTAGGTGTGAAAGGCGCGCAGATTGCCATGCTGAGCAGGTTATCCACCGACGAGTTTTTACCTGAAATTCAAATTCCCACTCTTGTGCTTGTCGGAGAAGAAGACGCTTTAACTCCGCCAGAAGTAATGCAAAAAATGGCGGACAAAATTCCGGACTCACGATTTGCCGTAATTCCCAATGCCGGGCACATGAGTCCGTTGGAAAATCCAACCGGGTTCAACAAACATTTGGAAAGATTTCTCTCAGAGATTACAAGGGAAGGTTAAAATTATTTCTGATTTTTTTTTCTACGTTTAAGTTAATAAAAAGAAATTAAAAAAGGGCGGTCGAACCGCCCTTTAATTTATTTTGCAAGAACCATTTTCTTCGTAACGGAATAATTCCCTGCTTGGAGCCTGTAAAAATAAACTCCTGAAGGAAGCTCCGAAGCATTGAAACTAAGCGAATAATGTCCGCGCATCTGCCTTTGATTTACCAGCGTAGCAATTTCTTTTCCCAGAACATTGTAAACTTTCAGCGAAACAAATGAGGATTTGGGAATTGCATACTCTATTGTTGTAGTAGGATTAAACGGATTCGGGTAATTTTGGTAAAGTTGGTAATCTTTTACGGCAACAGCTTTTGGGTTCTGCCTCTCAACATCGAGAACAACTCCATTTTCATTGAAGATACACAGGTTAACCTGCTCCGAGGCTTGGGTTGAATTGAAAGCAGCAAACCAGACGTTCCCTTTGGAATCAACCGAAACAGCGCCCAAGTTGTTAGTCGGAATAACCGAATTCTGCACGGTGTATTCAACAAAATTATTTTCGCTCATGTATTTCACCAATCCTTCGCCGGTGGCAATCCAAAAATTATTAGCATTGTCTATGTCGAAAGAATAAATTGCCTTTGATTCAATACCTGTTGCCGCTCTGTCCAATGCCTGCCACTGTCCGTTTACAAATTCAGCCAAGCCGCCGGTATCCCAACTTTCACCGTTCCAATATGATGGCACAAGCGCCCAAAGGTTTTTATTTTTGTCTTCGTGCATTTCAATTACGCCGTAACCCGGGAGCCCTGAATTTGTTGGGTCAAACACTTTCCAGCTTTGTGTGGTTAAGTCGTAACGAGCCAATCCGTGGTGGGTTGCAACCCACACGTGATTACCTCTGGCGTACAAAGCCTGAATGTCATTGTCGGGGAAAGTGCTGTCCGAAGAAAAAATAGTCTTGTATTCGCTACCATTGAAAATCACCACGCCGTTGTAATTTAACCCAAACCAAATATTATTGTAATCGTCTTTCGCCATTGCAGTAATTGTGTAACCGTCAATTGCATCATCTTTGTAAACAACGAAGTTCTGACCGTCGAACATTGCTGCGCCTCCTTGTATTGTACCAATAAGCAGTTTGCCGTCTTCGGTCAAATCCAGCGAGTTAATTCTATTGCTGGGTAAGTAAGAATTGTCGCTCGTGTAGTTAGTCCAAGTTTCGCCGTCGTATTTGAATAATCCTTGGTCCGTACCGATGTAAGCCGAATGGTCTCCAAACGTAACAATGTCGTAAATCGTTGTGGTTATTGGTGAATTGGAAGTGTTGTAACCGTAAGCCCATGTGTTTCCGTTGTACATGCAGAGACCTCCTGGAGTGCCGACCCAAAGCCTGTGTCGCGAATCTTCCAAAAGAGTGTAAACATAAGTCGAAGGGATTTGTGTGTTATTGGAATCGAAATGTGTCCAGTTCGTTCCGTCGAAATAGAACAATCCTTTCTTAGTACCAAACCAAAAACCGCCCGTCCACGATTTTTCAATTGTGTAAATCGTGTTTGTTGTGAGAGGAGAATTGTCCGTATTAAAAGCCGTCCAGTTTTGACCATCGTATTTGATTACGCCTTTATCCGGCGTTGCCAGCCAAAGGTTGCCAGCATCGTCTTCTGCAATTTTGTAAATATAATAAGAAGGCAGGCCGGAATTATTAGGAGTGAAAATCGTCCAGTTGGAACCGCTTATTTCAACGAGTCCTCCGCCGGTGCCAACCCATTTGGCGCCTGAGGGAGCAATGTAAACATCATAAACATGTTGCGAAGGAAGCTGAGAATTCCAAGTGGTGTAATCGGTCCAAGAGCTTCCGTCGTAATAAGAGAGCCCGCCATCCTGATAGGCAACCCAGATTTTGCCGTTCCCTTCGTTAGCAATATCATTAACAGCAACGCCTGCGCTGTACGTATCCCAACGAATAGTCTGCCAAGAATCAGCTTTGTTAAATTTAGTTATGCCTGCATATTCCGAACCAAAATAAATTTCTCCGTCACCAAGAGCAATTGAGTAAATAACGTTGGAAGGCAGAGAAGAATTTGTTCTGTTGTAAAATGTTTCTTGCCCGTTGGATAGATCCATTTTCACTACTCCGCCGTTTGTGCCAATCCACAAATTACCGTTGTCTTCTGCCAAAGCCAGAATATCATTACCGGCTGCAAAGTCAATCCATTTCTGACTTTGGGAGAAGACAAAAGAACTACTTAAAAAGACAAAGAAAGAAATCAGAAGTAATAATTTTTTCATTTTAACCTCCGTCTGTGTTTACAACCAAAACCGTTGTTTTATTGAATGTTTTACAAAAATTAAATTAAACTTAATAACATCAAGTAAAAAGTCGAGTGTCGAATATCACAAAAGTTAATTGCCAAAATTGAGAAAAAACAATTTTTTAATTTATTTATTTCTCTTGAGTGTAACAATTAAAATCTCCGGCGTCGAATTGTAACGCACCGGAGCAATTGACATTCCTAAGCCGCGGCAGACGTAAACAAAAAGATTACCGTATCGAAAAGCTCCCCTGCTGTATTTCGTTTCCAAAAATGATGGTGACAAATTTAAAAACGGAAAGAGAAGCGTAATTTGCCCGCCGTGGGTGTGACCCGCAAAATAAAAATCGTAACCTTGCTTTGAGGCAAAAGAAATAAGCCTTTGCCTCGGCTGGTGTGTCAGAAATATTTTAACGTCGGAGGTCGAGTCGGCAGTTAGTTTGCTTAACTCCCTGCGGGTAATTCTTGTAACATAATTGTTTGTTGCAAAAGCAATTTGAATTTTAGCCGAATCCACAGGGATAAAAATGTTTTGGTTGTCCAGCATTGGAATGCCAACGCTTGCAAGAGCCTGTTTTACTTCTCTTAAACTTCGTTTGTAATTCCTTACGTACGCCCAGTTGTCGTGGTCGCCCACACAGGAATAAACCCCGTAGTTTGCGGACAACCCCGAAAGCAACTTTGCTGCGGTTCGAATGTAAGCAGTGCCGTTGGAAATAATATCGCCTGCAATCAAAACCAGATCGGGCTGCTCCTTGTTAACTAACGAAACGTATTTTTTCACTCGTCTATCGTTTGTGTAATAATCAACGTGAATGTCGGAAATCAGAGCTATTTTAAAATTGTCAAGAGCTTTTGGCAAATCGGCTTTCCGAATTTCGATGTGTGTGACGTCAACGGAATAGTAATCGTAAATTATTCGTGCAGGTACGTAAACAAGAAACAATACAAAAAACACAGCGTTATTTTTTTTAAAGAGGAGGCTTAGTTCAGCCTTGTTTTTATTGAACAATCCCCAACCAATGCGAATCACATCCAATAATATTAAGGCTAAATCGGCTTGCAAAATTAAAATAAAGAAAACCCAAAAAGGATAAATAATCAGATAATTAGTAAAAATATTTTTAGGAAAGGAAAAAACGGAAAGCCCGTAAATCCGTGCGAGGAAAATGTAAACAAGCAAAAGAAAAGGATAACTGTTAATGATTAAAAGAAAAAGTAGGAAATGTTTTTTCTTCACGGAATATTTTCTTAACCCTTTCCAAACTAAAGGTTTGAGCTTCTTAAAATAATAATATTCCGCCGCGGCTAATACTAAAATTGCAAATGAAATTGCAAAGATGAATTTCATTTTCTAAAGAGCTACTTCGTTTGTCAGTTCGTTAACATCATCCGGTTTGATTGGGAAATGGCGTGCAAGGATTTCCCCAACCTTTTTTACTCCGTTAGTAATCCCCTCGGTAAACTTGCCCTTTCTAAAGTCTTCCTGAATTTTATCCCTTACTTCGTCCCAAACGGCTTGTCCCACTTTTTCGTGAATGCCGGCATCGGCAAGGATGTAAAACGAGCGCTCCTCTAAAATTAACAACAGTAATATTCCCGTGCGGTCGCGGGTTTTGTCCATTCCCAATTTGTAAAACTCTTTCTCGGCAATCTGTCTGATGTCTGCTTTCCCAAAAGTAAGTGGAAATCTTTCTTTTATGCTAACTCTTATTTCGCCTGCCGTGCTTTTCTCGGCTTCCTTAATAGCATTGCTGATTTTCAGGAAATCATCGTCGGTAAAATAAGTGTAAAGAATTTGGTTTTTCATCGCTAACCTGTAAAGACTTTTTAATAACTATTTAAAATTTAATAAAATTAAAGGGGAGTTAATAACTATTGAGGTACGAATTCAAAATCAATTGTGGGAATAGAAGAAATAAGAAACCAGAAATAAGAAATTGTTGAACGCGAGACGCTAGACGTAAGACGCTAGAGCTTTTCAGAGAACAGATAACAGTGAACAGAGAAAAATAATTTTTACTTAAGACTCGTTACGTGAGACTTAAGACTTATTTAATTGAAAGTTGAAAATGGAAAGTGGAAAGTTATTGGAGATATTAAACTTCTTTGGAATTAGTAGAGTGTCTGAGAAATAGTCAATGTCCGTGTCTAATTGGAGTATTTTTCCCTAATGCTTAAATTTGTTTTTTCAATTTGGGAAATGATGAAAGAAGACAGTTACAAAAATATATTGGTAGTTCGGCTCAGCTCATTGGGGGATGTGCTTCTAACAACACCATTAATCAGGAGCTTAAAAAAGAAATACGCGCACGCAAATATTGATTTCCTCGTAAAGCCACAATTTGTAGAAGCGGTAAAATTTAATCCCTACCTGAACGAAGTAATTGAATATTCTGTTTCCAAACCGAAAGAGACGATTAAAAAACTCAAAACAAAAAAATATGATTTGGTTGTTGATTTACAAAACAACTTCCGTTCCGCAAAAATCAGAAGGGCTCTCGGCGTCAAGTACTTTATATTCCAAAAGCCGAACTTCGAAAAGTTTATGCTTGTTCATTTTAAGAAAAATCTTTTCGGCGGGGTCTTCCCGATTCCCTTGCGTTACATTCAATCGGTAAAAGGATTAACGCCCGACAACAAAGGACTTGACTTGTTTGTCCCTGAGAATGTTGAACCGTCACTGAAAGATAACGTAAACTACATTGGGTTTTGTCCGGGTTCAAAACATTTTACGAAGATGTACCCAAAGGAATATTTCATTGAGCTGGGCAAACTTCTGAGCGCCGAGGGTTACAACATCGTTGTTTTCGGCGGCAGGGATGACGAAAAAATTTGCAAAGAAATCTCTTCCCAAATTCCTAATGCAATAAATCTATTTAACGACAACCAACTTTTGCAAACTGCAAGAAATATGCAATATTGCAAAGCTGTTGTTTGCAACGACAGCGGACTAATGCACACGGCAGCTGCCGTCGGCACACCGGTCGTGGCAATCTTCGGCTCTACCGTAAAAGAATTTGGTTTCGTACCTTTCGGAGTCAAAAATATTATTTTGGAAAACAACTCGGTATCGTGCCGCCCGTGCAGCCACATTGGCAAAGACAAGTGTCCTAAAAAACATTTTGCCTGTATGCGAGAACTTACCCCTGAGTTGGTATTTAAAAACACGATTAAGTTGCTGAGCGAACTATGACTAAGATTTGGCAATTCACATATAATTTCATTGTAATTCCTTTTTTCGTAACAACGATTTACTTTCTCTCATTGTTCAATTCGAAAATTAAAAAAGGGATTAAGGACAGAAAAAAATTATTTGAAAACTTAATAATAAACCTCGCCGATATTGACAGGAAACGTAAAACAGTTTGGTTTCATTCCTCTTCAATGGGAGAGTTCGAACAGGCAAAACCAATTATTGAAAAGTTGAAAGAAGAAGGGAACGTTAACATTATTGTTTCCTTCTTTTCACCTTCGGGTTATGACAATTCCCTCCGTTACCCTTACGCTGATGTAATTACCTACATTCCTTTGGACACAAGTGAAAACGCCAAAAAATTTTTGAATTTAATCCGTCCCAATCTTGCGGTGTTTATGCGTTACGACATTTGGCCGAACATAATTTGGGAATTAAGCAGAAGGAAAATACCTTCGTTTATTGCCGATGCCACAATGCGGGCTAACTCCGGCAGGCTGAAACCATTTGTTAAAAATTTTCACATCTCTCTTTACAAAGCAATTACCGGAATATTTTGCGTTTCGGAAGACGACAAAAAAAATTTTGAAAAATTCAAAATACCTTCCGAAAAAATCATTGTTGTGGGAGACACCCGCTACGACAGGGTTTATTCCAAAAGCATTCAGGCAAGAGACAAAAAGTTATTCAGAGATGGCTTTTTCAACGGGAAAAAAGTTTTTGTGTTCGGCAGTTCTTGGGAAAGCGACGAGGATGTGGTGTTTCCTGCAGTAGAGAAATTATTTAAGTATGACAAAAACGCCGTAATGATTGTAGCACCCCACGAACCGACAATTTACCACATCGAAAAAATTGAAAATTATTTTGCAAAGAAAACAGCCTCAATCAGATTTTCGTTCATTAACAATTACAACGGCGAAAGAGTAATTATTATTGACTCAATTGGAATTTTACTTACGCTTTATTATTACGCAGACCTTGCCTACGTAGGCGGTAGCTTCAAACAAGGAGTACACAATGTACTTGAACCAGCGGTGTATGGTATCCCCGTACTTTTTGGTCCCAAAATTGAAAACTCACAGGAAGCTTTGAAAATGGTTGAGTTGGGCGCAGGATTTGTGGTAAAAAATAAAAAGCAGGCGTACCGCACAATAAGAAAATTATTAGCCGACGATAAACTTAGGAAAGAAAAAGGACAACTATTTTTTGAACACTTAAAAACAAATTTGGGGGCAACGGAAAAAATCATTAAAGAGATTAACCAAGTGTTGAAACCGCATTACAATATTTCTCTGCCTGAAGCTGAGTAAGAGTGAAATGATTTTACAATTATTAGGTTTTCGTTCTGCGTAGGAATTGTACCAATCTTTAAAAAACTAAAGGCTCTAAAAACACCCTGGAAATTTCCGTAAGTATTAGAGCCCTTTGCTCATTAGCCTTAGAGGCTTAAAATGTAAATCTGTTTTAACGGTCGCGCATTGCTTCTTTAATAGCTCTCCTGCGTGCCTTCATTCTTTCCATTCTCTTTTCGATTGAAGGCTTTAAATAAAAAGTACGTTTCTTGTATTCTTTAAGAATACCTGACCTTTCGTATTTCTTTTTGAATCTTTTGAGAGCTCTGTCAATGTTTTCGTTTTCTTGTACCTGAATACCGACCAATTAAATCACCTACCTTCTAATAAAGTTTTAAAAAATTACGTCTTTAAATTTAATTATTATTTCAAGATTTTGCAAAGAATTTTAACTTTGTCCCGGAAAATTTTATTCTACAAATTTTGGCACAGGTTTAAAATCGGTGGCAAAATATTATCATTGTATTTTATTTCGAATATTTTTCTCTTAAAACTTGAACCCTTTCAGGGTTCTTCTTCAATTTTGATTCTTTTTGCTATCTACATTGAATCCCTTCGGGATTCTTTCGGAAACAGTATTAAAAAGCATCCTGCTCTTTCTTGTAAGAAAAAGAAAGTTGTCTATCTGCGAAATGGTTTTTGTAACATAGATTATTGGCAATCCGCGTTACAGCTTATTGGCAACTATACGACCCCCGACTTAGTCGGGGGTCGAATGTAAATAGAAGAAAATAGAGAAAAGACAAACCGATGCCGAAGGTATCGAAGAAATTAAATTTCAATTATTTACGGTTTGTGTTTAGGCTCTTGCGTCTTGCATTTAACCATTTCTTATTTCTGGTTTCTTATTTCTTCTTTTTTTGCCACCAAATTTAAACTTATACCTTCACAAATTTTTCACTCTAAAAATGCGTAACAATAAAATAATAACTATATTAAAAAATGTTTCATTTATTTTTTAGCAAAGTAGTTTTACAAAATGAAAATTAAATATTTATTAGTAGCGTTATTCATTTCCGTTGCAGTTAAAGCACAATTAACTTGGGAACCGAATTTCGTTACGGATACAGACTCAATAAAAATCATCTACGACGCTACGCAAGGCAACGGGGCATTGGTAAATGTTTTCCCTGTTTATTTTCACACAGGTGTAATTACAGATCAAAGCACTTCACCGACCGACTGGCGTTACGTAGTTACGGAATGGGGCTCGACAAATTCCAAATACCAAATGGAATACATTGGCGATAACAAATGGCAGTTAAAAATAAAAAATATTCGTCAATATTACGGCGTGCCTTCCGGCGAGGATATTTTAAAACTTGCCTTTGTCTTCAGAAATTCCGACGGGAGCAAAGTCGGGCGTGCAGCCGACGGCAGCGATATGTTTATTCCTATTTCCAAACCGGGCTTGAACGTATCTATTGTAGAGCCCTCGGGAGAGCCTCTGTTTCTTTCGTTGGGAGAAACTTTGCACATTTTAGCGGTTAGTCAATCGGCATCGAATTTCTACCTCTACTTAGATGATTCATTGTTGGTTCAAACAACCAACGATTCCATTTCAACCGACATTACCGCATCCGAATACGGAAAGAAAAGAATCATTGCCGTTGCAGAAGACTCGCAGGGCAACAGAGTAGCGGATTCCACTTATTACGTTGTGCACGGACAGCCGCCCGTGGAAGCTTTGCCCGCCGGCATTGTTGATGGAATAAATTACAATGACAACAACACAGTTACCCTTTCCCTTTTTGCTCCGAACAAAAAATTTGTTTACGTGATTGGCGACTTTAATAATTGGGAAGTTGACCCTGCTTTTGAAATGAAAAAAACACCCGACGGTCAACGTTGGTGGTTAACAATCCCGAACTTGCAGCCGCAGCTTGAGTACGCATTTCAATATTTCGTTGACGCCCAAATCCGCATTGCCGACCCTTACTGCGACAAAATACTTGACCCGTGGAATGACAAATACATTGACCCCTCAACCTATCCCAATTTAAAGCCCTACCCGATAGGCAAAACGACCGACCCTGTTTCCGTTTTGGAAACGGGGCAGACTCCTTTTAATTGGACAGACAACAATTTTAAGAGACCGCCTAAAGAAAAACTCGTGATTTACGAATTGCTTGTCAGAGACTTTATAAAGGAACACAATTATCAAACGCTGAAAGACACACTCGACTACTTCAAAAGATTAGGTGTTAACGCAATAGAGCTAATGCCGATAATGGAATTCGAAGGAAATATTAGCTGGGGTTACAATCCCGATTTTCTCTTTGCCCCGGACAAATATTACGGGACGAAAAATGCGTTAAAAGCCTTCATCAACGAGGCACACAAGAAAGGCATTGCAATAATTTTGGACATTGTCTTAAACCACACTTTCGGGCAGTCGCCTTTTGTCAGACTTTACGCCGAAGGACATTACGGACCGCCTTCACCGGATAACCCTTGGTTAAATCCCGATATGAACCCTAATAAAGACGGTTATCAGGGACCTCATCCTCTCGGCGTCGGTTACGACTTTAATCACGAAAGCAAGTACACACAAGAGTTGGTGGACAGGGTTAACCGTTACTGGATTCAAGAATATCACGCCGACGGTTACCGTTACGACTTGTCAAAGGGTTTCACGCAAACATACTCGGGAGACGATTTGAACAAGTGGGGACAATACGATGCTTCCAGAATTGCAATCCTTAAAAGAATGGCTGACCAACTTTGGGCTTTCGACCCAAAGGCTTACATTATTCTCGAACATTTTGCGGAGAATAGCGAAGAAAAAGTATTGTCCAATTACGGCATGATGCTTTGGGGAAATCTTAACCACGAATATCTCGAAGCTGCAATGGGTTACTCGTCCAATCTTTCTTGGGTGTCTTACCAAAGCAGAGGTTGGAACAATCCCAACCTTGTTGCTTTTATGGAAAGCCACGACGAAGAAAGAATGATGTACAAAAATTTGCGCTGGGGTAATTCAAGTGGCACTTACAATATTAAGAATCTTGCCACTGCTTTGGACAGGGTGAAACTGGCTTCTACGTTTTTCTTTACGATTCCCGGACCCAAAATGATGTGGCAGTTTGAAGAATTAGGCTACGACTACTCAATTGATTACAACGGTCGCACCGGTGAGAAACCAATCCGCTGGGATTATTACGAAAACTCTGACCGCAACAGATTGTACAAAACAATGGGCGCAATAATTAAATTGAAGAAGTACGGAGCGTTCAGCACAAGAAACTATTCGCTTAGCGTCAGCAATTACACAAAGAGAATAAACCTTTACGATGATTCAATGAATGTCGTAATAATAGGAAATTTTCAAGTTACTTCCCAAAGCATTAATCCGAACTTCCCCTCAACAGGCAAATGGTACGACTATCTCAGCGGTGACAGTATTAATGTTTCCGACCCTTCGGCTTCCATCGCTCTTTCGCCGGGGGAATACCACATTTACACTTCGGTAAAATTACCCACGCCTGATATCGGCGGACAATCGGGAGTTAAAAAAGAAACAGGCGGTTTACCAACTTCTTTCAAGCTCTTCCAGAACTACCCCAATCCTTTTGGCGAAGGCGGAACTTCGGGAAACTCTGCTACTACAATAAAATATTCAATCCCAACTGTAGGGACAGCTCACGAGCTGTCCGTACGGTTAGTTGTTTACGACATTCTCGGGAGAGAAATCACATCATTAGTAAACGAGAAACAAAGTCCCGGAAATTACTCTGTAAAATTCAATGCCGGCAATTTGCCGTCCGGTGTTTATTTTTACAAACTCAAAGCAGGTACAAATGTACTTGTCAGGAAAATGGTATTGCTGAAGTAACTTTA
>JALWGH010000163.1 GCA_027013735.1 Melioribacteraceae bacterium
TCGGAAACAGTATTAAAAAGCATCCTGCTCTTTCCCGTAAGAAAAAGAAAGTTGTCTATCTGCGAAATGGTTTTTGTAACATAGATTATTGGCAATCCGCGTTATAGCTTATTGGCAACTATACGACCCCAAGGGGGTCGAATGTAAATAGAAGAAAATAGAGGAAAGATAAACTGATGCCGAAGGTATCGAAGAAATTAAATTTCAATTATTTACGGTTAGTGTTTAGGCTCTTGCGTCTTGCATTTAACCATTTCTTATTTCTCGTTTCTTATTTCTTCTTTTTTTTGCCACCAAATTTAAACTTGTACCAGTAAAAGAATCCGAACACGCAGTCTAAAGCTGATTTTCTGAATAAAATGAATATTGCACTAAAAGAAGCAAACGAAACGGAATATTGGCTAATGTTATTGAAAGATTCGAATTATATCGATGAACAAAATTTTAATTCAATACACAAGGACTTAATAGAAATTATTAAGCTTTTGGCAAGCATAGTAAAAACCACAAAGCAAAATTTAAAAAAAAGATAAACTCATCATTAACTTTCAATTTTCCACTTTCAACTTTCCATTAAAGAAGGTGGTGAGACGTTTTGTAAAAATAAAAAAGCCGCCTGAAAAGGGGCGGCTCTTTCTTTGGGAATTTAGAATATTTATTTTAAGACTTTTCCGTTTTCGAGAAGGACTTCGTAAACATAACCGGCGCCGAAGTCTTTGTCGGTAACAACTTTTCCTTGAGCTACAATTACGTCTCCTACTTTTACGTTGTCTTGAGAAGTAATCAACAAATCGAATTTACCATTGTAGTCGGTGCCGTCCTGAATGTGAATCCAGTTTCGCCCCATAATATTAGGGTTAAATTTAACGACCTTGCCTTTTACTTTTACTACCTTGCCTGCTAATTCGTTTTTCTTGGCGTAAATTTCTTTAATGGTAACGCCGTCTTTGAGCGGAGTTATTTTCACATTCTCCTTTGTCTCTTTGGCTATGCTCGAATGCGCAGCAGCAATAGTGGATTTTTCGGAAGCGTTGAACGGAACGGTTTTTGCATCCTGAACAAAGAGAATTTCCTTGAAAGTTTTGTTTAATGTTTTGCTGTGGAAATTCTGCATCGTCATTGCGCTCGAATAGTAAACATAGTCGCCCGGTTTAACGTTCATTTGGTTTACCGCCATCCAATATTCTTTCCCGTTTTCTTCGACTTTCAAATAAGAATAAGGAGGGGCGTCGGTTTTTTCCTTTACCATTACTTTGTGAACGGTTGCATGCGGATTAACCGCTTTATTAGTTTGGTCGGTTTTCGGCTTTTCCTGCTTTGAGCAAGCTGCAAAAGCAAACACCAACACCATAAGAAAGATTACTCTTTTCATTGTTTCCTCTGTTTTTTCTTGTTAAGAATTTTTTCTATTTGGTCCATTACGTTGTTCATTCTTTTCATTGTAAGGTCAAACGCTTCGGAGCTGAGCGGATCGATTCCTGCTTTTTTAATCAGGTTAATCGGGTAATCGGAGCTGCCGCCTTTAAGAATGTTGTAATATTTTTCGACTGCGGGTTTGCCTTCGTGAATTATTTTTTGCGCAAAGGCGGTTGCGTAGATTAAAGACGTAGCGTATTGGTAAACGTAATAGGAATAATCTACGAAGTGAGGAATGTAAGCCCACTCGTAAGCAATGTAAGGATCAACAACGCAAACGTCAGGTGTGTTGCCGTAATATTTGGTTACAATTTTCCAGTAAATTTTGCTCATTATTTCGCCTGTTAAAGGCTGGTTGTTTTCAATCCTTTTGTGAATTTCCCATTCGAATTCGGCAAATGAAGTTTGGCGGAAAATGGTAGTTCTCAACAGTTCCAAATAATTGCCGAGCAAGAAAAGTTTTTCCTTGTCCGATTTGGCGTGTTCAACCATGTAATTATTTAACAACGATTCGTTGCAAGTGGAAGCAATTTCCGCAACAAAAATGGGGTAGTCGGATTTAATGAACGGCTGGTATTTGTTTGAAAAATAACTGTGCATTGTGTGTCCCATTTCGTGAATGAGCGTAGTAAGGGAATTGTAATCGCCGTGCCAGTTCATTAAAATAAAAGGATGATAATCGTAAGCTGCGCCGCTCGAATATGCTCCGCTTCGTTTGCCGGGAGTGGGGTAGTAGTCAATCCACCTGTTGTTGAAGGCTTTTTTAACAGTGCTTAAATACTCGCCACCCATTGGTTTCAACGTGTTCAAAATAATTTTCTGTGCTTCGTCAACCGTAAATTTCATGTCCACTTTTTTAACAATCGGCATGTAAAGGTCGTAATAGTGGAGCGTGTCCACTCCGAGCATTCTTTTCATTAACTTCAACATTCGATGAAGTGTGGGAATGTTTTTGTTGATTTGTTTAATCAGGTTTGTGTAAACCGTTACGGGAATGTTGTTCTTGTCGAGCGAGTAAGCGAGTGCGGTTTTGTACTTTCTGTTCTTTGCAAAGAAATAATCTATTTTAACTTTTGCCGCCAAAATAGCGCCGAGAGTGTTCTGGAATCTTTTGTAATTATTAAAGAATGCCTTGAAAATTTTCGCTCTGTCTTTTCTGTTTTTAACCGTACGATATTGAACATAGGCGGAGGAATTTAGCTCTATTGTTTTGCCGTCTGAGAGGGTGACTTTTGCGTAAGGTTTTTCAGCGTTTTCAAAAATTCCGTGAATTGTGGACGGACTCGAAGCAATCATTCCGGCGCTCGCAAGTATTTTTTCCTCTGCGTCGCTCAACGTGTGTGCTTTTAGTCTTTGAATGTTTGCAACGAAGAAATCAAAATCTTCAAGTTTGGGATTTTGCTTAAAGAACTCGTGAATTTTCTTTGCAGGAATTCTCAATATTTCAGGATTAATGTAAGCAGTAGCTTCGGAAATTTTTGTTCCTAAAGCTTCCGATTGTTCAACTAATTGTTGGTTAGCACTGACACGCAAATCCTGATCGTAAAGGCGCTGCGCGTAATCGGAAAGTTTGTAATATCCTTTCATTAAATCTGAGTAAAGGTTTAACGCTTTGTAAAACGTAATGGCATCTTTACTTAATTTACCTTTGAATGTTTTTAGTTTGTCAGCCAGCTTGGAAAGATGTTGGTAGTCCTTTTGCCAGTCGGCATTGGTTTTGTAAAGTAAGTGAATATCCCATTTGTATTTTGCGGGAATCTCGTCGCGAGTTTTGTATTGGGCATTAAGTAAAGATGTAAACGCCAATAGGGTAAGCAATAAAATAATTTTTCTAAACATTTGAAGACCTCACAGTTTGTGTAGAAATAACTTTCAAAAATAAGAAAAGACGAGAAGATAAAATAATGAGAAAGAAGAAACGAGAAATAAGAAATTGTTAAACGCTAGAGGCAAGACGCTAGACGCGAGATGTTTTCAGAGAACAGAGAAAAGTTAACAGTGAACAAAGACAGTCTTTGCCCTCGCTTAGCTCGGGCTACGCCGCGACAAGCGAGAAGCAAGACGCTAGACGTAAGACGACCAATTCAGAGAACAGATAATAGTAAACAGAGAAAAATGATTATTGCTCAATAATTATGATTGTTTCATCCATTC
>JALWGH010000164.1 GCA_027013735.1 Melioribacteraceae bacterium
AAAAAAATTGCTTCTTAAAACCATTAAGGAATTCACCAAACGAACAAAGACAAAATATGACGATGCCTTTTTTGACGAAAAATTAATTACCCGCATTTCTTACTTAGTACCAGTATTTCTTATCGATTGGTTCTCTTTTTGGATTGGAGGCTGGGACGCGGCAATCAGCAAAACAATGCACGTGATTGTAATATTCGTTGTGCTTTTAGCCGTTAGCGCATTTCTTGCCTCGCTTACGCGTGTTTTGGAGGAGGCGAAAAAATTCAAAGACCGCCCGATTAAAGGTTACGTTCAGGTAATTAATATTGTTGTGTGGTCGTGGGGAATTGTGCTTGTAATCGGCGTTCTTACTTCCAAAGACCCTTGGGCAATTATCGGAGGATTGGGCGCACTGACAGCAGTTATTATTCTCGTCTTCAGGGACACTATTCTTTCCTTTGTTGCCAGCATTCAAATTTCTTCTTACGATCTTGTGAAAATAGGCGACTGGATTGAAGTGCCGAAATACGGCGCAGACGGCGACGTAATAGACCTTTCGCTAAACGTGGCAAAGATTCAAAACTGGGACAAGACAATCAGCGTAATTCCTACTTACAAGCTGCTTGACGACACGTTCAAGAACTGGCGTGGAATGGTTGAAACCGGAGGCAGAAGAATTAAACGCTCGATTTACATCGACCAAAACAGTGTGAAATTCCTTGACGACAGATTGGTGGAAAAATTCAAACGCATTGAATTACTTGGCGACTACCTTGACCGCAAATTAAAAGAAATTGAAGAATACAATAAGTCCCACGCCTTTGATGTTGAAATGCCCGTTAACGGGCGCAGGTTGACCAACATCGGTACGTTCAGGGAATATTTAAAAGCTTACCTTAAACACAGGACTGACATCAACAAAGAGCTGACGTTTCTTGTCCGGCAATTGCAGCCGGGACCGAACGGCTTGCCGATTGAAATTTACGTTTTTGCCAACACTATCGAGTGGGGCAAGTACGAGGAAATCCAGTCGGACATTTTCGATCACATTCTTGCCGTAGTGCCGGAGTTCGAGCTCCGTATTTTCCAAAATCCGACCGGTAATGATTTTAAGGAAATTAAAAAATGATTAAAAATATTTTTGAAAATATTCCGGCAGAGCTAAAAGACGAATTGATTGAAACCATTGCACAAAAGGGAAACTTAAGAATTGAAAGAATAATTTCGAGAGGACACGTTACCCCTGAAAACAAATGGTACGATCAAAGCGAGGACGAGTTTGTGCTGTTATTACAGGGCGAAGCACGTCTCCTGTTTGAGAATAATGAAGTCATAAAATTAAAGTCAGGCGATTACCTAACAATACCGGCGCACAAGAAGCACAGGGTCGTTTTTACTTCCGAAAATATTGACGCTGTTTGGCTTACTGTTTTTTTCTAAAAGGGTAATTAAAGAACCGGTTTGAGAAGACAGCCAAGCCAAGTGCTAATCCGACAATCAGAATCCACCAAGGGTAATAATAGGGGATGCTGCCAGCAAGCACATTCTCCGTTTCGTAGAAAAACGAGTAAAGAATTACTAATCCCGCAACAATTTCAACAAGCCATTCTGTTTTACTCAAAATGAATTTTCCGAATCTTTCGGGATATTTTAAGACGAGCAAAGAAGCCGTTGTGAGCGTAAGGGCAACCAAAGCGGGAGCACTCCACGGTGCTACCCACGGGGCGGGAATCAAAAACAAAATGTCCCAATCGAACCAACCGGCAGGCCAATTGAGGAATACTTTCAACCAGAAATAATAGAACAAATCCCACAGTGCAAAAGTGAAAATGAATAGAGCTAACTTCTCTTTTGTTTCCCCACGGTGCATCTGTGCCACAAGCCACAACATTATTAATGTGGCGGCTTCCCTTCCTATTTCGATTACGGCAATTTTGTTCGTGATTATTTTAAGAGGGAAGTGAAAACCGTCAGGGTAAAAAATCGTTCGTAAATAAACCACAATAGCGGATTCCAAATAAGACATTACAACGGCAAAAATAAAATAAATCAAAATTGTTTTGTTCGAATCTCTTTTACCGTTACTCATTTTGTTTCCGTAATCAAATGTTATTTGTTTTGCGGCTGGCGGCTGCCGTAGTTTTTGGTAAAATGTTTCCTTTGCGTAGTTGAAGTTTGTTTAACGGGCGTTCTGTATTTTTTAACAAGGAGAAGCGCAACAACAAGCACAAAAACAATTGCCGTGTGCACTCCCAATTCAATAAGGTAGCGGTTAAATATTTTGTCTTCCGTATGAATGTAAGAATCGGAAATCGACATCTGCGCACCGATTGTAAGCAGTTTCCTCAAACTTGAAATTATTCCGATAATAATGAAGGGGGCAAGTGGAATAGTGCGTTCTTTCAGATAAGTTATTATAGTTGCCACTAACTCTAAAAGAATCATAATAAGCAAGAGTTCGTGAATCAAGTTAATAACGGCGTTGAGATAATTGTCGTAAATCTTTTCAAAAAAATTGTAAGCCGAAATTCCAAGAATAACAAGCGCCGCTGCAAACAAAAGGGCAGCGAGCAGCACTTGTACACCGGCGTCAAAGTATTCAAGATTTTTAATTAACTTTTTCATTCCTGCCTCTCAAATTAAAGGGGTTCGAATTTACACGTAAAATGACGCAGCATCGGCGCTTCTTCAACAATTTTGTAACCGCGGAGTTTCTCACGGTTTTTGTAAGTTTCAATTAAAACTTCCGCCACGTAGTCGATGTGGCTTTGGGTGTAAACCCTGCGCGGAATAGCCAAGCGCACAAGCTCCATTGGCGGGGAAATTAGCTTGCCCGTTTCTTCGTCGTATTTGCCAAACATTACGCTTCCGATTTCCACGCCGCGCACACCGCCTTCGAGGTAAATTTCACAAACTATTGACTGCCCCGGGTATTCGTGCGGGGGTACGTGAGGTAAGAATCTTTTGGCGTCGATGTAAACGGCGTGTCCGCCCGGTGGTTCGATTATCGGGATGCCCGCTTCTAAAATTTTATTGGCAAGGTAAGCGGTGCTTCGTATTCTGTATTGCAAATAATGTTTGTCCAGAACTTCTTCCAATCCTTGAGCAACGGCTTCGAGGTCGCGCCCGGCAAGTCCGCCGTAAGTCGGAAAACCTTCGGTAACGATTAACAAATTACGGCACTTGGTTGCAAGGGCTTCATTGTTCATCGAAAGGAAACCCCCGATGTTCACGAGCGCATCCTTTTTGGCGCTCATCGTTGCGCCGTCTGCGTAAGAAAACATTTCCTGTGCTATTTCAAGCACGGATTTGTTTTCGTAACCTTTCTCTCGCAGTTTAATGAAATAAGCATTCTCGGCAAAGCGGCAGGCGTCCAAGAAAAGCGGGATGCCGTATTTGTCGCAAACGGCGCGGACGTCCTTAATGTTTTGCATTGAAACCGGTTGACCTCCGCCGGAATTGTTTGTAACCGTAATCATTACAAGCGGCACGTTCTCTTTCCCGACCTTGTTAATAAAGGCTTCGAGAGCTTCCACGTCCATATCGCCCTTAAAATCCGCTCTAATCTCGGGGTGCTTACCCG
>JALWGH010000165.1 GCA_027013735.1 Melioribacteraceae bacterium
TTCAACAAATTTTAGGGCACAAGAGAGCTCCGGTTAATACGATGATTGTTGCCGTTGTTGACGACATTGATTTAGCCGAATAATAAATAAACAAAGTTGTCTCTTACAAAAGAAGAAAAATACGCTTTTATTAGAGCTTTGCAGGAAACCGAAAAAGTAGGCGGGCGGAAAATACTTTCCCTGATTACAAAATTTAACGGTCTGGAGAATTTAATTTCCTCTTCCTTGAACCAATTGGCAAATGTTCGGGGAATAGGACAAGACACCGCTAAGAAAATATTCAAGGTTACGGAAAACATTACTTCCCTTAGCTCTTTGTATTTCAAAGAAATTGAAATGCTGCACAAAATAGGCGCTGATTTTGTTACACTTGCAGACGAAGAATATCCGCATCAGTTAAAAAATATTTTTACCCCGCCGCTTATTCTTTACTATTTCGGAGAGTTCCGGAAAGAGGATGAAAATTCGGTTGCAATTGTGGGAACAAGAAAACCGAGTGTTTACGGCAGAAATGTTGCAAAGAATATTTCCGCCGAATTAACCAATGCCGGACTCACAATCGTAAGCGGTTTGGCAAGAGGAATTGATTCCGTTGCACACCGGGAATGTTTGGCAAACGGCGGACGCACGATTGCCGTAATCGGCTCCGGGCTCGATGTTGTTTATCCTGCGGAAAACAAAGAGCTGTTCGCCCGGATAAAAGAAAATGGGATGATCATCAGCGAGTACTTCCTCGGTACAAAACCCGACGCACGAAATTTCCCGCGAAGGAACAGAATAATTTCCGGGCTTACGCTCGGCACAGTAATAGTGGAGACAGCCATTAACGGCGGGGCAATGCACACCGCTGCTTACGCGCTTGACCAAGGTCGCGAAGTCTTTGCCGTGCCCGGTAATATTAACTTCCGCAACAGCGAAGGCTGCAATACCTTAATTAAAAGGGGGGAAGCAAAACTAATCCAAAACGCACAGGATATTCTTGACGAACTTCCGGTTAAATTAAACAAAGCTTTGCAAGAGAAACGTAAGCCGGATGTTCAGCTGACAATGTTCGAATCAAAAATATTCGATTTGTTAGGCGAGGAGCCTGTACACATTGACAAAATTGCCGAGGAGAGCGGCTTGCCCGTTGCCGATTGCCTGGTACACTTGCTTTCGCTTGAATTCAAAGGAGTAGTCCGGCAATATCCGGGGAAATTATTCGGACGAATCTGAACTTAAAACAGGGGCTTACGAAAACCTTGGATGGTTGGATAATTGGACGACTGGATGGAATTATCAAAAACACTGAGCAACAGTAATTTTTCTCTGTTCACTGTTATCTGAATAGGGCGTCTTGCTTGTTGCGCCGTAGTTAAGCGAAGCGCAGACGAAGGCGGACCTCTCGCGTCTAGCGAAAAACACTTGTCGCACCGTAGCCCGAGCAAAGCGAGGGCGAAGACGGACCTGTCGCGCCGAAGCCAAGCAAAGCGCAGGCATAGGCGGACCTGTCGCGACGTAGCCAAGCGTAGCGCAGGCGAAGTCGGATTTCTTATTTCTCGTTTCTTATTTCTTCTATTTTTGCCACCAAATTTAAACTTGTACCCACCTTAATGAGGCAAGAAAAGTTTGTGATTTAAATCACGATGAAAAAATAATTGCCTGCTTTTGTCATTTCTAAATTGTAATTTTAATAAATTTATTTCGAGGCGTAATGGAAGCAAGGGATTTTTTCTACAACGAAGAAGAAAAAAGACTTAAGGCTTTTTGGAGATTGGCAATCCAATTCGTTTTTTTTGTAATTGCATACATGTTGCCTGTCCTTATTTTAAATAAATTTAAAAATCCTTACACAAGAAACCTTGCAGACGAAATAATTACGTTAACTTTTGTACTGCTTTCCATTTGGTTTGTTGCACGGTTTATCGACAAACGTTCTTTTGCAAGTCTCGGTTACGAGCTCACGCAAAAATGGTTTCTTGAATTTCTGGAAGGGATGTTTATCGGGGCGTTTGTTTTCCTAATCGTATTTATTATTGACTTTTCCTTCGGCTGGCTAAGGGTAACAAAAGACCCTGCAATGTCCCAGGAGGTTCACATCCTCGAAGTTTTGGGGCGCTTGGTGGGCTATACCGCCGTGGCTTTAATGGAGGAAACTTTTACTCGCGGTTACCAGATTAAAAACATTGCGGAAGGGTTGCGTGGAAAGCTGAAAAGCAATACGGGCGCTGTTGTTTGGGCGCTTGTAATTTCTTCGGTGGTTTTCGGTTTGCTCCATTACTTAAATCCGAATTCCGATTTTTTAAGCACGTTCAATCTCGTTTTAATAGGAATGTTCTACGGATACGCTTACATTATTTCCGGTTCGCTTGCCTTGCCGATTGGAATCCACACCGCCTGGAATTTTGTTCAGGGCAATGTTTTAGGCTTTTCCGTTTCGGGACTGGGTACGGAAGTTTCGTTAATTCACTCAATTACTTCGGGTCCGAGAATTTGGACGGGGGGCACATTCGGACCGGAAGCGGGTTTGGTAATTTACCCGGGAATCATTGCCGGTGTGCTTTTCTTAAATCTTTTGGTTAACAAAAATCTTTTTAAATTTACGGTTGTCGAAGAATTAACCGAATACAAACCGCTTTCTTAATCTCATTGACTTTTCCCCTTCAATTAAAAAAATTTTTTTTATCTTTGCTCTCCTTAAAAAAAATGTTGCGGGAAAGTAATGCTCGACGAAAAAATGACAATCCGACATTGGTATGCGATGTACACAAAGCCACGCAGCGAGTTTGCCGCGGCAAAGCAGTTGCGGGCTGAGGGAATAGAAATTTACCTGCCGACGGCTACAGTCATCCGGCAATGGAGCGACAGAAAGAAAAAACTTACCGAGCCTGTTTTTAAGAGCTACATTTTTGTTCATTGCAACGAGAAAGAAAGACTGATTGCCGTTCAACAAAAGGCAATAGTTAAAACGGTTTCCTTTTTGGGCAAGCCTTCTATTATTCCCGACTGGGAAATTGAAAGTCTCAGGAAAACTCTGGAAAGAACAAACGAATTCGATTTAAGCGACAAGCCGAAAATCGGGCAGAAAGTAAAAATCGTCGATGGTCCGTTCAAGGGCGTTGTGGGTACGGTTTACGAAGATGAAAATCAAGAGCGTTACCTTGCCGTTACAATAGAGCTGTTAAGGCGTTCCGTTGTGGTTCACCTGCCGGCGGGGAACGTCGTTGAGTTTGTCGGTGAAAAGTAAATTATTTTTGATTCATTATTTCTTAAATGCGGGCAATTTATTAAATTAAGTATGTTATTAAACTTTTCTACCGTAAACAAATGCAGACTGAAATTAAAAATTTAAAGCCCGGTTCAAAATTCGAACTCACGCTATTATTAAAAAAGTTGGAAGTAAAATCAACGAGGCAGGGCAAGGAATATCTCGACCTTCTGCTCGCCGACAAATCCGGCGCAATCAACGGCAAGTATTGGGACGGCTTTGAGAATTTCAAATCCGTTGCCGCCGCAGGTGCCCTTTTCAAAGTAAGCGGAACGGTTGTTGAGTTCAACGGCGCTCCGCAACTCAAAATAG
>JALWGH010000166.1 GCA_027013735.1 Melioribacteraceae bacterium
GCATCATCTAACGCAATTAAACACGGCAACAAAAACGATTCGAACAAGAAAGTTAATATTGAAATAATAATCGATGAAAAGAAAATTGAAATATTAATTAAAGACGAAGGCAGCGGGTTCGATCCTTCCGTGATTCCCGACCCAACCGAGCCCGAAAACTTATTGAAGGAAAGCGGCAGGGGGCTTTACATTATTAAATCTTTTGTGGATGATTTTTTTTACGAGTTCTTGCCGGACGGAACGGTAGCGCATTTAATTGTTTACAGATAATATTTTTTGTATTTTCTTTCCAATTTAATTCACCCGAGCAATGAAAATTCCTTTAATATTATTATATTTTCATTGACCTTAAAAAAAACTTTACAACAGAGGAGATTTAAAAATGGCACGTAAGAAAATAGCACTAATTGGCGGCGGTCAAATTGGCGGCGTTCTCGCTCAATTGATCGCATTGAAGCAACTTGGCGACGTGGTTATGTTTGATGTAGTGGAAGACATGCCTCAGGGTAAAACTCTTGAAATTGCAGAGGCTTCGAGAATTGAAAGATTTGATATGAACTTGAAAGGCACGAACGATTACAAGGATATTGAAGGGGCTGATGTTGTAATTATTACCGCAGGACTTCCCCGTAAGCCAGGAATGAGCAGGGAAGACTTGCTAACAACCAACGCAAAAATTATGACAAGCGTTGCCAACGGCGTTAAGCAATATGCGCCTAATTCTATTGCAATTGTTATTTCCAATCCTTTGGACACAATGGTAACGTTGTTCCAGAAAGTTACCGGCTTCCCGACCAACAGAGTAATCGGACAAGCGGGAGTTTTGGATTCTTCTCGTTTCTCTTCCTTTATTGCTTGGGAACTTGGCGTCTCGGTTCAAGATGTTAACGCAATGGTACTCGGCGGACACGGAGACTCAATGGTACCGCTCGTAAGATACGCAAACGTTAACGGTGTTCCCGTAATGGAAATGCTCGAAAGAAAATATGGCGACAAAGCAAAAGCAAAAGAAGTAATGGACGCAATGGTTGAAAGAACCAAAAAAGCCGGCGGCGAGATTGTCGGTCTTTTGAAAACCGGCTCGGCATTCTTTTCGCCAGCTGCAGCAGCTACTACGATGGCTAAATCCATTTTGCTTGACGAGAAAAGAGTATTGCCTTGCAGCGCATACTTGAACGGCGAATACGGAGTTAACGGTTATTTCGTTGGCGTGCCGGCAGTGCTTGGCGAAAACGGTGTTGAAAGAGTTATTGAATTAACTTTGAACGAGGAAGAACAAGAAGCGTTCAACAATTCCGTTAATGCGGTTAAAAACTCAGTTGCCAATATGGAAAAATTAGGATTTTAATTAATCCTTGTTTAAGATTTAAGCCCGGGTCGAACCGGGCTTTTTTATTTTAAATTTTGTCAGAGAATCTGTCAGGCATTTCTCGCGATTTGAATTAAGAATCTTTAAGCCTCAATTTGTGTGTGGAGAGAAATTTCCTCAAGTATTGAACTTACCTTTAAACACTCTTCCATTGGTCCGCTGAACACAACCGCTTTGCCTTTTACGTGTACTTCGAAGGCAAGACTACGTGCCTCCTCGAATGAGCAGTGAATTGCTTTAATCAACTGCACAATAACTTCGTCGAACGTGTGCCAATCGTCGTTGAACAGAATAACGCGCATCGGCAGCTTAACGCCTGAGTCGGCAGCGGTTTCTTCTTCCGTTATTTCTTGCGGTTTTGTTTTTTCGTCGTTCATTTTTAGGAACTAAATAACAAAAAGAATAATCTAAAAAAATAATTTAATATTAATTTTGTAATTTTACGATGTTCTTATTCATATTTTGAAGCAAAAAGGTACAGGAGGAATTATGAAAATCGCAGTGTGTGTTAGTCATGTGCCGGACACAGCTACAAGGATTAGTATCGGAGCCGATGGAAAGACAATCGACACTAATGGTGTTACGTACGTAGTTAATCCTTACGACGAGTTCGCTATCGAAGAAGCATTGAAAACCAAAGAGTCTCTTGGTGGCGAGGTCGTCGTTATTAGCTTGGGACCGGATGCAAACAAAGAAACAATTAGGAAAGCACTTGCAATGGGCGTTGACACGGGCGTTCTCTTAAAAACCGACGAACAGAGAGATTCGCTTGCCGTTGCCAAAGCTCTTGCCGAGGAAATTAAAAGTCAAGGCGCCGAAATCGTTTTCTTCGGTAAACAATCGGTCGATTACGACAATTCCATTGTCGGACAATTAACTGCCGAGTTGTTAGGCTACAACTCCGTAACTGTTGTTGTCGATCTAAAAATCGAAGGCGACAAAGTTACGGCTGAGCGTGAAATCGAAGGCGGAAAGGAAGTTGTGGAAACAACTCTTCCCGTTGTTATTACGGCGCAAAAAGGCTTGAACGAACCGCGTTACGCTTCTCTCAAAGGAATAATGGCGGCAAAGAGAAAACCAATCGAAGAGAAAGAACCCGCCTCTGCGGAAAATTACGTTGAAGTTCTTAGAATGAAAAAGCCCGCACCGAAACAACCCGGAAAGATTATCGGTACGGACGCATCGGCAGCCGCCGAATTAGTTAGATTGTTAAGAGAAGAAGCTAAAGTAATTTAAGGAGAAAACGTCATGGCAAATAAAGTTTTGGTTTTTCTTGAACAAAGGAACGGTAAAATTAAGAAGTCTTCACTGCAAGCCTACAAAGCAGGTGAAAAAATAGCCGGATTTTACGGCGCGGAAATTTCCGCCGTAACTATTGGCGGAGAAATTGAAGAGCTTGAAAAAGTTGGAAATTACGGAATTAAAAACGTAACGCATTTGAAAAATTCCGATTTGGCAGTTTACTCTTCTTCCGGTTACAAAAAAGCCCTTGCCGATTACGTGGCTGAGGACGGAGCGGATGTTTTGATTTTTGCTAACACCGCTATGGGCAAAGACCTTGCGCCCCGTCTGGCTGTTGTGATGGATGCCGGAACCGGAATGGACTGCATCGCATTTGAAAAAGAAGAAGACGACGTTGTTGCAACACGTCCCGTTTACGCAGGCAAGGCTTTAATCGACGTAGTAATTAAAAGCCCGAAAAAAATCTTTACCATTCGTCCCAATGTTTTCGACGCAGGCGAAGCAACGGGCGAGGCGGCAGAAGTTACGGTTAAGGAAATTTCGGATGTCGATTTGAGCGCTAAGGTTGTTGAAATGAAAACGTCCGAAGGCAAACTCGATGTTGCCGAGGCAGACATCATTGTTTCCGGCGGTCGCGGAATGAAAGGACCGGAAAACTTTGCAATGATTGAAGAGCTTGCGGATTTACTCGGCGCGGCGGTTGGTGCATCCCGCGCGGTTGTTGACGCAGGATGGCGTCCTCACAGCGAGCAGGTCGGGCAAACCGGAAAAACCGTTTCACCGAATCTTTACATCGCGCTTGCAATTTCCGGTGCAATTCAGCACCTCGCAGGAATGCGTTCTTCGAAGTACATTGTTGCGGTTAACAAGGACAAGGACGCCCCAATTTTCCAAGTTGCCGATTACGGAATAGTAGGCGATGTTTTCGAAGTTCTACCTGCTATTATTGAAGAAGTGAAAAAAATCAAATCCTGACTTGAGGTAAAACGTGGAAAAAGTTGAGGTGGAAATATTAGGCCTTTCGGCAAATTCTTCGGCAGGGGGCACTTACGCCCTCCTGCTGAAGGAAGTTTACGGCGTACGTCGTTTGCCTGTATTAATAGGCACTTTCGAAGCTCAGTCCATTGCGCTTGAACTGGAAGGAATTAAACCACCTCGCCCGCTTACCCACGATTTGTTGAAATCCGTGATTGACCATTTGGGCGGAACTGTAATAGAAGTACAAATTACCGACTTAAGGGAGAACACATTTTACGGTAAAATAATTATTGAGACTTCGGGATTAACAAGCGAAATAGATTCGCGTCCGAGCGATGCAATTGCTCTTGCCGTCAGGGTTGGCGTTCCCATTTACGTAAACGAAGAAGTAATGAAAGTTGCTGCTATTGTTCCAAGCAGTAGCGAAGAAAAACCGGAAGAAGAAATTTTTGACGAGGAAGATTTCTTTGCAGAAAAATCTTCGCCCCCTGCTTCCAAGGAAGCTAAAGTTGCAATGTTGCAGGACTTGCTGCGTAAAGCAATCGAAAAAGAGGATTACGAAAGAGCTGCAAAATTGCGGGATGAAATTAATAAGCTTACCGGCAAGTCGAATTAATTAAGAATTAAAAATTAAGAATGAAGAATTAAGAATGTTTTTTAGTTGAAGATTTGCTCGCCTAATTTGCATTCGAGACATTTGTTTTTTGAACAGTAACTCCTGAACAGTTCAATCATTCCTTGTGAGTAAATGGATTTCTTCAGCAGCAGTTCGACGTCAAGATTTTCCGCAACTTCGCGGGTTATTCTATTGTCGGAATTTTGCGAATAGATTTGGTAAATTTTCATTACTTTTTTGCCAGCATTCTCTTTCCCGAAAATTTTAAAATAAAGTGCAAGAAAAGGAAGCACTACGTTAACAACCATTTCGTCCGCACGGGAAAGTCCTACAAAATATTTTATTTCCTTGCTCGAGGAATTGTCGAAAGTGTAGTGTCTTTTCCAGTATCCGCCGGACTTAATAATAAAAAGGGATTTTAAAGAATTCATTAAAACCGAAAGGCTGCGGATTTCAATAATTTTTTTAACGATTCTGGAAATAAGATCGTTAAAAAGCAGTTCCTTCAAAAATCGCACGCCTCCAGCTATTCTGATTGTCGGGAAATTTTGAGGACGTAATTTAAAGAAATGCCAATCGGTTTCCGAGTAAACTTCGCCGTCGTAAATCTTTTTGATGTTCTCCCAATCTTCGTTTAGTTTTAAAGTGTACTCGCTGTACTTTTCTTTTTCGTCCCCGTTAACATTAGGCAGCAAGCCTCCGATGCCGTAAAGAGCCGCTTCGGCAAGTTCAATAAAATTTTCTTTGTCGCTTAAGCGTTTAATGAAATTCAAATTTGCCGAGCGGGCTAATTTCAACATAATGTTTTTGTTCTTGGAGTAACCGAGCGCTTCAAAAATGAATTCGTAAAAAAGTTGTTCCCACAATGCAGGGTCTTGAAATTCTTCCGCGCTGAAGTTGCGGGAGTTAAATTCCTCCGTTAATTCGTAACCGATTTTCGGTTCTTTAATTTTTAATTCTGAAAGGAATTTCAGCTCTTTTAATCTTTCGAAGATTCTGTTTGTTTTTTTCTCAAAGCGTTTAATACCCAACTCGGCAAGAAATCTCTTTTTAAATCCGAAGGGAATTTTATCCGCAAGCTCAATGCATCTTAATCTATGAGACAGCTCCTCTTTGGAAGCCTCGATTTTGCGGTTTATTTCTTTTACTTCTTCTTCGTCAATGTAATCGGACAGGCAAATGGAAATGATTTTCCTGCCTTCTTTGTTGTAAACGTAATTTTGGCGGTATTTGTTTAGGAAGCAAACGTGGAGGATTACTTTGTTGTATTTTTTGTCGATGTTGTGCCCGTGGTGTTTCCAGTCGTTGTAATCCCGCTCGATTTCAACATCGCCCACGTAAGTGATGTCGTCAATTTTAACCCTCGCATTTTTAAAATCAGGTCCCGAGCTGTCCTTATTTAATTCTCCCGGATCAATTATTTCAATCTTTTGCCCTGTCCCCGATTGGAGAGGATTCTCGAAAGATTTGTTTTGCCAAACATTGTAAAGTTCGGCTTCGTATAATTTTATTGCCCGAGTCATTTATTACCCGTGATTACTTTCTATCAAGCGGATAGAAGAACATTATGTAGCTAAAATGCTTACATCTCTAAAATAATTATTATTCTTTAAAAAAGCTAATAAAAACACGAACGATTTCTAATGAAAATAATTCGTCTGCGTTTGTAATTTTTAGCACGCTGTAATAATTTGAGTAAGGAAATTGATTTTTAATAGGGTTTGAAAATGAAAAAATTAATATTGGCTGTTTTCACATTAACGGTTCTTAACTTGTTTGCCCAACGCCTAACGGATTACGTTAATCCCTTTATTGGAACCGGGGGACACGGGCACACTTTCCCCGGCGCAACTGTTCCTTTTGGCATGGTGCAACTAAGTCCTGATACTGATATTAAAGGCTGGGACTGGTGTTCCGGCTACCATTATTCCGATTCAACAATAATGGGCTTTAGCCATTTGCATCTTAGCGGAACAGGCGCGGCGGATTACGGAGACATAATGTTTATGCCGATTACAGGCAAAATTAGATTTAATGCTGGTACAAAAGAAAATCCCGACGCGGGCTACCGCTCTCGTTTTTCACACTTGACCGAAGTTGCACAGCCCGGTTATTATTCGGTTTATTTGAAAGATTACAAAATTAAAGTTGAACTAACCGCAACTAAAAGGACGGGATTTCAAAAATACACTGTTTACAAAAGCGGAAAAGTGAAAGTGATTTTAGATCTTGTTCACGGAATCAGCGACAAAGCCACGAAAGAATTAGTTCAAATTTTGAACAAAAATTCGATTCAAGGTTTTAGGACTTCCCACGGCTGGGCAAGGGAACACACAGTTTACTTCTTTACCAAATTTTCAAAGCCATTTGAAAAATTCGAACTCTTTAACGGAAAGAAAATTTTCAACAATACGAAACTTGAGAACGACACCGTAAAAGCCGTTTTTGTTTTTCCAATGAAGAAAGGGGAAAGCCTTGTAGTACGCACAGGTATTTCGCACATGTCATTAAAAGGCGCAAGAAAAAATTTGCAAGCCGAAGGTAATACTTGGGATTTTGAAACCGTTAGGAAAAATGCCTTGTCCTCTTGGGAGAAAGAACTTTCGAGAATTAAAGTTGAAGGAAGCCAAAAAAACAAAAGAATATTTTACACAGCATTTTACCACACAATGATTCATCCTAATGTTTTTAATGATGTTGACGGGAACTACATCGGAATGGACGGGCAAGTGCACAATAGCAAGAGGACTGTTTACACTGTCTTTTCTTTGTGGGACACTTTCAGGGCATTGCATCCTTTGTTTACGTTAATCGACAAGAAACGAACTTCGGATTTTGTGAACACTCTGTTGCTAAAATACAAGCACAGCGGACATTTGCCTGTTTGGGAACTTGCGGCAAATGAAACTTGGGTGATGATTGGTTACCATTCCGTCCCTGTTATTGTTGACGCTTACTTTAAAGATGTGAGGAATTTCAATGTTAACGAAGCGTTGAAAGCAATGGTGGAAGATGCAAATAAGGATTCACGCGGATTGAAATATTACGAACAAATTGGTTTTTGCCCAATGGACAGCACAACCGATGCAGTTTCCAAAACGCTCGAATACGCTTACGACGATTGGTGCATTGCACAATTGGCGGGCAAACTAAATGACAAAAAAGATTACGATATTTTTTTACAGCGGGCACAGAATTACAAGAATGTTTTTGATACCACAACTAAATTTATGCGCGGACGAAAATTCAACGGTCTTTGGAAAACACCCTTTGATCCTGCCGATGCTTCTCCGTTGGGCGCCGGTGAATTTACCGAAGGCAATTCGTGGCAGTACACGTGGTTTGTCCCGCAGGATGTTCAAGGTTTGATTAAATTAATGGGGGGAGACAAACAGTTCGTAAAAAAATTGGATGATTTGTTTAATGCAAAAATAAAAAATAAATCTGCGCTTCCTTCGGATGTTACCGGCTTAATCGGGCAATTCGCCCACGGCAACGAACCGAGTCACCATATTGCTTACCTGTACGATTACGCCGGAGTAGCGTGGAAAACACAAGAAAAAGTAAGGCAAATATTGCGCGAGCTTTATTCGGACACACCGGACGGGCTCCCCGGAAATGAGGATTGCGGACAGATGTCTGCGTGGTACGTTTTTAGTGCGCTCGGTTTTTATCCCGTTACGCCGGGTTCGGATTACTACGCAATCGGCTCTCCTGTTTTTAAGAAAGCCGTAATTAAATTGGAAAACGGAAAGGAAATAACGATTAAGTCTAATAATTATTCTCCGAACAACATTTTTGTTAAAGAGCTGAAAATTAATGGGGAGCAGGTGAAAAATTCTTTCTTGAAATACGGCGAACTTAAAAACGGAGCTGACATTGTTTTTGAAATGGCAAAAAGTCCGGACAAATCATTTGGAGCAAAAAAGGGCGAACGTCCTCTTTCCGAAATAAATTGGAAGTTTGTCCCTTCCGAGGAGAGGTGTTTATTCCAGCCTTTCATTAATGGGGAAGCAACGATGTTCGGTAACAGCAGAGAAGTACGGCTCGGTTGTGTAAATAAAAATGCTGAAATTCATTACACTTTGGACGGCAGTGTGCCGACGTTACAATCTCCGGTTTACCTGCAACCGTTTGTAATTAAAAATTCTTTGCTTTTACAAGCTCGGGCTTTTGCCCGGAATTTTAAGCCCAGCCCTATTCTCAAAGTTTGGTTTTCCAAAGCAATAAATCGCAATTTGAAAAATCCCTGGTTAAAAAAAGACGGTGTCGTTTACCCGACAATCCGTTTGGTCAATAAATACAGTGCTAAATACACCGGCGGTAGGAATTACGCCTTAATTGACGGCGTTTTGGGAAGCAAGGACTTTCACGGCGGACATTGGCAGGGATTTCAGAAAGACGACCTGATTGCAATTGTTGATTTAGGTAAACCGACAAAAATCAAAAGAGTTTCAATTCGTTTTCTTGAAAATCAAGGCTCGTGGATTTTCTTCCCTAAAAAAGTTGAGTTTTACACTGCCGGCAAAAACGGAGTGTTTAGGAAACTTAAAGAAAGTTACTCGTTTCCCGTTAAACCGAGGAGCGAAGTAAGAATAAAAAGGTTGTTTGCAAATGTCGGAAAGAAAATCAGATTCATTAAAATTAAAGCTGAAAATGTCGGTCTTTGTCCCAAATGGCATTGGGGTTACGGCGGCGGTGCCTGGATTTTCAGCGACGAGATAATTATTGAGCAATGATTTCAGAAAAATTTAATTTTAGAAAAAATAAAAACCGCTAAGAAATATTTTCCTTAGCGGTTTTGTTTTTCGTAGCGCATACGGGATTTGAACCCGTGATCTCCGCCTTGAGAGGGCGGTGTCCTAGACCGCTAGACGAATGCGCCATTTTTTGAATTCGAAATATATTTTACTTTTTGTAATAATAAAAATATTTTTCGAGGGCACAGGTTTAAAATCGGTGGCAAAATATTATCATTGTATTTTTATTTTGAATATTTTGCTCTTAAAACTTGAACCCTTTCAGGGTTCTTCTTCAATTTTGATTCTTTTTGCTATCTACATTGAATCCCTTCGGGATTCTTTCGGAAACAGTATTAAAAAGCATTCTGCTCTTTCCCGTAAGAAAAAGAAAGTTGTCTATCTGTGAAATGGCTTTTGTAAAATAGATTATTGGCAACTATACGACCCCCGACTTAGTCGGGGGTCGAATGTAAATAGAAGAAAATAGAGGAAAGATAAACCGATGCCGAAGGTATCGAAGAAATTAAATTTCAATTATTTACGGTTTGTATTTAGGCTCTTGTGTCTTGCATTTAACCATTTCTTATTTCTGGTTTCTTATTTCTTCTTTTTTTGTCACTAAATTTAAACTTGTACCATTTCGAGTCTTAAACTTATTTTAATTTCCTTTTTATTTCCCGTTGTATTTTCTTTGCTTCTCTCAAGGAATCAAAATAACCGACTCTAACTCTGTTCCAAGTGCCGTGTCTTTTGGCGATGTAAACTTTCACGATGAATGCGTTGTAGCCCATTGCTTTTAATTTTTCGACTTGCGATTCGGCAATTCTTTTGTTTTTCCAAGAGGAAACTTGAACAACATATTTTTTGCCGTCTGTTAAAATGGAGCTTGTAACAAACCTTTCTTTTTTTGTATTGTAAACGTAAGCGGAATTATTTACCGATTGTCCCGGCTTTTCTTTTTCTCCGGAATCTAAAGTAGGAGCTTTTATTTTAGGCAATTCGACAGGCTCGGGTATCTTTTCGTGCTTATTCCAGTTTACTGCTTTGATTGTTATCGGGGAGACTGTATCCATTTTCGCCTTGGTAATTTTAGGAGATTTTACTTTAACTTTTTCTTTTGAAGCGGCAACTTGCTTTGAGATAGTGTCTGTTTTTTGAATAGCCGGTTTTCTAACAGGAGGTGCTGTCTTTTCTTTTTGCGCGACAATGGGATTTGTTTTTGGAACGACTGCAGGAGAGGTGTCCTGTTTTGCTACTGTTTCAGGTGTGCTTTTTTCCGAATGCCAAAGGTAATCGGAAACAAATTTGTAAATTGATTCGAACTCTTTCGAAATATTAATCGGTTTGCTGAATACTTCGCCTGCGCCGGTAATGTTACTGTTGTAATTATCGCCGATAAGTTTTCCTTGCTTATCATAATAGAGAGTTCCCAGAGTTGAAAATCTTTTAGTGATGTCATTTACTACGTATTGAGTTTTAATTCTGAAAACCAGTCCGTTAATTCCTTTTTCGCTTGTACCTTGGCTTAGAACTTTTAAACTCCAGAAAATAATTTGTTTTTGCCGGTTTCGGATTGAGGTTGTGTCGATGTAAGTAACCGATGAAGAGTCGCTGTAAACTTTTACCCATTTCTTGGGAATGTATTGGGAACTAATTTCCGAAAAAGCTAATAGTACTAACAGAATTGTAATCGTTTTAATTTTTTTCATTTCCTTGTTGCCCTGACAAAATTTTGATTTCCTCTTAGCGTCAAATAAAAATATTATTAAGCCCAAAATTAGCAATAATAGATTACAATTAAAACGTCCGTTAAACTTGTGTGCAAAAAGATAAAAAGCATTTTGAAAATCTTTCCGTTAGGATTATTTTACATTTAAAAAAGAAAATAAATTGGAGGCTGGTATGGGAAAGAAGAAAGGAAGTGAGCCTGAGCTTAACAATTCCAAATACTCAATGGACACTCATCTGATTTACGGAAAAAGTATTTCTGAAAAGTGGGATTATTCCCACCACGTAACGGCGCCGATTTCTTCTTCCACTACATTCCGTTTGGATTCGGTGGAAAGAGGCGCTCAGGGTTTTCAGCAGTTTGCCGAAGCCGCAGAGCACGAAGGCGAACCGCCGATTTTTATTTACGACAGACTCGGCGAGCCGAACAAAGATTTGCTTGAAGAAAATCTTGCGTATGTTGAGAAAGGGGAAACGGCTGTTTCCTTTGCAACGGGGATGGGTGCAATCTCAGGACTGCTCGGTGTTTTAACGAAAAGCGGAGA
>JALWGH010000167.1 GCA_027013735.1 Melioribacteraceae bacterium
TCCATCTCCATATTCTAGTTGTATCACTAGATACAATTTAACAAAAAAAATTTACTTTTCCAACTTTTTCTCTTCTTTTTCTCCTCTCTCTAGTTAAAAGCCAAACTTGAGGGTAGGGACAACTCGTGAGTTGTCCCTACCGTTTGGACGGTTTACGAGTAGGGGCTGCCCCCGCATTTTGAGTGGTTGCAACACTTACAGTTTAAACCTTAACATTCATCTATTTTTAGTTACTTTATTAACAACTTATAGATAAATACCCAAAAAGTCATTAGATTTTTAAGTATCTAATGACTTTTTGGAGTGATATTTTATCGCTTACCATAATTAAATCTCCCACTGAATTTCTTTAATTCTCCTTAAATTATGTATTGTGGTTTTTCCTGTCTTCAAACTTTTGCTACCTAATTTAAACTTGTACCAAAATTACGGTTCAATCAACCTGTCAAAAGTGTCAAAAACAAAATTGAAACTCACTGAAGTAGTAGCTATTTTTATTGTTTAAATTTTTCAGAGGTTTTATGAGCGCAACGCCTTTAATGGCACAATATAATAGAATTAAAAAGCAGTATCCCGATACGATTTTGCTCTTCAGGGTGGGGGATTTTTTTGAGACTTTCGACGAGGACGCAAAAACCGCTTCGAAAGTTTTGGGGATAACTCTTACCAAAAGGGCAAACGGGAAAGCCGAAAATGTGCCTCTTGCGGGGTTTCCGCATCACGCAATTGATACTTACTTGCCAAAGCTCGTGCGTGCCGGTTACCGCGTTGCAATTTGCGAACAATTGGAAGATCCTAAATTTGCCAAAGGCATTGTAAAAAGGGACGTGATTGAAGTTGTTACGCCGGGCGTTGCTTTCTCGGACAAACTCCTTGACCACAAAAAGAACAATTACCTTGCGGCAATTTACATTAAGGACAACATTGCCGGCATTTCTTTTTCGGATGTTTCCACCGGCGAATTTTATTCTTACGAAACTCACGCGAACGATGTTAAAAATCAGCTTGGATTAATAAATCCCGCGGAAATTTTAATTTCCAAAAGGCAGAAAGTTATTCTCGAAGAAACAATTGGGAAATACGCTCCTTCGGCAAGAATTTCAACTTTGGAAGACTGGATTTTCGAGTACGAGTTTGCTAAGGATTTGTTGCTTAATCATTTCGGCACGCAAACGTTAAAGGGTTTTGGGATTGACAAGCTGAATGTGGCTGTCTCTGCGGCGGGTGCTGTGTTAAATTACTTAAAGGAAACCCAGAAAGAAAACATCGGACATTTGAACAAGGTGGCGCATTTTAATCCTTCCGATTTTATGCAGTTGGATTTTGCAACTAAACGCAATCTTGAAATTATGTTCACGATGCAGGAGGGTTCGCGCGAAGGCTCATTGATTGGGATACTTGACAAAACCAACACCTCAATGGGCGGGAGACTCCTTAAGCGTTGGGTTGCAGCGCCGTTGCGAAAACTCGAGCCGATACTGAAAAGGCAGGAAAGTATTGCGGATTTGTTTTCCAACAAAGCTTTGCGAAAAAATATCCGGGAAGAGTTAAAGGAAATTGGTGATTTAGAGAGATTAACTTCCCGGGTTTGCACCGGAAGGGCTACGCCTCGCGAATTAATTAATCTAAAAACATCACTTGGGAAAATCCCTTTACTCAAGCAGCTTCTGGACACTGCAAGCGCCGAAAGACTAAGAATAATAGGCGAAAACCTCAATGCGCTTGACGAAGTGATTGAAAAGATTGAGCTAGCAATAACCGACGAACCACCTGTGAGCGTTGGCGATGGTAATGTAATCCGCCCGGGATATTCCCCCGAACTTGACGAACTGCGGGACATTACGAAGCATGCGAAAAATTGGATTGCAAAGTTTCAGGAAAAGGAACGGCAGCGCACGAATATTCCGTCCCTTAAAGTTAGCTACAACAAAGTTTTCGGTTATTACATTTCGATTAGCAATGCGCACAAGGAGAAAGTGCCCGAGGATTACATCCGTAAGCAAACGCTTGTAAACAGCGAACGTTATATTACGCCGGAATTGAAAGAATACGAGGATAAAATTCTGAATGCCGAAGAAAATATTTCGGTCTTGGAAAACCAATTGTTCAATGAAGTGCGGGCTTTTGCTTCAAGTTTTGCCGAGCAGATTCAACAGAACGGCAGATTGATTGCCGAGCTTGACTGTTACCAGTCCTTTGCTCAATGCGCCGAAGATTACGATTACACACGTCCGTTGCTGGATGAATCGGGTGTGATTGACATTAAGGAAGGCAGGCATCCGGTTGTGGAAAGAATTTTGCCGCCCGGTGAAAAATTCCATCCTAACTCAACTTACCTTTCCAATGACGAGACACAAATAATCATTTTAACAGGTCCAAATATGGCGGGCAAGTCTGTTTATCTCCGTCAAATAGGCTTGATTGTTCTCCTCGCACAAATCGGTTCTTTCGTGCCTGCCAAGGAAGCCAGAATCGGCTTGGTGGACAATATTTTTACGCGCGTTGGAGCCAGCGACAACATTACCGCAGGCGAAAGTACTTTCCTCGTCGAAATGCAGGAAGCGGCAAACATTCTAAACAACGCAACCGCCAAAAGCCTGATATTATTGGACGAAGTGGGACGTGGAACAAGCACGTTCGACGGAATTTCAATTGCTTGGGCAATTACGGAATACCTGCACGAAAATCCGCTCGTTGCCGCAAAAACACTTTTTGCAACCCACTACCACGAATTAAATGAAATGGCTTCGATTTTTCCGAGAATAAAAAATTTCAAAGTGGAAGTTCGGGAATACGACGACAAAGTAATTTTCCTTCACAAAGTTACTCCCGGCGGAGCAGACCACAGTTACGGAATCCAAGTGGCGCAAATGGCTGGCTTGCCGCCGTTCGTGACAAAACGGGCAAAAGAAATTTTGCAAAACCTCGAAGGAAAAGAACTGACTCCTTTTGAAGTTAAGAAAGCGCGGAAAAAGAAAGTTCGGCAGGAGGACGGAATTCAATTAAATCTGTTTGAATTTAAAGACGACGAAATTCGCAAAGAAATTTCCGAGATTGAAGTAAACAACATTACGCCGATTGAAGCATTGAATAAGTTGAACGAATTGAAAAGCAAAGTTGCAAAGGACGAAAACAATTAACTTATTAACAACGGAAGAGAAAAATGAATAAATTAAAATACACACTGTTATTATTGACGTTTGCATTGTTGGTTATTTCCTGCGGTAAAAAATACACGCCCGAAGAAGAAGCTTACATTAAAGAAATTGAGCACTATCGCCAGATGAAAAATCTCCGGATGGAAACCGACCCCGCTTCGCCATTCAACGGGAGGACAAAGGTGAAATTCCACCCGTTAAAGTATTTTGACGTTGACCCTGCTTTTGTTTTTTACTCAAAGCTTTACGAATATCCTGCGAAGGACACAATTACAATTTGGGGAACAAAGGGAGAAGCAAGGAAAGCTATTCGTTACGGCTTCTTGAAAATCAATTACGAAGGCAAAATTTACAAACTCAATGTTTACAAAAACGTTTCAAGGAGCGGA
>JALWGH010000168.1 GCA_027013735.1 Melioribacteraceae bacterium
ATGACGTCCCGCCAGCGGCGGGACCGAAGGCGGAGCAAATGACAAATCACTTTATTGCAATTTCTCAATCCTAATTTTCACTGTTCACTGTTATCTGCTCACTGTTAACTAATTTTAACTTTCCACTTTCCATTTTCCACTTTCCACTAAATAAGCCTTGTATTCAACAATGCATTCCTCCAATTATCCAAGAGTCCCGTTTGGGCGAATGCCCTAAATGCTTTTGGATGCTCCGCCTTCTTCCGCACTCTGCGGAATTCGGCGCGACAGGTTGGATGACTGGATGAAAAATAGTGCAAAAATTTTTGCACTGTTTTTTGCAAAAAATATTTTTAATTTTGTAGAAAAAGTTCGAAAGGGTTATTATGAAAAAATTAGTCTTGTTCATCTTTTCTTTAGCTTTGCTCTTTTACGGCTGCAAGCAAAGCACAGAGCCTACACCACCATTGGTGCAAAATCCGCCCGGATACCAAGAAGATGTTCCCTGGCCCAGCTTGGCAGATAGCCCTTGGCCCTCGACCATTGCAAATTCTCAAAGGACTTGTAGATCCAAAAGTCTCGGAGGGACACAGGGTATCAGAGAAGTAATTGATCTGCCACAGTTCAACCAAACAGGATTAGCAATAGGTAAAGATTCTACAATTTATTACACTGCAGTTTACTCAGGAGGTTCTCAAGATTACAGCGATACTTCGGGACTGGTTGCATTGACACCTTCGGGAAAGATAAAATGGATATTCCCTTTTAAAGCAAACCATGGTAAACCCGACCCCGCAAGCCCAATAGTTAGAAACGACGGCGTGATTTATGTTTCTTCTAATGAAGAAAAAAAGCTTTACGCAATTAACCCGGACGGAACTTTATTGTGGGAGCTTGACGATATGCCGGCTTATGACTGGATGGTCTTGGGCAAAGATGGAACGTTGTACTGTAGCAGTTATTATATGGGCGGTTCGGGCTTTTTAAATGCGATAAGTAGCGAGGGAAAAATTCTCTGGCAAATTCCTTGGTCACAGTTACCGATTGGGTTAACAATTTTTGCAATTACCCCTGATAATAAAAGCCTTATCTTGTCATCCGATTACAAAGTAAAATCACTAAATTTAGAAACAAGAGAAATAGAATGGGAGTCCCAAGATTCTGCATTTATTTATTCCATTATGATTGATTCTCAAGGGGAAATTTACTCCCTTGAATATCAAAATGAAAAATCAAAATACGGAATATTTAAGTACGACAGAAACGGCAAAATGATTTGGCGTTATTTAATACCTGAATGGGAATGGGGCGCAATTGCATTAGATGAATATGGTGACTGCATAGCCGCTATTGGAGACACCTTGTATTCAATAGATTACAACGGTAAATTAAAATGGAAAACCGCGTTACCGACAAAAATCAATGGACTTTTGTCTTTGGATTCTGAAAACAACATTTACTTTGCCGCTTCGGATCTTTATTTGTCCAAAACAACAACATATTTATGCTACGATTCCAATGGAAATTTAAAGTGGGAAACATCCGGCAATGATAATTTTGCTTACGGTTTTGAATTCCCTTGCATTCCCGCTTACGGAAGAACTTACTTTTTGAGTTACTTTAATAATAAATTAGTAATCATCAAGTAGAAACAGATTTTATGATGAAAAATTTATTCACCATATTTTCAGTTTTGATTGTCATTTCATTTTCAGCTTGTAAACAAAGCACAGAGCCGGCGCCACCGGAGCAAAATCCGCCGGGATATCAGGAAAATATTCCTTGGCCCAGTTTGGCGGAGAGCCCATGGCCGATTAAAACAGGTTCGGCTCAGGGAACTTTGAGATCTACAAGCAGAGGAGGATATGGCTTATCCAAGACTGTGAAAATTCTGCCGGGCAAAAATATTTCGGCTCTTACCGTCGGACCGGATTCCACACTTTATTACATTGCCATGGAAATGGGAAGCAGAGACAGTTCGGGACTTGTGGCTCTTTCTCCGAAAGGAAATTTAAAATGGATTTACCCAATCAAATCTTCTTTCATTAACCCTGTAAGTCCTGTTGTAAGAAACGACGGCGTGATTTACATCTCCTCAATTCCGCTAAAAAAACTTTGGGCAATAAAGCCGGACGGCAACTTGCTTTGGCAAATTGACGACATTCAACCTGCCGAAAATTTGAACGTTGACAAGGAGGGAAATCTGTATTTCATTACTTTTGACGGCATTTTTTACTCCGTTAGCAAAGACGGGAAAATCAACTGGACTATTTCAGATCCACTAATAGCCCCTTATTTCGGATTGGATTTTTCTCCCGACGGTAAAAAATTAATTTTTATTAGTCTCAGTTCGGACGGAGGAAATTTAACATCTTTAAAATCCTTCGACATCCAAACACGTTCGATTGAATGGGAAAGCAAAGAACATATTTTCTCCTTTGCATTTTCCGTTGACGCAGGAGGCAATATTTATGTTTACGGGGGCGACCAAGATGCACATAAGAACAAAATATTTAAATACAATTCCAATGGTAAATTATTGTGGTCACGCGGTTTTGTAAAGTCCGGTTGGGGCAGCATCACTATCTCCAAATACGGTAATTGCATTTTGGCGCTAAATGATTCATTGTACTCCTTTAATCAGGAAGGAAAAAGAAATTGGGCGGTTGAATTGCCACGCACTCTTGACGGTTTTGTATCTTCCGATATAGCCGGTAATATTTATTTGGCAGTATCGGAAGAGACCGAGAATGATGAAATAATTTATCTTTGCTACGATAAAACAGGAAATATGGTTTGGAATTTTTCAGGCAACGAAAAACAATTTTACGGACAAATTTTTCCAAACGTTCCTGTTAACGACAGAACATATTACATAGGATACGAAAATCAATATTTAGTAATTATTAAATAAGGAGCTTTTATTATGAAAAAATTACTTGTTTTACTTTCGGCTTTAATAGTCATTAACTTTTCAGCTTGCAAACAAAGCACAGAGCCACAACCATCCGAGCAAAATCCGCCGGGATACCAAGAAGACATTCCTTGGCCCAGCTTGGCAGATAGCCCATGGCCCGCTTGGCACCATGATATGCAATCCACGGGAAGAACGCCTCTTGCATTTCCGAACGCCGCTAATACCATTGAAAGCGTCCAAATTAATTTCACCGAAGGAGACATTGTCTGTGGTAAAAGCAGGACATTGTTTTTTCTGGATAGCGGTAATCCTTCTGTATTAAAAGCTTACTCATTAACCGATGGATTAATTTGGTCAAAACCCGTGGGATATTTCTTACCTGCAAACTCACCGCTGTTATTGAAAGACAATAAGATTATTGTTTCGAGTGATACCAAGGAAACGTTCTTAATTTCCCTTGACTCAACCATTGTTTGGAAATACAAAAACGAAGGGGTTAATTACAATCGAAGAATTGGTATTGACCTCGAAGGAAATTTTTATTTTGTTGAATCGCCACACAATCTTGTTGTGTTAAGTCCCGAAGGTAAACTGCTCTGGCAGCTTAACGATGAAAATATTCTTGGCGGAATTAATC
>JALWGH010000169.1 GCA_027013735.1 Melioribacteraceae bacterium
AAAGCGCATCGTACGGCGTAAAGCGCGGTCGGTCTATTCCGTAATAGTAAAACAAAACAAAAGCTGCAAGCACAATTGCGGGAGTCTTAAATTCCTTCCACTTCCCTTCGTAAATTAATTCGTAACTTTTAACAATTGCGTAACCGGCGTAAATCATCAATAACGGTGTTATTGCCAAACGGAATCTTCCGTTAACGAAGAATAAAATATTCCCAATCACAAAACCGGTGAGAAGTAAAATAAATGGAGTGTTATTATCCTTAAATCTGTAACTGAAAATCAGCCCGGCAATTGCAAAAAGCGAAACAAAGAAAAAGCCGAACAACGGAAGTTGAAGAATAGTTGAGTAATGCTCCGCAAAATAATCGGGATTCATTATTGACGTCTGTGGGTCTTCGTCCTTGCCAAAAAAGAGTATTAACTTTTTAAATTCAAGTTTGGCGTACTTCCACGGATGTTGTTCAATGAAATCAAATCCCCTGCCGTACCAATAGGAAGAAGCCTCGGAAGACTTTAATCTTTTGTGAAGAATACGCGAGGCATATTTGCGCCCTGCCATGTCCTCGTAAAAGTCGAACTCGCGGGGAGTAACAAAAACGCCAACCGAGCGCGGATTGTTGCCAATGTAAAAGTTAATTCCTCCGTTTGCAGTCAGGAGAACAAAATCGTGCCCGTAAAGGACATTGTGAATTGTAAGCGGCAGTATCATCAAAACCACACCGCCTGTAAAGACCGCAACTTTGTTTAACAAAGCTTTCCGCTCAACCTGCTTGGCTTTGAAAGCTTTCCACAAAAGCCAGAGGAAAAACAATCCGGCAAATACCAATGTGTTTCCCCTAAAGATGCCTGCAATGCCCGTTAATATTCCAACAATTAAATAATCTTTTAACGTGAATTTGGAAATGTCCTGAGAAAGTTTGTAAATGAGAACGGACATAAAAAACATTTGGAACGTCTCGGAGAGGATTGCGCCCGAGTAAAAAATAAAATTTCCGTAAAAAGCGGCAATAATTGCCGCAACGTAGCCGGCGCTTTTCGAGTGGAAATTCCTTCCTGCCAAATAAATGAAAACAATTGCGGCGGTGCTAAAGAGCGTTTGAATAAATTGAACGACAAAAAGCGATTTCCCGAAAATCAAATAAATTACGGCTAAGATGTAAGGATAAACCGGAGCCATGAAAAAAGGTGCATCCGAATGCCAAACGCCCGTTGTGACCATACGGACAGCCCAATCGTTGTAAATCTTGGAGTCGTCCGTTAGGTAGGTCATAAAAAACGTGCCTTGAATTTCCACGATGTAAATCAAACGCAACAGTGAAGCAACAGCCAAAATAGCGCCTAAAACAACCGTTTCTTTCGGGTCAAAATATTTTTCTATTAAAGAAGTCTTGTTTTCCTTCTTTTCGCTTTTTACTTTTTTCATCTACAATGTTTTCAGAAATTGTGCGAATTAACTAATTCATAATTCTCGAGCGCCAGTTGTAATCGGAAAGTTCTCCGCGCTTTGTGGAGTGAATAAGGCGATAATCGTTGAAGCCTGTAAAATCGGCAAAGACAAAAATCACTCCGCCTTCAATATTTTCGTAATGCCAAATCTCGTAAGGTTTGGAATCTTTTTCGTTCGGGAAGCGTTCAATTTCGGATGGTTGCCCGTAAACAATGTAAACCCTTCCACGGTCGGTTTTCCAACCTTTCTTTTGCAACATATTTCCGAAGGAAGCATTGGCAAATTTCACTCGCTTGAAGTATTCAATCTCGGCTTCATTTTCAGGCGTTGAGGGATTTGGATCCCGTTTTTTCCAAAAGCGGTAAAGAAATTTCTTTTTACCCTCAACGTTTGTTAATTTTTTCCAAGCTGAGATTTCCGGCTCCGTTGCAATGTAAGAAGATTGAGCAAACATCTCGTCCACTTCATCGGGACTGAATGCCGCAATCTGCGTAGCCAACATATCGGGAGCTTCGGCAATTGGACGGAGTGTGTCTTTGACCCCGGGATTGTAAATGTAAAACTTTTTGGAGGATTTAATACTTAAATTTTTTACCGTATCGCTCACGGCAACAACAAGCGTGTAAATTCCACTGCCAAACTTTTTAATATTAATGGCGCCAATGTCCACAATAGCATTGTTTTTTCGTCCGTAGTAACGGGACTTTAAATATCTTAATCTGTTGGAAGAATCAAAGATGTAATGACTTACTTTTAACGTGGGACTTTTAACGTCAACATTTACGTTGTAAAGCTCGTTGTAAAAATAAAGGACAGGAAGATTCACTCCGTAAACCATACTCGGATTCGGTACGACTTCGAGCGTGTTTTTGTAAAAATAGGAATTCGGGTCAACATCGTAATTTTTTATTTCGCTTGCAAGCTGAATATCGCTGAGTGAGAATCTGTCCGGCGAAGGAACTCTGATTTTAAAATCGAAATTTGCGCTGTCAGTGTTTGCCTTATTGAAAAAATCTTTCGCAACCAAAACACAACGGTATTTTCCGGGGTTTAGATTAAACCGCAGAAGTCCCGTTAAGTTTTGTTTGGAGTTTTTTTCGTTAAAAGGAGAATTAAAATTGTACTCCTTTTGAAAAACAAGCGAGTCGTTTTCAGACTTTTGAATCCGCACACCGAGAATGCCCGCAACGTATTTCTGTTTGTTTTTAACAACGGGCTTCATCGTATTTTGGTAAAAGGCGTAGTAGATTTCAACTTGCCCGTACTGTTTGTTTACAGGAAAAACAGCGTAGTCAAAATCCACTTTAAACTTTTCCTGCGCCGTTACTAATATTGAAAATAAGAAAAGAAATAATAATGTTCTTTTAATCATTTTTCTTCCTTCAGGGTATTGCTAATTTTAATTTGCGAACAGCGATATTTAATCTACAGATGTTTTACAAAGTTCAAAAAAATAAGTTCGTAAAAAATAAAAAAAAAGGCTGAGAAATCTCAGCCTTTTTTCTCTATCTGAAAAACGGTTAGAAACCTAATTTCAGAGTAATCATGTGGTTGGAGTTGAAATATCTTACCGTACGGTAAGCGTAATCAACCGCAATATCAAGAGAACCTGTCATTTTAACGCCAACGCCAAACGAAGGTCCAAACAGGAATTCGTCTTCATTTCCAACAGCTTCTTTTACATAAGTATAACCGCCGCGAACAAAGAACATATTCTTAAAGCTTAGTTCGCCGGCAAATCTGTACTCATCATCGGAGAAGTTGTTGTTCTGGAACATTGTAGAAACAACGCCTTTGAACTGGTCTGAGAAATGAGCTTCGTAAGCAAGTCCCATCTCCAACTGCGACGGAAGTTCGAAGGCTGCCGCGTCTATCTTGTAATATTGAGGACCTCTTTTAGCGTCATTTTCAACTGCGGTTCTCAGCAAATCCGGTCCGTCCCAATCAATTTGGGGACCCAGATTTTTAACTGCCACACCTAATTTTAATCCTTCCACGCCGGCAACGCCATTGTATTGGACACCTGCGTCGAAAGCAAAACCGGTGGCGCTTGTACTTACTATTGTTTCGGAAATAAGGTTCACATTCACACCAACACGGATTCTATCGGTAAGCGCATTCGAATAAGTAACTCCGACAGTAACAAATGTAGGTGAGAATGTTGCTCCTGTACCGTAAGGATTTTCCTCGTTCGTGACGGGAATGTCACCGAAGTCCAATGACCTTACACTGAATCCCAAAGAGCCGAAGCCTTCGAAATTCATTCCTACTGCGGCATAGGTAAAACCGATATCGGCAATGTAATTCATGTAAGAAAACATTGCCTCGGCGGAATTGTTCGAAACGCCCAATCCGGCAGGATTGTAATAAATAGCGTCAATTCCTTCGATGCCGGCAACATACGCACCGCTCAAAGCCATTCCACGTGCGCTAACGGGAATCATTAATTCCTGAGCGGCTGCAGTACCGTTTCTTTTACCGCCGCCTGCGTAAGTATCAACGAACAAGGTCGATATAGCAAGTAGAATTACTAACCCTTGTATTAATCTTTTTGACATCGTTAAACTCCTTTTATTTGTACAATTAGAGCAATGGGAAGGGAATAAATCCCTCCCTCACTCACACTAACATTATAATCTATCGATATACTGTTGTTCTTGAATAATGGCAATCTTAAGAACTTTTGTGCCGATTCCGGGCATATCGATGTAAGCCAAGTAAATACCGCTTGCGACCGGCAGATTGTCTCTGTTCATTAAGTTCCAGTCAACATATTGCGATTGGCTATTCTTTTCGTATTTCCAAATAAACACACCTGACAATGAATAAATACGAATTGTAGCTTTAACCGGCAAACCGGTGAAGCGAACAAATCTGCGGTATTTATCCAATTCAAGTCTGTTTGCTCCGAAATATGGGTTCGGAAATACACTTATGCCCTTATCGACTTTTTCTTTTGCTGCCGCAACATCGTGATTGTTGGGAGCTTTAAGAACAACTTCGTATGCATCGCCTTCACCGATAGGTTTCCATGTCGTGATACGAACCACTGTTCCTTGCTCGGGGACATCGCCGCTAAACGACAAAGCACCGAACTTGTGATCCTGATATCTGGAAATACCCGATTTAGGCGGTAACGTAGAATCCGGATTAAATGCTTTTGTTTCGTAAGCGTAAATTTGTTCCCAATCGCCATCAGGCAATTGCGTCCATTTGTGATCCGGAATAGCCTGAGTTGTATCCGTTCTGTTATAGTCAAGAATTTTAACTACCAATCTAACGTCATCCGTATCGCTATTAACATCTTTACCTACATCATAGATTCTAAACGGTACGGTTCCAATACCAAGGGTATCATTCTTAGTTGCGGGTGCAAATGAGAATGCATAACCGGTAACATAATATTGTGAAGTACCGTCAAATCTTATTTCGTAATCGTCATAACCAAGGCCTTCCAACGTTTTGGATTTTTGCCAATTTAATCTGTGTTCTTGATTATTAGCCTTAATCATCCATTTCTTCGTGGAATTCAAATGATACCAGACGTTAACCGGTTCCGAAAGTTCTTTGCCACCGGGTCCTTTAACTTCAAGAACGTTCTTAACCAGATATTTCGTCGGGATAAATTTCATTGAATCGGCCAAAAGGTCCTGTACAAACAATTGGAATCCATCGTAAATAGGCCTACTTGATGTGTCGGCTGCCGGGATGTACCATTTGCCGTAAGCATCTTGCTCAAATGCGTAGAAATCCGTTTGCTTTTTAATTAACGTATCGCCTTTTGTGAGGTCGATTAAGTTGTAATACAATGTATCGCCAACCGCAGTTTTGTGAATTTCTACTCTGTATTTATCACCGGTTATGGCTCTCGGGTCAATAATCTTAAAGATTACTTTTGCATCGCCATAACCGCTTACGTGTTCAGGCATTACATGGTCACCTGAGTTGTAAGCAAGGGTGTAGTCAATTCTCGGTTTACCCGGGATTACCTCTTTAACAACAGGGGTACATTCGAGATAGCTCGGGTCACTATGAGGTGAATATCCGTAAGCTGTGATACCAAAGTAATACGGGTTACCATTTTGTAGCGGTTGATTTGTGTAGGCATCATTAGTAACTATCTTGAATCTCTTGATTCCTTGATTCGGTCCAACAATGACAGGTACACGAACCTTTTCACCATTAATCGTTTGGTAACCATAAATTGTGGTAATAGAGTCCACTAAGTCCCAAACCCCTATTAATACAGGGTCGGAACCAGCTTGGTCTTTGAATTGCCACAAACGATATCCTTCAAATGTGTAGGTTGTATCGTCATACCCTTGCCCATAAGTTAACGGGTCGCCGGCATCGTAACTTTCAGCATTTGCTTCCCACCAGAGAGTAACACTCTGATCACTCGGCGAAGCGTGTAACTTAGGAGCCGGAGGTGTATCCGTTAATTGGAAGTTCAAATTGTAAGCCGTTTGAGCTGCGGCATCCTTTCTCTTCAACTCGGTAACACTATTAAGAGAAGTGTTTCCGATTCCAATTAGGAAACCAACCACAACTTCCTGAGTATCGCCAGGAACCATAGTAAATTTACCGGAAGACATTAAGTGTCTTCTGTCACCCGGTTTTGGTCCACCTGGCCAACCGTCGCCTTCGTACCAACCGGTTCCCGCAACAGGATCTCCGGCAAGAACAAATTTAGTAGGTTGTCCCGTATTCGGGTCAACAAAGTCACTACCATCCCAAACTTTTCCTTCGAGATAGTAATACATCTGAATAGAACCCTCGGCAGTTCCAAGGTCAGGATCGGAATAGATTGGACTACCATTAATGTAGAAAGCAAATGCTGTCATCGGCAGGTTACTCCAGCCTTTTCTCCATTTGCCTTTGAACTTAGCACTATCAGGCAATCCTAACTTAACTGCCAAAGGATCGGTCGAAGGAACAATAGGCCCTTGGAAAAAGTCGTAACCGTCAGCAGGGCAAGGAGAACCGTATTTCGAATCGGTCTCTTCGCCATTGTAGGTATAACCTAAACTGAGAACAGTATCGCAACCGGTATAGTCGTCATTTGCATCTCCAAGGTCAGTATCCGACCAATACCCTAAGATCATATCTCTTACGGTAGTGTTACCTTTATTAATAATCAAATATTTTTTGAAGATCATATCTCCAAGATCGCCTGTACGGTTAAATCCGAAAACAGTAGCTTGAATTTCAAGCCCCATTGGAAGCGTACCGTACAAGAAGGTTGTTCTGGACGGATCCATGTCGTTAGCAACATACCAGAGAACCTCGTCCCCAACATAATCAGGATGATCAATATCAGGATTGTAGGTGCCGTCTCCGTCAACGTCAATCCACGGAGCGCCGTCCTCAACCGGCCATTCTTTTACGTCTTTTTCCAAAGCCGTTTTTTCAGGTCCGGGAGGCAATGTTTTCCAATCTTTCCTGATTTTGTAGATCCTGTATTTATCGAGACTGGGATCGTCGGGCGTACCGTCCGGCAATATTTTACCGGCTTGCAAGCCGTGGCGGTAAGTACTGCCACCTACTCTGGTTTCACGACCTACCTTACCACCCCAAATCAAACCGTCTTCGAATACTGCGGTGATAGTAGCATTTTTTCCGCCGGGCCAATAAAGACCGGCACCGCTCGTCCGAGGGTCAAACGAACAATCACCGTTATTCGACATCCACATAAAGATTTGGTTGATATCGATATACTTATAGTCGTCATTCTTGTACACCTTGTTAAGGGTTTCCACATCATCTTTGTTCTTGTAGAAGCCCATCAAGGCGAAGCCGAAAACGACCGCCGTGAAAATTATTAGTGATATTTTTTTATACATTTTTCTTCTCCATATAAATTCTTTTTACAACATACGATGCAAAATTAGAAATTTATCCTTAAGCCTAATCTAACAATTCTGGGCGTTCCAAAATGTCCTGCGCTGTACGTCATGGTTTTGTAGAGTTTCTTGTAAGTTTCGGCAAATTGTTCGCCATATCTCTTGTAACCTTCTACAACGGCTCTACCTTGTTTGTAGGTAAGCCAACCATCATCGTAAGCATCGCCGGATGTATGAAATACCGCAACAACATTTTGAGTATTAAGTACATTAATTACCCAGAGATAAACATTAAGATTTAACGGGCCAACTTTAAAGGATTTGTCTATTTTTGCATCAAGTTGGAAATTCCACGGAGTCGTCGAAGCATTCAAAGGTTCAATCGGATATCTTCCGTTTCCAAAACCATCCCACCTTGTGTAATTGAATCCGCTATTAAAGGAGAATAAGAAGTTCATTCCAAAGTTGGACAACGGTTGTGTCCCGAAGAGAACCGGACCATCGTTGTTGCTGAAACGATAATCAATATTGATGAAACCTCTGTGTGTCTGGTTAAAATCAAGCGGAGCAATCTGCATCGGGAAGAATGGTGTGGCAGTAGGAGACTGCCAAATGGAACGGAAAGCAGTAGAGGGGTTTGAACCAGTGCCTCGCGCATCCGAATATGTATAATCAACTTGGGCAGATACTCTTTCGACTCTTCTCAAATCGAGTTTAAACTCGATTCCCTTAATGGTTGCAAAGTCGCCGTTTACCCATGCATAATATTGGCTGTGGGCAGCTCCTTCTTCCGCAAAGATAGAACGGATTTGAACTTGGTCTTTAATGTCTTTGTAGAAACCGGTAATGTCAAATGCAAATACGTTTCCGATTTGTTGACGGAAACCGATTTCGTAAGACGTGGTTCTTTCGGGACGCAAGCCGAATCCTACGGGCTGCGAAATAGCGTAACCGCCTTTAATATTATCAGCCATTACGTTGTAACCTTGGTAAACGTCACGCAACCTCGATTGCTGAACGAATTTTCCGTACTGTGCGTGGAAAACCGTTTTGTCCGTTACAGGGAATGAGAATCCAAGTCTCGGTGAAACCTGAAGCAACGGGTCAACATTAACCAATTGAGTTTTGTCAATGTGGCCTTCGTTGTCAAATTTCACATTGTGGGGATCTTTAAAGACTTTTGCGTCTATGTCAATATAATCCAGGCGGAAGCCGATGTTCAATACTAAATCGGGGAACTCCATTTTATCCTGGATATAGTAAGCTGCAAATGTGGGGTGCTTTGCGGCTTCGAGTCCGCTATCAGTAGGATTACCGTAAACGTCATAGCCGTAATTGTCGAGCCTGCTGTAAATATCGTAAACGCTACCATCGGCTATTGCTCTTGCCAATGAAGGCAATTGGAATACACGTCCGAACGAATAGCGACGAATTGTGTAGTAATTAAACTCGACGCCTGTCTTGAACTCGTGGTGTAATCCCATCTGATACAAGAAATTAATTTTACCGCCAAAGGATTGTGTCCTTTGTTTCCGGTAACTGCTAAGCACTCTATCTTCGGGAACAAAAGAAAAACCGTAAGCACTCAAGTTAATCGGTTGGCGACCGTCGCCAAGCAGGTGTCTTCCGTATTTTGCATTGGCAATAGAGTCACCGTACAAGGTAATTTGATGCTTGAATATCGGGTCCATATCAACGTAAAAATCGTTGAAGTAGTTTGCAATAACATCGTAGAACGAGTTTTTGCTAAGTACGTGTGTGATTTTTACGCTACCGGACATTGTGCTTGCTTCGTGCAAACCGGCACTGTTGTAAGCCCGATAATTCGTGATACCAACTCCGTTCCTTCCGGTGTTAACCACATAGTTGCCGTTAACGCGGATGTTGAACGGATGTACCGTCCAAGTAACATTACCTTGTATTTGATATTGATTCCTGTTGTAATTAAGAATATATCCGTCTGGATACTCAATATCAAAAGTATCTGCGGAAGCACCGCGGGACGGGTCAAAGATATTCTTAAAATGAGCGCCTCGGTAGAAAGCGGCAGGAGAACGTGTAAAGTCATTGCTTGCCGCTAGGAAGAACCTTAACGCTTTGTATTTCGGTATTACAGGACCGCCGGCAGTAAATACCATTTCGCTGTAATGCCTGCTGTAAGCGCCAAGGAATTTTTCTCCGAGAGGCACAAAGTTATCCGTAATCCCCTCGAAACTGAACTGATATTTCTCGCCGCCGGTTCTTGTTTGTGTGGAGATAATACCGCCGTTTGCGCCGCCGTATTCTGCCGAATATCCGCCGGCTTGCACTTGGATTTCCTCAATTGCGTTACTGATAACGCCGGAACGTGCGCCGCCGAATACGGGGTTGTTTACAAGCACACCGTCAACGTAGAAGGCTACTTCATCACCGCGGGAACCGCGAACATGAATTGTTCCTCCCTGCGTTACGATACCCGCCTGCGTTGAAACTACGGCGTTAACGCCGCGAACGGGCAGATTTTCAATGTCTTCCTTTCTTACAATGCTCGTCGAGTTTGTAACGTTCTTTTCGACCAGCGGTTTGGGGGCTTTTACAACAATTGTTTTCGTCGAATATTCCGTCGTTTGTAACGCGAAATTCACCTCCGTTGTTAAGTTAACGGATACTTTAATATTCTCAACAATCTGTTCCCGGTATCCGATGTACCTTGCTTTAATTGAGTAGGTTCCCGGGGGAACATTAAGAATAATATAGTGTCCGCTGGCATCCGTTGCGGCACCTAACATTGTGCCTTCGATGATAACATTAGCGCCGATCAATGGATCGCCGGTTTGTAGATCGGTTACTTTACCTACTACCTTACCGGTCTGCGCAAAAGTAATCATCGGTACAACGGCTAATAAAATAAATAAAATCTTAAGACTACGAAACATGATCTTCTCCCCTTAATTATTATTTGGAACGAGCTGGAAGAGGATTTTCTTCATTCATGGTAATTACCATTGCTTTCGGCGTTCCGCCAATGAAGAAATAATATCTTTTATTTGCACTAATAGTTGCGTCTTTTACTACGGCATGAGCAGAATTTTCACTTAAAAAACCGAAATTATATGTGCCTGCTCCCATTACAAAACCCGTATATTTACCAAAGCCGATTGCCTCGGCAGAAGCTAAGGTATCGGAAGCTAAAATAATCGTGGTGTCTTGTTGGGCTACTACCGTATCTTTTCCGATTATTAAAGTATCACCGGCAGCTAAATTAGTATCTTTCTCGGTAAACGCAGCTGGCGCAACTTTCTTTGCCGTATCCGTCGGCGTATCGGTAATGCAATTAATAAAATAGATTTGCGAGCTGTCTGCCGGTGGAGTTTCTTCTTTGTAAGTAAAACCATCCGTAATATTAAAGAAAGCAAAAGTATTAAGCGTATCGACTGCGGAATAGTAACCGCCAAAGACAATAGTCTCTTCCTCATAAGAAATCACGGGAATATTTTTGTTGTAAATAGTATTTCCCGCTCCGTCTTTCAAAGTAAAGAGCCTTTGGCCCGATTTAACGTCAAAATAATTTGTAATAGTATTTGCCGCCAAATCGCCTATTTTCTTTCCGTCAATCAATACGGTTAGAGGATCCACATTACTGGTGAAATTACCTACTCTAATTACAGAGAAGGGGCGTTTCACCGGTTCAATGTACGGTTCGTCCACACATCCGTAAAGGAACAAACCGAGTAGAAATAAAACAATTAAACTTTTTTGTATTTTTAACCGCATCATTTACCTCTTGTGCTGTTTATTAAAATTAAACTACAGCGACACAACAATTAAAAAAGGGGAATTGTCCGTTTGAATTTCAAACGAACAATTCCGCCTATTTAACAAATTACCAATAAACAGAGTTTATTTCATTAACATCATTTTCTTGGTGCTTACAAAGTTTCCGGCTTTCAATTGGTAGATGTACATACCGGAAGCAAGATTCTTAGCGTTGAATGTTACTTCATACGCGCCTGCATCTTTAACACCTTGGATAAGAGTTGCAACTTCGCGACCGAGTACGTCAAATACTTTCAGACTTACATCGGTTCTGTGCGGAAGTGCAAACTTAATTGTTGTTGTGGGGTTGAACGGGTTCGGATAGTTCTGGCTGAGTTCGAAAGTTTCGGGAGTCAAGCCTTTGATTTGCTTAACGGAAACAGTCGTATCAATACCGAACCACAGAAGTGCTTGTACTTGAGGAGCAGCAGCGCTAAAGCCGTACCAGTAGTACTGTGCCGGAGGAGCATCCAAGGAAATAGGATCGTAAGCCAGGAATGCAATCTTGTTGCCTGCGGGCAATACTCTTGAACCTGCAATATTGTATTCCTTACCGTCATATCCGTAACCTTTCATAAATACTTGTACGTCATCAGTGAAGTCGGCGCCGTCTAGCCAGTTATTAACACCGATTTCATAAGTAGGATAGTACCACATCGTATCACCTACGGAAGCAAACAATGTTGCAAGAGCACCGCCTAATGTAGTGCCTGCGACAGGTGTTACAATGGAAGGTCCCGTGTAACCTGTTTTGTTTACGGGGTCATAATCAATATCATTGTATTCGTGGGTTACACCGAGAATTACATTTGCGAAGTCGCCGCTGTGGTCCATATCATTCCAACCCGAATAGGAACCAAACCATTCGTCACCGGCTAAGAAGAAGTTGTGTGAGCCGTCTGCAGCTACCCAAGTGGATTCTGCAGGAACGTTGTCTGCAGCAATACCCTTTGTTGCAATTTCAAATACATTGGTATAGTTGGTTAACAATTCATCTGTTACCTTTCCGTAAGACCATACGTCATGATCCCAATAAACGGTGCTGTATGTTGAAAAATCGTCATGTCCGAAATAATAGGACTGAGGATAACCTGCAGGTTTGTCGTATCCGTTGAATACTAACAAGTTAGTTGAAGTAACTTCGAAAATGTTGTAGCCATAAGTTTTACTTTGGCTGGTATTTCCTGCAACGTCGGTAGCGGTAATATAATAATCAACATGAGTACCAGGGCTCTGACCCGGAATTTGTGCAGTATAGGTATCTCCATCATTGGTCATTGCAACTTCAACGAAGTCACCACCGTTAATGCTGTAAAACAAAGATGCGGAAGCAACGCCTGCATCGCCACCCGAAGGGTTAATGTCGGTAATAGTAGCGGAAACGGTTCTTGCTTCGGTACTTAATGTAGTTTTAAGATCAGTTACATTTGCAATATCGGGAGCGATATCGCCTGTTAATGTTACTGCAAGAACGAAGTCCCAAGTGTATTTTCTTGTCCACCAACCGTAATCGTTCGGGGGATCCAAACGACCGTTTGCATAATATTTGAATCCGGGGATTCCAAGTGTGTTGTCAGCGATGAAACCAATTCTTCCTTCATCCATTGTTGCGTTGTTATTTTTAAGAGCGACACCAATAATGTCACCTTTTTTCACAGTAGGATTAAAACCGAGCAAGCTCATTTCAACCCACTGGTAGTTTCCATCTGCAACGGGAGTTACAGGTGCACCCATACCGCCGTCAGACCAAAGGTCATTACCAAACGGGCTGCCTGCGCCACTGCCTTCGATATCAACCCAGTCGCCGGTTCTGTCTAAGTCATCCAAGAATGCGGTTGCATCATGATAACCGTTACCGTCTGCAACATAATAACCCCATCTTTTAACGCCGGCGTTAAGAATTTGATCTTTTGTCCAAACAACTTTAACCAGCTTCAATTCTGCCGGAGTGTTTTCAACGTCAACAGCGGCAGTATTGTAACCGGCTGCTTTGATGATCATATCTGCAGGAGCTTCGAACCATTGAACCATTCTGTCCTGCCCGAAGAAACCGAAGTTTACGGAGTGGGGAACGTCATAGCTCAATGTGTCGTCAACATCCTGAACAGTGTTGAAGTGTTTTTTGAAGTTAGCCTTCTGAGAAGCAAACTTTGAACTAACAGCTTGAATCTCGCCAGCTTTTTCTCCCGGCAATTGTCCGGGTTTAAAAATTTTGCCGTCAGCTCTGATAATTACATTGCTTTGGGCAAAAAGCATTACTGGGAATGCAAAAGCGACTAAGAAAAAGGAAAGTTTTTTAAACATAACTTTCTCCTTGTTTGTGAGTGGATTAATTAATTAAGAAACTTAAAATTCCAAATATGACAAAAAACGCCAAAAGAACTTTTCTTCTTTTGTTTAAGACAATAAGATAATACAAACGCTTTTTATTATCAAGCGAAAAACGATTTTTAAAAGCCTCACCTCCCCTGTGGTTATTGAGTCTGCTAAAATCATGCTTCCGAGTAGCTAAATTTAATATAGTAAATCTTTATTGTCAAGGTAAAAAAGTTGCTCTTTCCTTAATAAAATCAATCCTTTCGGGAACAAGGACAAATTTAAAATCTACAGCAAAAAAAAATTCCATTTCATTTTGCGACCGATTGTTTTGTAACGATTTTGTTTTCCTAAAAGAGGTTTGCCAAAAATCGCGCCAAAGCTTTAAATCAAAACCATCCAATAATCCATCCATCCAATCATCCAAGGAGCCCGTTTAAGCCAGTGCTCTTGGATAATTGGATTATTGGATGACTGGATAAAATTATCACAATTTTTGAGCAACAATAATTTTTCACTGTTCTCTGTTCTCTGTTCTCTGAGTAGCGCGTGTTGCGTATTGCTTAAGCTTGCAATAGCTTCTCAACTTTTTCTTTGAACACTTGTCTTGGAGCCGCTCCGATTACAACGTCCTTCAATTCACCGTTTTTAAAGAACAACACCGTCGGTATTGACCGGACACCATATTTAATAGCTGTTTGCTGGTTAACGTCAACGTCAAGCTTCCCGACTTTCAATTTGCCGTCGTATTCCTGCGCAAACTCTTCCATAATGGGAGCAATCAAACGGCAAGGACCGCACCAAACAGCCCACAAATCTATTATTACAGGTAAATCAGATTTTAATACTTCTTCCTCAAAATTAGCATCCGTTATTTCTACCAATGCCATCTATTTTCTCCTTGTTTTTATCTTAATAAATACCACGTTTCTTAATGATATTCCTTGCAATAATTCCTTTTTGAATTTCATTTGTTCCTTCGAAAATACGATTGATTCTTGCATCACGGTAAAATCTTTCGATAGGCAATTCCTTTGAGAATCCCATTCCACCGTGAATTTGAACCGCCATGTCGGCAATCTTGCCGAAAGATTCCGAGCAATAATATTTAACCATTGCCGCTTCACGGGTAACATCTTTGCCTTGTTCGTAAAGCGTAGCCGTTCTGTAAACAATAGATTCCATATTGAAAATCATCGTAGTCATATCTGCTAACATAAACTGCACGGCTTGGAAGTTACTAATCGTTTGCCCGAACTGCTTCCTTTCCCGCGCAAACTCGGTGGACATTTTCAGCAATTCCTTCGAAGCTCCGAGGCAAGCAGCGCCAAGCCCCAAACGCCCGGCATCCAAAGTGCGCATTGCAATTAAGAAACCCCTGCCGTCACGTCCCAAAAGATTTTCTTTCGGAACACGAACATTGTCAAAAGTAATTTGATTTGTAACGCTTCCCTTAATTCCCATTTTTTTCTCCGGCGGACCGGGGATAAAGCCGGGTTGGTCTGTCTCCACAATAAAAGCGCTAATGCCCTGTTTTGTTCTTGCAAAAAGGGAAACCACATCTGCAAGCGCGCCGTTTGTGATCCACAGCTTTTCACCGTTGATTATCCACTCGTCGTCTTCAAGTTCCGCACGTGTTTTAATGTGGAAAGCATCCGAACCGGCGCTTGCTTCAGTTAATGCAAAGGCAGCAATCTTTTCCCCCGCAGCTAAAGGCGGAATGTATTTTTTCTTTTGCTCTTCGGAACCGCCGATGAATATTGCGTTTGTGCCAATCGACTGATGTGCGCCGATAAAAGTTGCAACGGACATATCCGCCCGGGAAATTTCTTCCTGCACAATGCAGTAGCCGATTTCTCCAAAGCCGCCTCCGCCGTATTCCTCAGGGAAAGAAACACCCAAAAGTCCGAGCTCCGCAATTTTTTTACGCAGCTCCTCGGGAATCATTTCTTCCTTCTCAATCCTTTCGGACAAAGGTTTGATTTCGTTATTGGCAAAATCCCTGACCATATCACGCAGCATTCGCTGCTCGTCGTTAAATTTTAATTCAAACATTTCATTCTTCTATTATTTAATAATTTTTTTAATACCGCTTGTGTAATTGGAAATAAGCTCGCCGCCGTCAACGGCAATTGTGTTGCCGGAAATCCAATCGGCTTCGGGACGTGAAAGCAGAGAAATTGCATCGGCTACATCCTCAGGCGTAGTTAATCTTCCCGAGGGGTTTTTACCTTTCGCAAATTCAATCATTAAATCGTTACCCGGTATTTTCCTGAGCGCGGGTGTGTCCGTTACGCCCGCCATTATTGCGTTTGCCGTAATTCCCATCGGCGCAAGCTCAAAAGCCAATTGACGGATGTGAGATTCGAGTGCAGCCTTTGCCGCTGAGACAGCACCGTAGGTAGGGAACACAGTTTCCGAACCGGCGCTTGTGAGAGCAAATATTCTTCCGTGTTTTGCAAAGAGGTCTCTCTCAATTAAACCTTGTGTCCAATAAACAAGGCTGTGCGCCATTACGTCTAACGTCATCTGCATTTGCGCACGTGTAACTCTCTCGTTCGGCTTCTTCGAAATGAAAGGCTTCAGCGTACCGAAAGCAAGCGAGTGAACAAGCACGTGGACGTAAGGATGCTCCTTTGTGGCAAACCTTTCTTTTATTTCGTCAAGAATGTCGTCGCGTTTAATCGGGTCGGCAGCATTTGCATTAAAGAACACTGCTCTGTTGCCTGTCTGTTGTATTTTCTTTTTGATTTTTTCCACATTCGGCATTGTGCTTTGCCTGTCAAGATGGATGCCCAAAATGCAGTAACCATCCTTAGCAAGTTTAACGGCTGTTGCTCCTCCAAACCCCGAAGAGGCGCCCAAAATCAAAGCCCATTTTTTTTGCATTGTGTTTTCCCCAGTCTAATTAAAAATATGACGGCAAAATTATTAAATAAATGTAAAGAATTCAAATTAGCACCCTGCAAACAAACGGCTGACAAATGTTGAATGTTGAATGCTTAATGTTGAATTGCTAATTTTCCATTTTCAACTTTCCACTAATCAAATTGTGAGGTAAGCAATCGATTCCTCGCCCAACAAATTTTTCAGGGAGTTAACTAACCCGTCGTTGATGTTTACTTTCTTATCGAGAGCAAATTTTCTCCTGTGTCCGTTTTCTCCGAAACTTAAATAAACGGGCACCTGTCCCCTATTGTTGTCAAATAATTTTTCAAGCTCGTCAATTAATTCTTCTTTTTCCTGTCCCAAAGGAATTTTCAAATGCAGTCTTTTGGTAAAACGGCTGCGGGCTTCTTCCATGCTAACAACTTCGTTTACTTGAATTTTAATCGAATCACCGCTGCTTTCAACATTCCCTATTACCATCACGGTGGACTCTTCGTAAATCAAATCCTTACAAGCCGAGTAAGCTTTGGAAAACGCAAGACATTCGCACGAGCCGGTAAAATCGTCCAAATTAAAGAAAGCCATTTGCCTGTTTTGTTTGTCCATTTTGGTTTTCATTTTTGTAATGACTCCACAAGCGCGGACAATTTTCTTTTCGCCAAAAGTCTCCTGCTCGCCAAGGTGTACGGTGGCAAAAGAATCGAACTCACTCGAATATTTAGCCAGCGGGTGGCTGGTTAAATAAAAGCCGAGCACCTCCCTTTCCTTCGACAATTTTTCCTTGTACTCCCACGGCGGAACGTCCGGCAGGTCGGGAGTTTTAATGTCAACCTCGTCAATAGAATCTCCGAACAAACTACCCTCAACCTTCTTCTTTGCGTTGCGGTATTTTGCACCGTATTCCAAAGCCGATTCAATTGCTGCAAAATTTTGAGCGCGTGTACCTTCAAGAGTATCGAGAGCGCCAGCTTTAACAAGCCCTTCCAACACACGCTTGTTTACAATCCTTGTGTCCACATTGGCGCAAAGTTCAAAAATATTTTTAAAGTCCCGTCCTAATTCCCGCCTTGCCCGTTCAAGTTCTTCTACCGGATGAACACCGACGTTTTTAATTGCCGACATTCCGAAAATAATATTGCCGTTAGAAACGTTAAAATAAATGGACGGTTTATTTACATCGGGAGGCAGTACCCTTACGTGCAAACGCCGGCAGTCGTCCAACAAAATCGTAACCTTGTCGGTGCTATTTAATTCGTTTGTTAAGTTGGCGGCAAGGAATTCCGCTAAATAATGAGTCTTTAAATAAGCCGTTTGGTAAGCAACAATCGAGTAAGCTACCGAGTGACTTTTATTAAACCCGTACTGAGCAAACTTTTTAATGATGTCAAAAATTTCCCGGGCAATTTTTTCAGGAATTTTCCTTTTAACCGCTCCCTCAATGAATTTGACCTCCTGCTCTTTCATTGCGGCGGCGTCTTTCTTGCCCATTGCGCGGCGCAGGATGTCCGCCTCTGCAAGCGTCATTCCCGCAAGTTTATTGGCTATTTGAATTACCTGCTCTTGGTAAACAATGATGCCGTAGGTTTCCCTAAGAATAGGCTCTAACTCGGGATGCGGATATTCAACTCTTTCGCGCCCGAACTTCCTATTAATAAAGGAGTCAATGAAACCCATTGGTCCCGGACGGTAAAGAGCATTCATCGCGGCAAGGTCTTTAATGCTGGTGGGTCGCAACTTTTTCAAATATTCCCGCATCGGAGCGGATTCAAATTGGAACACAGCCGTTGTTTGCCCGCGCGAAAAAAGTTTGAACGTTTCCTTGTCATCAAGCGGAATTTCGTCCATCTTTATTTCAATGCCGCGAGTCTTTTTGACAAGTTCAATTGTGTCGCGGATAATCGAGAGGGTGCGCAAACCGAGGAAATCCATTTTCAGAATTCCCGCGTCGTCCAGCTCTTTCATATTATACTGCGTAACAAACTCGTCGCTGTTGCTCGCCTTTGCCAGCGGGACAAAATCGCTTACCTCGCCCGGCGTAATAACCACGCCCGCCGCGTGCTTGGAAGCGTTGCGGTTCATTCCTTCCAAAATCCGCGCGTATTTAATTAGCTCCTGAATCTGCGGGTCGTCGGAGTTCTTAACCCATTCAAGTTCGGGAACTTCTTCCAACGCTTGGTCTATTGTGTAAACCTTTCCGAACTTAATCGGGATCCACTTCGTAATGTTGTTGACTACGGGAATGGGGATGTTCAGCACACGCGCAACATCCCGCAAAACCTGCCTGGACGAAAGCCTGTTGAACGTAATGATTTGCGAAACGGACTTTTCGCCGTATTTCGATTTCACGTATTCGATCACCTCGCCGCGCTGGTCGTCGGCAAAGTCCACATCGATGTCCGGCATCGATTTACGGTTCGGGTTTAAAAATCTTTCGAAGAGCAAATCGTATTCGAGGGGATTTACATTTGTAATGCCGAGGGTAAAAGCCACGAGGCTGCCTGCCGCACTGCCGCGTCCGGGTCCAACGGGAATCCCTTTCTTCTTTGCGGCATTAATAAAATCCTGCACAATCAGGAAATAGCCCGAATATCCCATCGATTTAATCACGTCAATTTCGTAATTAAATCTGTCTTCAATTTCTTTTGTTAGCTTGGGAAATTTTTTGTGAAGTCCTTCGAGCGCAAGTTGTTCAAAATATTCGTCGAGCGTCTTTGCTTTCGATTCGGGGGGAATCGGGAAAACGGGATAATGGAAATTTTTAAATTCCATTTCGAAGTTAACCTTCTCGGCAATGGCAAGAGTATTTTCAATTGCGCCCTTGTAATCTTTGAAGAGTTCCTTCATTTCCTCGGGACTTTTGAAATAAACCTGATCGGTACGGTAACGGAGTTTGCGGTAATCCGCCTGACCGGTTTTGTCCGCCAACAGCAACAAAATGTTGTGAGCAATTGCGTGTTCTTTTTCTATGTAGTGAATATCGTTAGTGGCAACGAGGGGAATACCAAGTTCTTCGGAAAATTTCGGAAAGACCTCGAGGATTTTGTAATCGTCTTCCATTTGGTGGTTTTGGATTTCGAGGTAAAAATCTTCGCCGAAAATCTCTTTCAGGATGATTGCATTTTTCTTTGCAAGTTCAAGGTTTCCTTGCAGCACCGGCAGGGCAACCGGTCCTTGCAAACAAGCGGAAGTACAGATCAAACCTTCGCTGTATTGCTTCAACACTTCGAGGTCAATTCGCGGTTTGTAGTAAAAGCCTTCCGTGTGTCCGATTGTGGAGAGTTTAATTAAGTTGTGGTAGCCTGTTTTATTTTTAGCAAGCAAAACAAGGTGGTAATATTTTTTCTTCTTCTGTTTGCCGTTTGCTTCGTCTTTCTTTTTGTCGAATCTGCTCCCCTCAAAAACAATGTAAGCCTCAGTTCCGATAATAGGCTTAATACCTTTCTTAGTTGCTTTTTTGTAAAATTCGGAAACGCCGTACATTACGCCGTGGTCGGTAAGCGCAAGCGCAGGCATCTCATATTTGTGCGCCGCATTAATTAAATCCTCCACACGTGCGGCGCCGTCTTGCAAACTGTAATGGGAATGATTGTGAAGATGTACAAAGTCACTCATTAAAAGAAACTCTCCGGAATTTAACGGATTCATAAATGATTTTTTGCGGAAAAGAATTCCAAAACCTCGGCGGCAAAATAAAGATTTTTACTTAAACTTGCCCGCAATTAAAATCGGTTAATCCGCTCCTATTTTGTAACTCTTTTTTGTAATGGAAGTTAATTTAAAATCACACCATTAAAATATTTTTCTCCGCTCTCTCGGTTTCGAAAGGAAGAAACAACCCGGATTCCGAATAGTTTTTCAGTGAACAGATAACAGAGAACAGTGAACAGCAGAAAATTGACTTTTACTTAAGACTTGTCACTCAAGACTTTTAGAAAGTCTTTGTCATTTGTTCCGCATTCTGTCTCCGCCGCCGGCGGGACAGGCGGAACGTCATTCATTGTGGTTAAAAAGATTGAAGCAAAAAATTAAAATTTGTTAACCAAAACACCACACTCGTCCGGTATTATTACAATTAACAATTTACAATTCACCATTTACCATTCAAAATTAACCATTCAAAATTCAACATTAAACATTCAACATTCAAAATTACTTTTTCCCGGTATGTCCAAACCCTCCCTCTCCCCTTTTCGTTTGGTTTAATTCCGATGCCTCGATTAATTCCGCCTTGTAAATTTTACCAATAACAAGCTGGGCAATTCTCTCGCCCCGTTTAATTGCAAAATCTTCCGTCCCGAAATTGAAAAGAATGATTTTAATTTCACCGCGATAATCAGCGTCAATTGTGCCGGGGGAATTAAGCACGCCTATTCCGTGCTTAGCCGCAAGCCCCGAACGCGGGCGCACCTGGATTTCGTAACCGGATGGAATTTCCACCTGCAAGTTGGTTGGAATCAGTTTAATGTCACCCGGTTTTAAAACCACCTCGTTTTCAACCGCCGCGCGAACGTCCATACCGGAGCTGTCTTCGGTTTCGTAAGCAGGCAAGGGAATGTCAGAAAAATCCTCGCTTATTCTTTTTACTTTGATTTTAATTTCGCTCAATTCGTTCTCCTTTTCTTTTACAAATCTCTTTTTAACTTAACGCCAAAAGCACCGAGAATGCTGTCCGTGTCAAAAAAGCTTTGGCGTGCTTTCAGACTGTCTTCCTTTGTAAAAAAGGACGGCAGACTTCCCAACTTCTTCAAACTTAAGGGGTAAACAAGATATCTTTTCTTGCCTTTAATTTTACCCTTGAAAACCCAAAAGGGCAAATAAGAATATTCTTTTACAAACAAAGAATCTTTTGTGAAATTTCGACAAAGTTCCACACTAATCGCCACACCGCCGTCGGAATAACGCCAGCGCTGGTTCGAAATAAAATTTCCCATTGAGTAAATCACAAAAACGGAATCTCCGTTCGCCTTCTTAACAAACTCAACAGGCTGAACAGTGTGAGTGTGACTGGCAAGTATTAAATCCGCACCTGCCTCTACGGCTCGTTTTACGATTTTCTTCTGCATCGCGTTCGGCAGTCTCTCGTATTCCTCTCCGAAATGAAAATAAACAATTACAAAGTCCGCTCCCGCCTTGCGTGCAAGGGCAATCTGCCTCTTAACCCGGGATTGTCTAATAATATCAACGTATTTACGCGCCTGCGGATTTCTATTGTTCGTAAAATAAGTGAACGGAAGGAAGGCAACTTTTATTCCTTTAAGATTAAAAATTTTAACGCTGTCAATTTGTTCGGGACGCTCAACTGCACCGCTGAAAGAAAAACCTGCCTCTTTAACTTTCTCTATTGTCCCCAGCAAACCATTTAATCCTCTGTCCAAGATATGATTGTTCGCCAAAATTAAATGCTTGATTCCTGCGTAACGTAAGCCGTCCAGAAAATCTTGCGGAGTATTAAAAACGGGATAGCCCGAATAATCCGAATCCGACGAGGCAATTACGGTTTCCAAATTTACCGCAACAAAATCGGAAGAGTCGAAATAGTCTTTAATCGAATCGAAAACAGGTTTGAAATTAAAACTGTCTTTCTTAACGTAGGCGTAATTAAATTGTGTGGAGTGGCACATTGCATCCCCGGCGGCGGTGATTTTTACCGTAACAACAGAATCTTTTACCGTTTTTTTAGCTTTTTGTGAAATCGTTTTGATTTCTTCACGAGGGTAAAGAAACGTGCCAAGAATTACCGATATGAAAAAAACTATTACCGCAGAATTTATTTTCATTAATGACCTTAAAAGGAAACAAAACAACTTTTAATTTAAGAAAGAAAAAGCACATTTTAAAAACGGTCATTAAATTTTGTGGTGTTACTTCGCAGATTGCAAGCAATCTGCGCTACGGTTTTTTGTTACTACTCCATCCCCGACGTGACAGCGCAAAAAAAACGTCATTGCGGATCTCGACTTGTCGGGATGAAGCAATCTGTTGTTCATTCAACATTGGCTTTTTAAGAATACAGATTGCTTCGCTCCACTTCGTTCCGCTCGCAATGACGAGTCATGAAAAACGTCGGCGCGACAGATTGGATGATTGGATGAATGGATAATTGGATGGAATAATCATTTTTCTCTGTTCACTGTTATCTGTTCTCTAAAAACGTCTTACGTCTTACTTCTTGCGTCTCGCGTTTAACCATTTCTTATTTCTCGTTTCTTCTTTCTTATTTTAACACTTTCTTTAAACCTTTTCACAATTAATTTTGTCTAATCCTTGAAAAATCTTAGGAGGATTTAAAATGAAAAAAATATTGTCTTTTCTTTTCGTTTTTGCACTCACAGCATCAACTTTAATTTCCCAACCTCGAACACCCACTAATTTAACTGCAACCGTTGAGCAGTGGAGAGGAATTCCCTACGTTTACTTAACATGGGAAGGCGACACAAACAATCACGTGAAATTCTTTGTTTACAAAAAATTTAAGATTAACAATTTTGAAAGCAAATTCTTCAAACTTCCGTTTCACACACGGTCAACACATTACAAAGATTTCATTGTAGCCCGGGGTTACACTTATTCTTATTTTGTTATTGCTAAAAACGCATCCGGCGAAAGTGATGCGTCCGATACGGTAACCATTGAAATTCCGGCTGTAATTCGTAACGCCGTTCTTGCGGGAACTGTTACAGACGAGAACGACGGCAAACCGTTAAAGCACGCATGGGTTTACGCGGTTTCGACTAAAGGGGCTTTGCCTAACGTTGCACACACAAATAAAGACGGAGAATTCCGGCTTAATCTTTCCGCAGGTGAATATTTGGTTAAATTTTACAGATACGGTTACTTGCCGGAGTTTTACGACAATGCAAGATTTGCAAGCAACGCCAAGAAAATTACTTTGGCGGAAAACGATTCGGTTTGGATTTCCGCAGCTCTCACAAAATTCGACTCAACACAAATAGCCGGATTATCGGGAAGCGTTACGGATTCCGCAGGCAATCCCGTAAGGGCAAAGTTAAAAGCATTCTCTCTTAGCGGCAGGTCGTTTACGAGAATTTCCCGTCCCGCATTTACGGACTCGCTCGGGAACTACACTCCTACAGTAATTAAGGGCGATTCTGTAGTTGTCTTTATGAAACCGTTAAACAAAAAATATTTCCGTGAGTTCTACGACAACAAAAGAGATTTCCGCGAAGCGGACAAGATATTCGTGGAAGGAGACGTAACAGGTATTAACTTTGTAGCGGACGAAAAACCTGTTTACAACAACTTGGTTGCCGGCAAAGTTACGGACGAAGACTCAAATCCGCTCGAAGCCGTAGTAACTTTAATTAAGTTGAAAGATAATCATCGTGCTCCGAGGTTCAGAAGAACAACGCTGTCGGACTCCCTTGGTAATTACCAATTCAGCAACTTACAACCGGGTAATTACATTGCTCTTGCAATTGCACGGGGCGGTTACCTGCCCACATTCTACAGAGCGGACAGCGAACAAACAATTCGTTGGAGAAAAGCCGATACGATTGTTGTTACGGAAAACTCCCAAATCAACGGAATTGACTTTATTATGCACCAGCGTAGTGATAGCGGCTTCGGTTTGATTGCCGGATATGTAAACGACGGCTCGAACAATCCGCTTGAAGGTGCAATGGTGTACGCTCTCGATGCTAACAACAATGTTGCGGCTTACTCTTCCACAGATGCAAACGGTCATTACGTAATAGAAGGTTTGTTACCCGGAGATTACAGCCTTCTGTTCGAGAAAGTCGGATTTAAAGAAAGCTCCGCAAGCAACATTGAGCTTGACTACTCGAGCAACATCACAGCCACGGCAAACGCCAGCTTGAACGAAGACCCGGTAATGGCTGTTGAGGAAAATGAAAATATTATGGTTAAGGATTACAAACTTTACCAAAACTATCCCAATCCTTTCAATCCCACAACAAGGATTAAATTTGCTATCCCGACAGAGTCCTTCGTTACGTTAAACGTTTACAATGTGCTTGGTGAAAAGGTAAGAACATTGTTAAGCGGACAAAAGAAAAGCGGTGTTTACGAAGTAACATTTAACGCCAAAAACCTTGGCAGTGGAATTTATTTCTACTCCTTACGGGCAGGTAATTACAACGCCGTAAGAAAAATGATTTTGCTGAAATAATTTTCTGTTAATTTGTAAAAACAAAAAAAAGCCGGGTTTGCCCCGGCTTTTTTATTTTGAGGAACAACGCATTTTAATTCTAAAATAAATTTGAACAAGTCTTAATTGTTTTTTAGTGCCGCTCCTACGGAGCTCAATGTTTTTTGTATTACCTTTTTTCTACTAAGATGTCGCTCCTAACGGAGCTGATTATTCTGCGTAATTTTTTCCTAATTAGTTTCAACCACTTCAAGACAAAGGAATTTTAAGAAGAATTCTCTTCTACGAAAAAAGATGATGAAAATTAAGATTAACTTCAATATTTTTAAGAGTGTAAATTTTAATGAGTCCCAGCGGGACGACATCTTTGTAGTAGTAGTATTGCAACCAAGACAAAAAGAAAAGAGCTCCGGCGGAGCGGCACAAAAAAGCCATGGCAAATACGTACACACAAATTTACGTCCAGATAATTTTTGCTGTCCAAGGAAGATTAAATCTTATTCCCGAAAAACATCGTAATCAATTGGAGAAATATATTTCCGGCATTATTTCAAAAAATAATTCCAAAACAATTGCTATTTATTGCAATCCCGATCACACACATGTTTTAATAGGATTACATCCAAGTGTATCCGTGTCTGAAATTGCAAATAAAATCAAATCAAATTCATCAAGGTGGATTAATGAACAAAACTGGTTCAGGGGAAAGTTCCATTGGAAAAATGGTTTCGGAGCATTTACATATTCAAAATCACAATTGGATTCCGTAATTAAATATATTTTGAACCAGCCCGAACATCATAAGAGAAAATCATTTAAAGAAGAGTACATTGATTTTTTGAAAAAATTCGAAATAGAATACAACGAAAAATATTTGTTTAACTGGGAAGACTAATTTGTTCACTCCCACTCACAAGTACTGATTAAAATCTTTGCTAATTTTTGTTTCTCAAATTTTCCAAAACGAAAAAAGCCGGGTTTGCCCCGGCTTTTTTATTGAGAAAGATTTTGCTATTCAACTTTAAACATATCGTCGCTTAAACCTTTATTAATTTCAATCGATTCAACATTAAACGACATTGATTGAGGACCCATCTGTTGTTTTATCTTAAACGGGAATTTCAATCCTTTTACATCTTTGTAATCGGAGAAATCAACTGTTTGGTTAAACGAACCTTGGGGAGTTGAAACGGGAATTACTTGCCTTAAAAGCAAACCCGACTTAACCGAATAATATTCGGTCATTTTTTGCTTCCACGGGGTTTCCAAATCGAGCTTGTACGCATCTTCTCCGTTTACTTTCTCGATGCCCGCTAATTTCAACTTAACACCGTACTTGTCCATATTCAGCAGGGCGTGAATATCGGCTTGCAATTTCATCATCTTCAACTTATCGCCTTCTAATTCTTTCCTTTGTCCCATTGCCTCGGAGTAACCCTTCTCACCGTCAAAAACGGTTTTTTGTTGAAACACTCCGGCATCCATAAACTGGTAATACTTGTTCGGCTCCTTCTGGGAAATTGTAATGGAAATGTTCATTCCCTGAACGGTGCCGCTCATTTTTGTTGTTTTGTCTTTCATTGCAAGATATTTTTCCTTGCCGCCGATTGCTTCAAGGTATTTGTCAATCACGGTTTGAGCGGTAACATTTTTCGGAAGTTTTTTAACCGCCGGATTGTATTTGTTGCCGTAAACATCGTAATAATCAACCTTTCCGCTAAGACTGAATTTTTTCAACTTCTTGGCAACTTCGGAAGCATTACCCACAACAAGGATGTAAGCCTTGTTCGGCTTAATGTATTTCCTTGCCATTTTTTGAACGTCGTCAACGGTAACCGCAGCTACGTTTTTCAAATAATTTTTGTAATAATCTTTCGGCAAATTGTAGCGCTCAATATTTAAGGCAAAGGACGCAATGGTTTCCGGACTTTCTAACGACCTTGCAAAACTTCCCATAAAATATTTTTTAGTTGAGTTAAGCTCGTCTTCGGGAATTTTTTCCCTGCGGATTTTCTTTAACTCCTGCAATGCCGCAGATATTGAGCTGTCCGTTACGGAAGTGCGCGCTTCCCAACTTGCATCGAATTGCCCCACTAATTTATCCGAAGCAATTACGGAATGAGCGCCGTAAGTGTAGGCGTGTTTTTCGCGCAAACTCAAGTTCAACATCGAAGAAAAATTGCCGCCGAGAATATTGTTCATTACGGTTACGGGAATCACATCAGGGCTTCCTTTCTTTAACTGCACTGGGTAACCGATGTGAATAACCGATTGAACCGCATTGGGTCTGTCCACAATTGCCACCTTATTAATTAAAGGCGCTTTAGGCGTTTTGTAAGTATAATGCGGAACATCTCCCTTTTGCCATTTCCCGAAGTATTTATTAACCAATTCCTTTGCTTTCTCCGGTGTAATATCCCCGACAACCGCAAGGTAAGAAATATTCGGTTTGAAAAAAGTGTTGTAGTAATTTTTACACATATCGAGAGTTACGTTTTTAACCGTCTCTTCGGTCATTATTTCACCGTAAGGATGATTCTTGCCATAGTAGAGAACCCTTCTTACGTTATCGGCAATTGCGTTCGGGTTATCCTTTGCGGCTTGAAGAGAAGAAATTGTTTGTTTCTTCAGTTTGTCTAATTCTTCCTGTTTGAAATCGGGATGCAGAACGACGTCCGACATAATATCTAAGATTTTGTCCGTGTATTCCGATAGAGCCGTAGCCGTAACACCCGTGCTGCTTGTGGAAAGACTCGCACCGATAAAATCAATCTCTTCGTTTAGCGAATCCTTGCTTCTGTTTTTTGTGCCTGTCATTAACAACTGTCCCGCAAGCTGAACATAGCCGGCATTCTTGCCTTCAAGAATAGGATCGCGGTCAACAATCAGACGGAAAGTTACCTTCGGCACTTTGTGATTTTCAACTACTATTACTTTCAAACCGTTGTCCAACTGAAATGTTTCGTATTTACCGAGTTCAATTTTCGGCGCCGGACCCGGCTCGGGCATTTTGCTCCTGTCAACCTGCGCATAAAGGAACGAGGTTGCAAGGAAAAGCAGAACTATTAAATTTTTTAATTTCATTTTTTACTCCGCATTTATTTTTAATTTTTCTTATTCTTCGCCGTTTTGGGAAGGTAGTAAAGAACGACGCTGTTCTTTTTATTCAAATATTTCTTTGCCACGTTTTGAATATCTTGCTTTGTAACTTTCATGTAGTTTTGCAATTCCGTGTTAATCAGATTCGTATTGTGGTAAAAAACGTGAAAGTCCGAAAGCGCCTCGGCAATTCCCAAATCCGTAGAATAGCTCGTAACTATTCTGTTCTTTATTTGATTTTGCAATTTCTCAAATTCCTTGTCGGGAATAGGTTCGGTTTTTACTTTTTCTATTTCCGCGTCAATCAATGTTTCCAAATCTTTCGGATTTACTCCGACATTGGCAATTCCAAAAGTTAAGAACAAGCCGGGGTCTTCAAGCGCAAGCGGGAAAGAACCTGCCTGAAGGGCTTTCTGAGTTTTGTCCACAAGCGTTTTGTAAATTCTGGAACTTCTCCCGCCGGAAAGAAGAGTCGTTAACATATCGATTGCGTAATATTCGGGGGAAGTTTCCGCAGGGATGTGGTAAGCCTCCAAAACCAAGGGCAAACGAATGTTGTCGTAAACGGTGTCCCTGATTTCCTCTTTCTGAGGCGGTTCAACAACATTTGGTCTGTAAATTTTTCTTGTACCACGTGGAATTGTGCCGAAATATTCCTTAATCCATTTTTCGGCTTGAGCCGGGTTAATATCTCCGGCAATCGAAAGCGTTGCATTATTCGGCACGTAGTAAGTTTTGTAGAAATCAATAAACTCGCTCAGCTTTGCTTTGTCGATGTATTGCACCGAACCGATAGGCAGCCAACGGTAAGGATGAACCTTGTAAGCGTGTTTGAAAGTTTCCTCGAGCACCGAGCCGTAGGGCTGGTTGTCAAATCTTTGCTTCCTTTCTTCTTTAACAACTTTTCTCTGCGTTTCAACGCCCACGCTGTCAATTTTCAGATGGAGCATTCTTTCGGATTCAAGCCAAAGCCCCAACTTAAGCTGGTTGGAAGGAAGCACCTCGTAGTAAAACGTCCTGTCCCAAGAAGTGTTAGCGTTTAACGTTCCACCGGCGCTCTGAACAATTTTAAAATACTGCTCACGCTTGATGTACTTTGAACCTTCGAACATCAAGTGTTCAAAAAAATGCGCAAAACCCGTGCGGTCCGGCTTTTCATTTTTCGAGCCCACGTGGTACGAAACGGTAATGGCTACAATTGGCGTGGAATGGTCTTCGTGTAGAATAACGTGCAATCCGTTAGGTAAGTCGTATTCGGTAAATTGGATTTTTCTTTGCCCCTGCCCAAAGAGTAAGCCGGCAAAAATAAGAAAAACCGCTACCGAAAAAATCTTTTTCTTCATGATTTAACCTTTAGTTTAATTTGGAAAAGAATCTATTTTCATTAAAAAATAACTCTGTCATTTTTGACGCCCTTTTAGGCAAAAAAGTTTTAAAAATTATTTAAATTTACTAAAATATTTGCTAAACCGCAGATTTGGGAATAATTTACAAAAGTAAATTTCAAAATTATTTTGCCAAAGGCGCAAATGAAAAAAAGCGATTTAAAATATTTAATTGAGTTAATTGACGACGAACAGGAGGAGGTTCGTGAGAAAGTAGTGGAAGAACTCTTGAACTACGGACTTTCCCTCGAGGCGGATTTGCGCGAATACGGCAATTTGATTGACGACAACAGGCGAAACCTGCTGAAACCGATTCTTGAAAAAACCAAGAGAACTTGGTTCAGGCAAAGCTGGCTCGAATTAAGTGGTTTGAAAGACAAGCAGGAAAAAATCGAATTGGGAATGAATTTAATTTCCGCCTACCAATCGGGCAAGCAATGTTTGAGCGAAACAACATTGCTGCTAAACGAACTTGCCGAAGAATTTTATTACGCTTTCCCTTACGGCACGGAAGTGGAGTTAGCAAAGTTTCTCTTCCAACGTAAAAAATTTGTCGGCAACGAAAGGGACTACTACAACCCGCTTAACTCAAATCTCTACAACGTATTAATTACAAAGAAAGGAATCCCCATCACTCTTTGCCTGATTTACTTTCTCGTAGGCAAACGCTTGGGACTGGTTATTGAAGGGTGTAATTTTCCAGGGCATTTCCTTGCAAAAACTTTTATCGACGGCGAAATGGTTTTAATTGATTGTTACTCGGGCGGAAGAATAATTTACAAATCCGAGCTTGAAGATTTACCCGACATTGACTTTGAAGCGGCGTGGAAAATAATAAACACGGAAGCTACGCCGGAAATCATTTTGCGGAGAGTGTTAAACAATCTGATTTTTTCCTACACCAAAAAGGAAGACGAATCAAACGCAAAATTTTTTGAAGAAATCCTAAGAATGCCTCTCTAACGGAAAATCATCCTTGCTCATCTTTGTCACCGAATTTTTCTTTAATTTTTTCCCACAACGATTTTCCTAACATTTCTTCGGCGTGTTCAAGAATATTCTCAATGGCTTCCCGAATGTCTCTTTCGTTTCCCCAATGTTCACGGAGCAATTGCACATCCACCCCTTTGTCAAGTAGCTCTTTCAGGATTAACGCCGCAACGGTTACGTCATCAAGATAGCCGGCGGGACCAATTATCTCTTCGGGCAAAAAATCAAAGGGCGACATAAAATACGCAATTGCCGAAGCAAGTTTCAATCTTTTTTTTACGGGGATTCTGTTCTCTACGGCAAGTGTACACAACAGCTTGAAAAAGTCGGGAGTTAGCATAATAAAATCAAACCAGCGGTTGTTTTTGGCGGATTCCTGCTCGCCGTATTTCTTAATTTTCAATTTCAACCGCTGATAGTAATCGAATTGCCTGTTGTCCATTTTTTACTCTCTAATTTTACGTTCTAATCTAAGGATATTTTTTAATCTGAGCAAATGATATTAGAAAGGAGAAACGAGAAAAAGCCTAACGCGAGACGTGAGAGGTAAGACGCAAGAAACGGTTACTCAGAGAACAGATAACAGTGAACAGGGAATATTAAGATTGAGAACTTACTACGAGGGGATTTGTCATTTGCACTGCTTCTGCACGGGCGTGATTGGATCAAGTGGAAAATTTTTATTTTTGCACTCGATTACATTAAATCAAAAACTAATTTTAAGGCTCGGTCTATTTCAGCAATTTTGTTTTCCGATAATTGCCCACGAATTGTAACTAATCTATGTTGATAATCTATAGGTCTTGTTTGGAGACAATCGGCAATGGATTTTTTCGTGAGTCCGTTTTCCTTTGAGGGTTCTAAAACAACATTAGTAAGAATTTGAGCTTTTTTCTCGCTCCAACCGGTTATTGGGACAACTTGAATTACAGGTACCTTTTGGTTGTAAACATCATTGGTAACAACAATACATGGTCTTATTTTACCTGTCTCGGAACCCTTAACCGGATTTAAATCCACATCAATAACCATCCCTCTTTTAATTGGTTTCATAGGGGCCAATCCTCAATTGCTGAGTTCGTTAAATCTTTTAATTCCGAATCTTCTTGATAAATCTCGGCGTAAAGTTTGGCTGAATCTGCCAGCTTTTGTTTTTCTATTGATTTAATATAATTATCAATAGCTGAACGCACCAACGAACTTTTATCTTTGAATCCGAGCTCTTTATATTTGTTCAAAATTTCAATGTGTTTCTCATCAAAACTTATTTTAGCCTGTTGCATCCTTACCTCCAATGGTTCCTATTTAAGCACCTATTTATAGCCCCAATATAAGAACTCCAATTTAAACTTCCAAATCAAAAAATAGCCAATATAACAGCGTAGCTTTTTACCCGATTGCCCTTATTCTTTTTACCGGATTCAGAAAGAAAAAGCCAGCAAGCAGGACTATTCACCCTTTTGCAATTGATTTCCAAGTTTTTAAAAATTCCTCTGCAGTTAAAATTGTTATTTTGCTTTTCTTGTAATCACGTTTATTTCTCGTTAACAATAACTTGATTCCATTATTAACCGCTGTAAAATATTGTATCGCATCCTCAAAGTCATTAAAATCCGAGTTTAGTGATTGTTCAATTACTTTTTCGTCTATTGGCAAAATATGTACAAAAGTTTTTAATTTTCTCAAACTCTTTAATGCGGATGCGTTTGAATTTAATTTGCTTAAAAGATAATGAAGATTAGCAAATATTAAAGGGGAAGTAAATGCTGTAATTTCTCCCTTGTCAATTAGAGTAAATAACTTTGAAGAATAAACATAGTATGGCTCTCTTTTTGCAAGCAAATCTAAAATTACGTCGGAGTCAACAAATAATTTTGTAATCATAAATATTTCTCTTCGAGATGCTTTCGATAAGTTTCTTTGATATCAATATCTTTAGGCAGTTTAATAATCCCTGATAATTCCAACACATTGGGAGAAATTTCAAGTTCATCCGTGTTTTCCTCCTCCGTTATCAGGTTAAAATAATTTTCTACTAAAGCCGAAAGACTCTTTTTATTTTTAACTGCATATTTTTTTGCGCGCTCAATTGCTCTCTTATTAAGCTTTAATGTTAGTTTTGCGTTCATTTGATTTACCGCCTTAATACGTATTAAAAGACACACAAAAGTACGTATCCGCCTCTAAAAAATCAAGAACTTTTTAAATTGCATAACTGAATGTTTATTTGCCATCGGATTTAAACTTGTTCTAATGGTCTAATTTCTTTTATTAAAAATAAAATTTAAAATTACCGGGGAAAGCGAAAAGACGCTCTCCCCGGCAACGGAGCTACTCTCCTAATTCGGAAAGTCTTTTTCTCACGGAATCGATTTCCGCCTGTACATCTTTCCTGTGGAGTTCGAGTCTGTCAAGGTACCTTTCGAGCCATTCTTTTTCACTGCCGAAAGGATAGCCGTAGTCAGCCCAATAGCCGCGACCAAAGCCCCAGCCTCCGCCGAAGCCCATTCCGCGGCCTCTTCCGAAACCGGCACCTCTGCCGTAGCCGGCTCCTCTTCCGAAGCCCCATCCGTTTCCATATCCGAATCCGAACATTTTAACCTCCTTTATTTTGTTTTTATTTTACTATTAAGCTATTGCACAATATTGCAATAATACTTCAAAAAAAGAGGGGCGTAGCCACCTCTTAATCTGTTCTTTCTCTGTAAAGATTAATCAATTCTCCTTTAGCGTAAGTAAAAGCCGCTTCGTCGGAATCAAACTTATCAGTTAAAACCACATCGAGTCCGGCTGATTTAAAACTTTGGTAAGCTCCGGACCCCATTCCGCCTGCAATTAAAGCGTCGCAGTCGGAAATTTCCGCAGCCATCATCGAGTGGCGGTTCATTGCGTCGGGACCGAAACCGTGCCTGCCCTGTGCATCGTAGTGTTCGTGATTGCCGTGCGAATGTTGTCCCGCATTGCCGGCAAAATGCCCCGTACCTCTCTGTCTCATCTCTACATCCCGAAGTTGTCCATCTTCAAAGTGGTAAATTTTATAGTAACGCGATCTTCCGAAGTGTTGACTAATTGTTCGTCCGTCGTTTGTAACAATTGCAATTTTCATTTTGTCTGCTCCTTTCTACATAAAATAATCTTGAAAATTCATAAACCAATCTTTTGTGATTTCGGTTGCAAGGTCAATTAACTTAAGAACTCTTTTATCAGCAAGATTAAAAAACATTGTTACGCCTTCTTTACGTGCGTAAACAATTCCAACGTTTCTTAATAACATCAAATGCCGGGAAACAACCGACGGGTCCAAGCCGAGCAATGCAATTAACTCTGCAGAACTTTTTTCTCCGTCCTTCAAAGCTTGAATAATTTTTATTCTCGGGTCGCTTGCAAGAGCCATAAAAAAACGACTCCGCGGGTCCATCATCGGACCGCCACCCATCATCCTACCGCCGCCTCTGTGCCTGTGTCTCATTCTCTCTCTGTTGCTTTGTTGTATTATTGCATTATTGTGCAACAATAATAATATTATTTTTTAAATTTGTCAAGAAAAAAATAAATCAAATTGTACAAGGTTACTCCATAGATTGCGAGTCCCGTAACTTGCGGTATGCTACGGTTTAATCTCGATTCAGCACCCCAAATCTATTCTATCGCAATGAATGACGTACCGCAGGATGCGGGACAAATGACAAATCATTCAATTGCAACTCTGTTTACTTATCTCACCCTCCTATTTTGCACTTTCCACTAAATAAGTCTTGTATCCAATAATGCACTCCTCCAATCATCCAAGAGTCCCGTTTGGGCAAGTGCGCAAGTGCTTTTGGATGCATGGATGATCCGCCTTCTCCCGCATTCTGCGGAATTCGGCGCGACAGGTTGGATGAATGGATGGAATTAACACAATTATTGCGCAACAATCATTTTTCTCTGTTAACTGTTCTCTGTTCTCTGGAGGGGCATCTTACGTCTAGCGTCTAGCCTCTCGCGAAAAGAAATTTCTTATTTCTTCTTTCTTATTATTCAAAGAGTTTTCCCAATGCTTCGCTGAGCAAATCGGGATTAAGAGGTTTAGTTAAAATTGCATCGGAGCCGAGATTCTCGTATTCTTTCTTTAACTTGTCGTCTAATTTACCCGAAATAATAATAATGGGGACTTGGTTATCCGCCTTTTTTTTGAAAGCTTCAATAAGTTGTTTCCCGTTCATCAAAGGCATTTCGTGATCGGTGATTAACAATGAAGGCAGGTCTTTCTCAAGATGAGTAAGAGCTTCGTAACCGTTGGAAGCCTCAATAATGTAACTATCGGGAATGTATTTAAGGATAAGGCGTTTAATTAATCGCCTGCTTTCGGCATCGTCTTCCACAATCAAGATTTTGTTCTTCGCTTCAGGCAAAGTAATATGAAACTCCGTACCCTCTCCTTCCTTTGAGTAAAACCAAATGTTTCCGCGGTGTTTGTCAATAATTTCTTTCACGAGAGTAAGTCCAAGCCCGCTGCCCTTTTCGCCTTCCGTACCGTCGAGGGAAAATTTTTCGTCCAGCCGGAAAATCTTGTGCTGCTCTTTTTCAGGAATGCCAATCCCCTCGTCTCTGATTACCAGCTCTATTACTCCCTCCTTAAACTTATTTCCCGTAACAAAAATTCTTTTACCCCTTGGAGTGAATTTAATTGCGTTAGCCACAAGATTTTTAACCGCCTCGTGAAACATTCTTTGGTCTGCCAGCACGTAAAGGTTATCGGGGATATCGGTTTTGATTTCAACCTCTTTGCGCACGGCATTGCCGGTAAGGACTGAAATAGCAGAGCTGACAGCTGTTTTTAAATTCAAGCGCTGTGGCTGGATTTTAATCTTGCCTGTCTGTAAACGGGACCAATCGAGCAAATCGTTAATAAGCTCCAGTTCCGTTTTTGCAGCGTCGTAAATGTATTCGAGATATTCGCGTTTTTCCTCTTCCGGCAAATCCGGTTCTTTTAGCAAAATTTCCGAAAAGCCGAGTAAGGAGGTAAACGGCGAACGCAAATCGTGGGAAACAATTGAAAGAAATTTGTCCTTAATCTGTGCTTGGCTCTTTAGCTGTTCGTTAATCTTTACCAAATTGCTTTCGCGTTCAATAAAATCGCTGACATCAAACAGTGCGCTTTCTATTCTGATTATTTTCCCTGAGGCGTCGGCTATTTGGGAAAATATTTCCCTAAGCCAAATAGTTTTGCCTTCTTTTGTTTTAATCCTGTAATTAATTGTTTTGTAGCCGCTTGTTTGCTTTTCGCGTAGTCCTGTCTGGACTTTTTTAATTTTTAAAATATCTTCTTTTGCAATCAGGGAGTTAAAGCCGGCGGGCAGTTTGGATATTTCCTCCGCCGTGTACCCCGTAATATTTTTAATTGAATCGGAAAAGGATGTGACAAATTTTCCATCGCCTTTGTACTCTTGAATCTTTAGGAAAAAGCAACAGGAGTTTTCGCCGAATTTTTTGATTAATTCCAACGACTCCTTTGAAGAAAAGGAATTCATTAACAGGATAAGTTCTTCCGCAACTTTCCCGTCCTTAACCAACTCCCTTATTTTTTCGCCGATGGAATCCAAATTTAATAATCGCCTAATATTCTTTTTAGTAATTTAAAGATTTTAGAGTTAAAGCGAAATTGATTTTTAAATTTTTCGAAATTTATTTTTCTCGATGTTTTTGTAAGACGTTTCTCAAATCTTCGGGAAGGCGGACTTTTTTAAATCCGTTTTTTGAAACACAAACGTGGACAGTATTCACCTTAACACGCAAATCGTCTTCTTCTCCTAACATTTTGTAAATCAAACTAAAAGCCGAATCGCGTATTTGTTTTACTTCCAAAACGACTTTAATTTTTTCGCCGGGTTCAGGAAAACGCTCTAATTTTGAGAGGACCAGTCCAGCTAAAGTTTCATATTCCTCAGAAACAGGCAGTTCCAGGC
>JALWGH010000170.1 GCA_027013735.1 Melioribacteraceae bacterium
CAAAAACCATTTCGCAGATAGACAACTTTCTTTTTCTTACGGGAAAGAGCAGGATGCTTTTTAATACTGTTTCCGAAAGAATCCCGAAGGGATTCAATGTAGATAGCAAAAAGAATCAAAATTGAAGAAGAACCCTGAAAGGGTTCAAGTTTTAAGAGCAAAATATTCGAAATAAAAATACAATGATAATATTTTGCCACCGATTTTAAACCTGTGCCCTTTTACTAACGCACCGATGGCAGTCCCACTTCTTAATATTTGCTTCGAAAGGATGAATTCTTTTCTCTTAAAAGCTACAAACTTATAAAGGTTGATAATTCTGAGAGCAAAATTATACGATTTTACTTCTACCGCTCCTTTACCAACTTTCAATTTTCCATTTTCCATTTTCAACTAAAAAGAAAATGTTAAAAATCATGAAATTGTTTTGTCTTCCAAAACTTTTTGAGCTACCTTTTCGACGTCTTCGTAGGTAATGGTCATTAATTCCTCTTTAGAAAGATTTTCACTTTCGGTAAGTCTTTCTTCCTGATTGGCAATTGCTTCGTAGAGAATGTTGCGTGCGGTGCGTGCGTTACCGAAATTTTTGTCCCTTTTTTCGTAAAGCGAATTAAATATTTCGAGCAACAATTGCAAAGCGCCCTCGTCCAAAATGTAACCGTTGCTTTCGGCAATGTTCCACGAAATTTCCAACAACTCGCGGGGAGTGTAATCCTCAAAATAAAATTTGTTCGGGAAGCGTGAATTAAGTCCGGGATTGGACTCAAGGAATTTTTTCATCTCGTTCGTGTAGCCGGCAACAATAACAACAAACTCTCCTTTGTGATCTTCCATTCTTTTCAGCAGTGTGTCAATTGCTTCCTGTCCAAAATCATTACCGCCACGGGTAAGTGTGTAGGCTTCGTCAATGAACAAAGTACCGCCGAGAGCTTTGTTAATTATTTCGTCCGTCTTGATTGCCGTTTGCCCCTGATAACCAGCAACCAAATCAGCCCTGTCAACCTCTACCAAATGCCCTCGCTCAAGGATGCCCAGCTCCTTGTAAATTTTACTCAACAGTCTTGCAACCGTGGTTTTTCCCGTGCCCGGGTTGCCGAGAAATACAGCGTGCAAAGGTTTTTCTATTACGCTCAACCCCCGTTCTTTCCTTAGCTTGGCAACTTTAAGGCTGTTAATTAATTTGTTAACAGCTTCCTTCACCGAGCGCAAGCCCGTTAACTTGTTAAGCTCTTCGAGCGCATTTTGTAAGCCTTCGGGGTCGGCGGAAAGTTCGTAATGTTTTGCTTTGGTTGTCTCCTTTACCAAAACATCAAAGTCTTCAATTTTTAATTTTTGGTTTTCTTCTTTAGCGCGTTCCTCGGGCGGTAAATCCGCCAAACGAATCAGACGTTTTTGTTTTGCTCTTTCTACAATATTTCTCACAACTCTGGCATTGCCAAAATTCTTGTCGCGGTTGCGGTAAAGCTCGGTGTAGTATTTGTGTAATTGTTTCTTAAGTTCTTTGCTTAATTCCAATCCGTCCTTTTCCAAAATATTTTCGGTTATTTCAATTAAGTTGTCAGGATTGTAGTCTTCGAAATTAATTGTCTTTGTAAATCTTGATTGAATTCCCGGATTGCTCTCAATAAATTTTTTCATTTCGTCGGTGTAGCCGGCAGCAATCACAATAAACTTACCACGGTCGTCTTCCATTCTTTTAAGGAGCGTGTCAATTGCTTCCTTGCCGAAATCATTATTCCCACTTGAACTAACAAGCGCGTAGGCTTCGTCAATGAACAGTGTTCCTCCTATTGCCTTGTCGATTAAAGCCGAAGTCTTTGCAGCCGTTTGCCCAACGTATTCGCCCACAAGCCCGCGCTTATCCGTTTCAACAAGATGACCTTTCGGGAGAATACCCAAGGCTCGGAAAATTTTGCTGAATATTCTTGCCACAGTGGTTTTACCCGTGCCAGGATTCCCGAGGAAAAGATAGTGTGAGCTGAATTTTTCTTTAATGTCAACGCCTTCCTCCAAATAGTAACGGGCAAGTTTAACAAGATCGTGAATTTCCTTTTTAACCGAGTCAAGCCCCGTTAAACCGTTAAGCTCGTTTAAAGCTTCCTGCAAAACTTCTTCGTCAATTGGAATTTGAACTTCCTTTTCTCCTTTTTCCGAAAGAACGGCTTTAATGTCATCCAAAACAATTGTGGTCATTGCCTCGGTAGTTCTTTCTTCTTCCGGCAAAGAGGTAAAACGTTTGCTCAGCTCAAGTTTTGCCTCTTCAAAAATTCTTCTTACCAATCTGGCATTTCCAAAATTTTTATCCCGTGCACGGTAAAGCCGCATAAATTCTTTTTTAAGATATTCAGCCGCTTCATCGGTTATTGAATAATCTTCCGATTCCAAAAGGAGTTTGAAAATTGCAAAAAGTTCGTCGGGGGTGTAGTCTTCAAAAACAAATGTTCTGGAAAATCTGGATTTAAGTCCGGGATTGGAATTAAGGAACGTTTCCATTTCTTCGGGGTAGCCGGCAACAATAACAACAAAATCGCCGCGTTTGTCTTCCATCCTTTTCAACAAAACGTCAATTGCTTCCTGCCCGAAGTCCTGACCACCTCCGCCTTTCTTAACCAATGTGTAAGCCTCGTCAATAAACAACACGCCGCCCATTGCGTCTTCGATTACTTTCTCCGTCTTTTGCGCCGTCTCGCCAATGTACTGCCCCACCAAACCGCTGCGGTCAACTTCAACGACGTGTCCCTTCGGCAAAATACCCATTGCACGGAAAAGCCGTCCCATTAAACGTGCAATTGTGGTTTTGCCCGTACCCGGATTGCCAACAAAAACCGAATGTAAAGAAATTGTTTCGTCCGCCTTGAATCCTTTTTTCTTTCGTTCCTTAATGAAGTCGAGATAAGTAATAAAATCCCTAACCGACTTCTTGACATTTTCCAAGCCAATGAATTTGTCCAATTCTTCGAGTAAGTCATCAATGGATTCGGGAGGCGGAAGCATTTCCTCTTTTGTCTCTTCCATTGAAGATTTCTTTGACCCGGATTCTTTTTTATCTTTCGGGGGACGTTTTTCTTCATCACTTTCCGCTTTAATAGGAACGGGACTTATTCCGAAATGCTTTTCGCAAACTTTGAAGCCCTCGATGTAAATTTCCACTCGTCCTTGTCCGGTGCGCCAAATGGAGCCGTTTTCGTCTCCCCACATCTGGGCAAAAATCACGGCATCCCAATTTTTATTTACTTCTAAAATAAATTCATTTCTCCCTACTTCAAGGTCGTTCAAATACCAAACAGCTCTGCCTTTGAATATTTTATCTTCAAGTTGGTAATAGGGATTGTTAAAAATTATTTCCGCACCGATGATTTTCACGGAAGAATCGTCAAAAACCAAAAAATATTCCCGTTTGCCTGTTTCTCTTTCGGCAAAAGCGTCGAACGTTTTGGCGGAAAAAACTTCAATGAATTCATTCGGGTAAAAAACGGCATTCGTTTTAAATTTCTTTTCCTCTTTCTTCTCGGGCGGTTGTTCTTTTATTTCAGTGGAAGTTACAACCTCGGCAGTTTCCTTTTCCACAAGGTCGTCAAGAGTAAAGTCAAATTTTAAATCGCTCAAATCTTGCAATTTTTTGTAGAGCTTTTCAAATTCCTCATCACCTTTAAAAAGCTTTTTAATTTTCTTTGCTATTTTCAGAGCAGGATAATATTGAAAAAGTTTAATCCGTGATTGTAATTCAATCAAGTGTGCTCTTTTAATATTTTCTTTGTCTTTGGAACTGTAAACAATAAGTTTCGAAATGTAAAAGGAGAACCAACTTTCGTCCTTGTGGAGCGCCTCTTCCGCCAAATCCAAAAATTCTTTTTCGTCAATCTCTTCCGCACCTGAAATTTCTTCTATTCTGTCAAGTAGCCCCATACAATACAAAATTTTTTCGTCATCTTCTCCTTTAACACGTAAGATTTCCTCCCCAACTTTTTTTGCCTCTTCGAATTGCTGCATTCCTGCCAAAGTGCGGGCTTTGTTAAACAAAGACCAAATGTAAATTTCCTTGTGCCATTCCAGCCCTTCGTTAAGGTCTGCTAAAGCGCCTTCAAAAATACTCATTCGGGAAAGGATGTAACCACGGTAAAGTTTGGTTTGAGGAGAATCGTCCAGCTCAACCGCAAGATTGGCAAATTCCATTGCGTCCGTAGGATCGCCGTTTTCGAGTAAAGCCCACGCAAGAAAAATAGCAGCCTCGCTATCGTCCGGCTTTGCACGGAACATCTTTTTTGCGTTTTCCAGAGCGAGCTTACGTCTCCCGTTGTAAAGATGTTCGTAAGTCTCTTTCTTAAGTTGGCTATATTGATCTTGCGTTAGTTCGGACATTTCAAAAGAATTTTTCCTCTCAGATTATTATTGTTAAAATAAAAAATGCTTACGAGATTGCCAAAAAATAATTAAGAATTAAGAATTAAGAATGAAAAATGAAGAATTTTAGGGCTAATTTTGGTGTAAGTTTGAATTTGGTAACAAAAGATTTTTTACTGATTTTCACGTTAAATGTTTTGTTTGCACTCGTTTGCCAAGCCTAAGTGCTGAAGCTTGCAAGATGCCGCTCCGCCGGAGCTCTTTCTACATAGTTGTTTGGTATTCTAAAAAGATGTCGTCCCGCCGGGACTTAGTCCCGTAGGAACAGCACAAATTCAAGAAGCTTCAATCTTTCGCACCTCTAAAGAATAGGTGTGGGAAAACCGTTGAAACGGTTTTGGGGAAATTTTGGATTTTCTTAGTAATTCCCCACGGCTGAAGCCGTGGGTTAGCGATGTAAACCTCTGCAGATTGCAAGCAATCTACGCTACGGTATTTGTTACTCCTCCGCCTTCGACTTAACGGCGCAAAAAAAAGAAACGTCATTGCGAACCACGACGTCAGGAGCGGTGAGGCAATCTGTCGTTTATTCAACCTTTGATTTTTGGCAGACAGATTACTTCGCTTCGTTACACTTCGCTCGTAATGACAGTACTTTATTTGTCATTGCGAAGGAGCGTAGCGACCGAAGCAATCTGCGCTACGAAAATCAAGCTATCCAATAATCCAAACATCCAATTATCCAAGAGTCCCTTAGGTGTGTACTGCGAGTGCTTTTGGATGATCTGCCTTTTCCCGCATTCTGCGGGATTCGGCGCGACAGGCTGGATGAATGGATGCCTGGATGAAACAATCATAATTATTGAGCAATAATCATTTTTCTCTGTTTACTATTATCTGTTCTCTGAATAAGAACGTCTTACGTCTAGCGTCTTGCCTCTTGCTTGTCGCGGCGAAGCCCGAGCTAAGCGAGGGCGGAGACGGACCTGTCACGCCGTAGTCAAGCGTAGCGCAGACGAAGGCGGATTTCTCGTTTCTTCTTTCTTATTTTCTAAAGCGGTAAGCCAAGATTCAATTGCAGTGTAGCGCCGAATTTTTTACCCGAAAGAACCGTTCCCGTTAAGTTGGAAACCACGAATTTATTCCCTTGCGCATCTTCCATATCGTCAATATTAAAAATACTGTAAAAAGCCGTACCCTCAATACTGATGTAATTCGGAATAAGGTGGAACACAAAGCCCGTTCCAATGTAATAGCTTAAATCCGTTTTAATCGTTTCGTAGATTTTTATATTCTTTTCGTGTGTACCGTTACTAATTTCAAGCTTGGAAGAAAATATCGTAGCCCCGCCCTCAATAAGTTTAAAATCAAAAAAGCTAAAAAGAGGAAAACCGAAATCGAGTCCAAGCCCCCAGTAATTAAGACTCAACTTGTACTCTTTACTCGAAGAGCTCAATTCGTAAGTGTGTTTTTCATTTAGGAACTGGTAAAAGCCTTTTGCCGTAATAAAAAATCCAGAAAAACCGGCTCTGAAAATATTTCCCCCAACGCGGTAGCCTTGTGCCCTGCCGAATTTTTTTGTAAAAGCATCCTGAGGTATTTCACTTGCAATTACTGAGTTAAGCGCGTCCGCATCGTATTCTTGAATTGTGTAACCCCCGTAAAATCCACTCATTCCAAGGCAACCGAAACCACACGTTTGTGCCTTTAGCACAACTACGGAGAAGAAAAACAAGATTAACGTTATTTTCTTTAACATTTTACCCCAAGCTCAAAAATACAATACTTTAATATACAAAATCCCCGAAAAATGCGGGCGTATTGTTAAAGATTTTAATTTTGAATACAATTAAAACTAATTCAACGGCCAGTAAAACCCCGCTACAAAAGAACCGAGGGGATAGTAATTTCCCATGTCCATGGGTGAGAAGCTTACCCAAAAAGATTTCGAGCCGTAATTGTAAATAATATTAGGTGAAATGACCCCCGGGAATCCGATTGCAGGCTGCAAGGCAACCGAAGAATTTTGGGAAACTTTGAACAACAAGTAGGGGTAAATTGAAGGGTAAACAAAAAACAATTTTGTATCTGCACTTATCAATCCTTCATCTTGAGCTTTATTTCTGAAATCGTAAAACTCTCCGAATTCAATTCCTCCCGTAAATGTGAAACCCACGCCAAGTTTAACATATTCCCAAAAGTTAATGTGTAAGCCAAGTTTTATTTGCGGCCCGAAACCGAGAAAATTTTTGTAGCCGTTGTACTCAGACGGCATTCCTGCAACTTTGTAAAATCCTTCGTAACCGAAAGCCGAAATATTAAAATTGTAAAATTTTTCTGCGAATGCGCTCCCGTAATTTATTCTGGCATACATATTAACTTCGTCGCTATTACTCACCAATCCCGTACCGGCTTCAACGCCAAAAAACCTTACGTGTTTCTTGTAATTCTGAGGCGGAAGGAAATACATTGCCGATGACCTCGTGCCTGCAACTGCAGGATAGTAAGTTCCGATGCAGCTGCTAAGAGTAAGAACAAGAATTAACAAAGCGGAAACTTTCAGCAAAAATCTTGCCCTAAATTTTTGGCGGTTATTGAAAAATTGTTTGAACAAAACTTTCATTTGCGTCATTTTCAATTTAATTCTACAAAATTTCCCTTTGCTTCAAAGTGCCTCAATCTTAACCTCAACCTGCTAACCCATTTATTACATTCAGGTATTCTAACAAAAACTCATCTGCCAATTCCTGTGAATTTGCTTCGGTGTAAATCCTAATTATCGGTTCGGTGTTGGATTTACGGAAATGGACCCAATGGTCATCAAAGTCTATTCGCAAACCGTCTTCCGTATTGATTTGCCCGCCGGAATATTTAACAATTAATTTTTTAATTACTTCGTCAGGATTTTTTTCGCCGAGTTCAATTTTCCCTTTCGAAATAAAATAAGCTGGCATTGAGTTTTTAAGCTCGCTCATTGTTCCACCGAACTCAAGCAAGTGTTGTAAAATAATTGCCGTGCCTACGAGAGCGTCCCTTCCGTAATGAACGGCGGGGTAAATTACTCCACCGCTTCCTTCGCCACCGATAACGGCATTTACTTCTTTCATTTTTTTAACAACATTTGCTTCCCCTACGGGAGAACGGAACACCTCGCAACCAAATTCTTTGGCAATATCTTCTACCGCACGGGTAGTGGAAAGGTTAATCACCACATTTCCTTTTTCCTTTGAAAGAACAAACTTTACGGCTTGCGCAATTGTGTATTCCTCGTTAAAGGGTTCGCCGTTTTCCATAATCAAAACCAGACGGTCAACGTCGGGGTCAACAACAATTCCGACATCAACATTATTTTCTTTAACAGCTTTCATTGTCTCTTGCAAGTTAACAGGGATAGGCTCCGGCAAACGCGGAAAGACGCCTGTCTTTTCACAATCCTTTTGAATAACCTCGCAGCCGAGTTGCTCTAAAAATTCGGGCATTACGTAAGAGCCGGCGCCGTTAACGCAATCGAGTAAAACACGGAATTTCCTTTGCCTGATTTTTTCAACGTCGATGTGAGGCATTTGCAAGACAGCGTCCATGTGGATTTTCAGACCTTCGGGGAATTCTTTGTAAACGCCAAGTTCATTCCATGGTTTGTAACGGTCTTGTGCCTTTTCAAAGTTTGCCAGCATTGTTTTATTTTCTTCGGGAGCCATAAACTCGCCTTTGGAATTGAGCAGTTTGAGAGCGTTCCACTCATTAGGATTGTGGCTTGCGGAAATTGAAATGCCTCCCTGTGTATTTAATTTTTTAACGTTGTAAAGAACCGTAGGTGTTGGACAAACTCCTATGTCAAAAACATCAAAGCCCTTTGCCAGCAGAGTGCCAACCACAATGTTCTTTACCATATCACGGGATATTCTTCCGTCGTTGCCTATTACGATTTTTCCTTTTCCGCAAAAGTCTGCATAAGCCGAAGTGTATTTTACTATTGTGTGCGGGTCGAGTCCGTTACCAATTATTCCCCTAATACCGGAAACGCTAACCATTAAAGTGCCCATTGTTACTCCGATTATTTCAAAATTATTTTTTCAATAATCAAAGATATTAACTTTTTAATTGGGAAACATCGGGAGGAAGTTAATAAATTAAAAATGAAGAATGAAGAATGAAAAATTTTTCAAGTTCCAGAGGAACGACACAATACTTGCTAAAACGAGACTTTTGCATAATTGAATTAACGCATTATTGGATAAAAAGCTTAGTTAGTGAAAAGTGGAAAATTCAGTGAACAGATAACAGTGAACAGAGAAAATGCTTGTTACTTAAGACTTTTTCAATTGAAAGTTGGAAATGGAAAATGGTAAGTTAAATTGAAATTTTTGGTTGGTTGAACAACTGGATTGTTGGATTGCTTGATTTTCGTAGCGCGGATTGCTTGCAATCTGCAAGAGCATTTTTGAAGAAAAAAGAAAAGGGGGGAAATGGTAAATTATTTTGCCACTAAAAAGAAAGCGCCGCATTCTTTGCGGCGCTTAAAGAAAGAATTATTTTACCAAAATCATTTTTCTACTTATTGCTCTTCCGTTTGCCTCGAGCCGGTAAACGTAAGTTCCGCTTGAAAGATTGGAGCCGTTAAACAACACTTCGTACTCACCGGCAGAAAGCGTTTGATTATTAACCAATCTTGTAATTTCTTTCCCAAGCATATCGTAAACCGTTAAAGTAACTTCAGATGTTTTGTCCAATCCGAATTTAATAAATGTTGTCGGGTTAAACGGGTTAGGATAGTTCTGAGCAAGGAAGAATTTTTTGGGCACCTGAACTTCCTTTTCGGTTCCCGAGGTAATTTGCGGATCAAGAATAATAATCGGAATCCGCCCGGGCTGGTTACCATCCGTGTAAAGAACTTCTTCGTACGGGTCGTCGTCAACATTGGCTATTCTAACTTGATCAAAGCGATGTCCTGTTTCTTCCGTGTAAAGAGAATCAATAATTGAAATATCCCAACTCGACATGCTCTTAAACGAACCCGAGCCGTTATATTCCATTCTTACAATGGCACCGTTGGGAGTAGCACCCCTTGTACCGAAAACGACATCGATATTTCCGTCCTGATCAATATCTCCCCAATCGCCGCCGTTTAAACGGCCGTCACCAATTAGTGAAGAGAAATCCGCAATTACAGTAGCGGTGAATCCTCCGAAAACTTCGTTATCAAGGTAATAAGCCTTGTTTTCTCCCGCCGTCCAACCGCCAACAATTACCTCTGTTTTCCCGTCTCCGTCAATGTCCGTAGAAATAGCCGATTTCCACGAACCGCCGGGGACAAAGTTCGGGATATTATCGTTTATTGTCCAACTGCCATTAGCATAATCTACTTTAGTAACGGAGCCATCGCTGTGAAAGAGAATAATAGACTGATCCATTACCGCCATGTCATAAATTGTAGAAGCATTAATGTTGGAATTTAATCCGCTTGCTTCAAGTGTCCATGTTGCACCGGAACCGTCGTCGGGTACGTCGTCAACAGACACAACACCAAAACGATAGTTGCTCTTTCTATCGGCAAAGATCAATTCGTTTTGTCCGTCGTTGTCAATATCACAAACATGTAATCTGATAGGTCTAACTTCAAAGTTGTCTTGATCGGTAATTGTCCAAGTTGTGTTGGGAACAATACCCCCGAATTGTGATGCGCCCATATTGTCGCTGCCATCGCCGGGATATTCGAAAACAATTATTCTTGCAGGATTGGGATTATTCGAGCCGAGGTTGTTTGCAGGGCACCAAATAGCCTCGGGTTTACCGTCTTTGTCAAGGTCTCCGTGAATGAGCGGTCCCCAACTGTTTTGTTGCGGAATGGTTATCATTTCGTAACTCCAGACGGAATCCCACTGGTCGCCGTGCTTTTCAAATTTGTAAATTCGCGGAATTAATTCGGCACCTCCTTGGTCAAGCATATTATTAACGGCGTATATTTCAACGTTCCCATCTCCGTCAAAATCCACGCCGGCAAAAAACTCCCCGAATCCCGTATTTTCTATTGTAGGGACAGGAATCTCATAAACCCTTTTAAAAGTTTGTGCTTGAATAGAAAAAGCAAACAGAGCAAAAACGAGTAAAAGTTTTTTCATAGGTATCTCCTTGAATAATGTTACGGAAAATATTAATTAAAAATTTTTTGAATTTACGAATATGAACTAATTAAATAAAGAAATTCGAAAACAAAAAAGACTATATAACATATCTCAAACTCTTAGAAAATAAATTAACAAAGCAAAATAGCACAGAAAAAAGAAATGTTCTAAAACAATTAAAACAAACACCAATCAGAAACGCAGAAGAAGAACTATTCAAAATAATCACCGGACGAAAAAGAATAAAAGGAAACCTAAGAGGGGCCATTGCAGAAGCAACAAGCCAATATTTATTCGACAAATTCAGTGGCGACTACATTAAACTAACACCTAATCTAATAATAAGACCCGAAACCATCGAACTATATGGAGAAAAAATACATTTAGAACGAGATAGAGAATACGACTTCATACTAACAGGAGGAAACTCAAAAGTATTCAGAAACTTCAGAGACCAACTAGCAAACAATGGAGTAGAAGTAATCATTAACGATGAATACCAAACAATAATAC
>JALWGH010000171.1 GCA_027013735.1 Melioribacteraceae bacterium
CACCTGATGTGACGTTGCAAAAACAAAAAAACGTCATTGCAACCCGCAATGTCTGGAGCGGTAAAGCAATCTCTCAAACATTCAGTTTTTTCTAAACCCACAGATTGCTTCGCTTCACTTCGTTCCGCTCGCAATGACGGGTTAGATATTTTTTGGACAGCCCAAAATGACAAACCACTCCGTTGCAAATCTGTTCACTGTTATCTGTTCTCTGAATAAAATACTGTTTCTTTTGCAAACGCTTCTTTCTTCATTATTTTTCAAATCAATTTTGCAAAATTTTTTAAGGAAAGAAGATGACGGGCGAAAAGTTCGAAAACTTAATGAAAATAATGCACAGGCTGCGCAAAGAATGCCCTTGGGACAAAGAACAAACTCACGACTCAATCAAATCCGCCACAATTGAAGAAGCCTACGAAGTTGTGGAAGCAATTGACAACAAGGACTTTGCCGAACTGAAAACCGAATTGGGCGACTTGTTGCTTCACATTGTTTTTCACTCGGTAATTGCCGAGGAAGAAAATCACTTCAACATTGACGACGTAATCGAAGCAATTAGCGAAAAACTAATTCGCCGTCATCCGCATATCTTCGGTGAAGTTAAAGTAAACGGCAGTGAGGACATTGAAAGAAACTGGGAAAAAATAAAATTACAGGAAGGGCGAGAATCGGTTTTGGAAGGCGTTCCAAAACATTTACCGCAAATTCAAAGAGCTTACCGCTTACAACAAAAAGCATCCAAAATCGGTTTCGATTGGGAAAAGAAAGAAGAAGTTTGGAAGAAAGTTAATGAGGAAATTAACGAGCTTAAGGAAAGCGAAAAATTAAACGACAAAGAAAAAATCGAAGAAGAAATCGGCGATTTGTTTTTTGCCCTTGTGAATTATTCAAGATTCTTAAAAGTAAACCCCGAAGATGCCCTCAGAAAAACCAACAATAAATTCATCCGCCGTTTTAAATACTTGGAAAATAAAATTCGTGAAGAAGGTAAAAGTTTGGAAGATTCAACTCTTGAGGAAATGGACAAATACTGGGAAGAAAGTAAAAAGGACGAATAAGCAGGTTTTCCTAATTCCCGTTCCCGTATTTTTCGTAAGCGTCAATAATATCTTTGACGAGTTTGTGTCTTACTACATCTTGCTTATTAAAATAAATAAAAGCAACGCCGTCAATGTCCTTAAGAATATCTTTAACCTCCACCAAACCGCTTGCCGCCTTGCTGGGTAAATCTATTTGAGTTACATCACCCGTAACAATTGCTTTTGAATTTGGGCCTAATCTTGTCAAAAACATTTTCATTTGCAAAGCCGTGGCGTTTTGCGCTTCGTCCAAAATGACGTAAGCGCCGTTCAATGTCCTGCCGCGCATATAAGCCAGCGGGACAATTTCAATGATTTCCTTTTCAATGTAAGCCCGCAATTGGTCAAGCGGCAGCATATCTTGAAGGGCATCGTACAACGGACGCAAATAAGGGTCAATCTTTTCACGGAAATCGCCGGGGAGGAAACCGAGACTTTCCCCTGCCTCGACAGCCGGACGGGCAAGCACAATTTTTTTAACCAATCCGCGCTTTAATGCGGAAACTGCAAAAGCAACGGCAAGGTAAGTTTTACCCGTTCCTGCGGGACCGATTGCAAAGCAAATATCATTTTTCTGAATTGCTTTCAAGTATTTGATTTGGTTGGGAGTTTTTGCCCTGATTACGCCTTGCTTAGTGTAAAGGACAATGTTGTTAATTTCTTCTTTGGAAACAACCTGCTTACCCTCAAGCTCCAAATCAATTATTGTGGAAACGTCCTCAGGTTTAAGTTGCCCGGCAGTATTGTAAACGTAAATCATTTCACGGAAAATCTTTTCGATTACTTTAAGTTCATCTTCCTCGCCTTTAAGAAAGACGGTATTTCCCCGCACACTAATTACCGCGTTAAACCTTTCTTCGATTGGCTTAAGGTTTTTGTCGTTGTAGCCGAGAATCTCAACAATGCCTGAGCTGTCTAATTCAAAACGCTTTTCCATTTAATCACTTTTTTCCATAAATAAACAAAGCTCTTCCCGAATCCTGATACAGGACTCGAAAAGAGCTTAAAACATTAAGCAAAAAAGAAATTATTTACTTTGTTTCGGCGGAGCAGCTTTAAATCTCCTAAGTACTTTCTCGTACTGTGCCTTTTCTTCTTCCGTCAAGTTCGGAATCTTGAAAATTTGTTTCGGGTAAATCAGGTTGGGGTTCTTAATTTGATCCCTGTTGGATTTGTAAATTTTTGTCCAAGCAAAAGGATTATCGTAAATATCTTTTTTCTTGGCAATGTTCCACAAGCAATCCCCTTTGATTACCGTGTAAAGAATTTCTTTCGGTTTTTCCTGCCAAGCGTCCAATTGTTTTTGTAAAAGATTGTGAACCTGATCGAAGAACTCCGGCAAAGCACTGATTTTATTGGCTTTCAAAGCATCCAATTCCGCTTGCCTGTCTGCTTTCGGAGATACCTTCCTTGCAATCTTTGCAGTAAGAGCTTTTAATTGAGCTCTGAAGTTGTCGATGTCAGTTTGGGAAGCACCAACCAATTCGTAAATGCCTTTCTGGCATTCTTTGTAAGACTGCAAACCTGCTTTTGTATTCTTCAAGTTATTAACTTCTGCCTGAAGTGCATTAAGCTCGGCAGTTAAATCTGCTTTCTTTTGCGTCAAGCGGTTAATTTCTGCCTGCCATTCTTCCTCGGTCATTTCTTTTTCCTGAGCAAAAACGGCGCTGGTCAGAACAAGCACTAACGCAAAAGCCATAAAGGATTTGAACATTTTCATTTAATTTCCTCCTATTTTTGAAACTTTTCTACTTATTCATTTTCTGCAAATTTTCTTGAGTTTGTTTTTTAACGCGGTTGCATTGATCCAACTTTGCGTTTTTCTCAGCAATTTCTCTTTCCAATTTGGCTTTTTCTTCTTTTAAGGAATTAACCTGCTTGTCGAGAGATTTAACCTCAGCACGCAGGGTTTCCAATTGCGCCATTTGCTCGTCGCTAACGCCGCTGCAGGCAGTCAAGTTCATCATTCCTGCAAGGAGTGCAATTCCCAAAACCCCGCTTAAGAATCTGCTTGTTTTTTTCATTATTTACCTCCTGAATAATTATTGTGAGTTAGAATTTACAAATATAATATTTTTTCCACACTTCATTAAATAATTAATTCTAAATTATTCTTTTTTCAACAAAACTTGTAAAATTGTTCCCGGCAACAATGATATGGTCGAAAATTTTTATTTCGAAAATATTCCCCGCCTCCATCAATTTTTTCGTTACTTGAATGTCTTCCCTGCTCGGTTCGGGATTCCCGCTGGGGTGATTGTGCACAAGAATAATATTTGCAGCAAGATTGTCAATTGCCACCTTAAAAACTTCCCGCGGATGTACCAAAGAAGAGTTCAAATTTCCTGTCGAAATTTCTTCGTACTTAATTATTCTGTTAGCCGAGTTAAGAC
>JALWGH010000172.1 GCA_027013735.1 Melioribacteraceae bacterium
CCTCGTGAAATACTGTAACTGCAATATTTTACGTCTTTGGAAAAAGTGTAGGATGCAAGACTTACCGAGCCGTCCGGCGAAAATTTGTTCGGGTCAAGAAATACTTTCGGCTTACCGTCAAGTCCTTTTTGGTAGTAAACAACACTTTGCTCTTGAAGTCCGTTATTTTTAGAGTAGAAATAATAATTGCCTTTCTTTCTTGGTGCGGAATATTTTTCGTAATTCCACAATTCTTCAAATCTCTTTCTAAGTTTTTCCCTGAAAGGAATTTTAGAGAGGTAAGATTGAGTTAATTTGTTTTCCGCTTCTACCCATTTCTTTACCTCCGGGGAATTAACGTTTTCCATCCAGCGGTAAGGGGCAGGAACTTTAACACCGAAATAATCGTCAACAACATTGCCTTTTTTAGCCGGAGGATATTTTAATTGTGCAAACGACGAGACAAAAGCCAAAAGGACCAGAAACCAAATAAACACCGTAAACTTTTTCATCTTGTTACTCCTTTGAATTTCAACATTCTCTAAAATAAGTAAGTATGAAAGAATTTAAAAATACTGTTTGAATTATTGTTACTTAACAAAATGGGGAATCTCTTTCGGGCAAGCTTAAAGTCGGTGAAAAATAGAAGAAATAAGAAACTAGAAATAAGAAATGGATTCTACGCGAGAGGTAAAACGCTAATTCTGTTCAGAGAACAGATAACAGTGAACAGAGAAAATTGAGATTTAGAATTTGCTTCAAGGTGATTTGTCATTTGCTCCGCCTGTCAGCTTCCCCGCTGGTGACAGTCAGGCGGAGCGTCATTCATTGAGGTAGATAAGATTGGAGTAGCCAACACAATTACCCCTGGAAATGTTGTAGCGCAGATTGCTCGCTCCGTAAGGAGTTCCTTCGGAACAATCTACGAGAGGCATAATTTCCGGAAAAACACTGAAAGAGTTTAAGACAATGCGCACTAAAACAGAAATTTTGGATAATTGGAGAAATGCATTATTGGATGGTTTTAATTTAAAATACTTTTTTGGCAAAGGTAGTGTTTTATTAATCAAAAGGTTTCAAACTGTGTGCTTGGCTTTAGCCAAAAAATTTAAACTTGTACCTGAATGTCTTAATCAATTGTTGTTGTCAGCGCAAAGCCAAAACCAAACGTTTTGTCAATATTTTTCCCGGCAATTGTAACAGGGGTATTTAGTACCAGAAGGAAATTTTTCGCCTGTTCAATGGTAAATCCAAAATCAAGGACAAAAGAATACCGTCTCAAATTCTCATCGTTAAAATCAAAGCTCGAATAGTTAAAGCCAATTATTGCCTGAATTCCTTTAATGAAATAATATCCGAAATCCGCTCCTGCAAAAAAAGCAGAAGTATTAAAATCCTTATTGGTCGCGGAAGGGAAATTCTTCTGCGTGACAGCATTAAAATCTACTGAAAAGTCTTTCGTGAAAAAATGAGAAATGATTACTCCTCCTGCTATTCCGTAGGTGAAAAGTTCCCCGTTGTTTTTATTTTCGGAAAGTCTGTAGCCTTTGTTTCCCAAAGGTAAATTAACACCGGCTAAAGCTCCGAAAGTTGTGCTTTTCTTAAAAGAAAACGGAAATTTGTACTTTGCTCCAATGCAAATATCATTCATTGAAGCCGGGACTAAAAAACCTATTTCCAAATTTTTCATTACCCCGTAAGTGAACCTAAAAGACAAATTCGATGCCACATTCAAGCTGTCCTGATTCTTAAGATAAGAATTAAACTTCGAATCCGAGTTGTAAAAGCCTTTTGAAAAGCCCACTGCAACGGAAGGTTCGAATTCAATTGTCTTGGGTGGTACGGGATCGGTGCAAACATTCAACAGCTTGGAGGCAGAGACCCCAGCAATTTGCCCGAAAACATTTACCGTTCCGATTAAGAGGAAAAGTACAACTATTCTTTTCATCATCATCTCCAATTTTAAAATCACAGTAAAGAAATAAAAGCAAAATTTATTTACAATCAAAGAGTAGCCGACATTTTTTTTAATTAGGGACAGTACCCACACAATAAGAAAGAAGAAACGAGAAGTAAGAAATCCGTCTTCGCCCTCGCTACGCTCAGGCTACGCCGCGACAGGTGTTTTTAGCTAGACGCGAGACGTAAGACGCCTTTTTCAGAGAACAGTTAACAGTAAACAGAGAAAAATGATTATTACAATAAATTTGTTATTTAATACTCAACTCCATTCTATCCAATCATCCGAAAATCCATTCATCCAAAAGTATTATTAAAAAACCCATTACTAAACTACTTTTCCTGTAAATTTGAACTTGCACTTAATTGAAGAACATTCAGTAAAGTCCACAAAAAAAGCCGGGCCCTTCAGCCCGGCTCCAATTGCTCTTTTATTAAAAAGTTTACTTAATTGAATTGTCCGTGGCAAGGAAGATTGCATCGTGTATCACGGGACGGAATTTAATAATCTTTCTGTTCTTCCGCGTCGGGTAAACACGGTTTGTTAACAGTACGACAAACAAATCGTTGTCCTTGTCTGCCCAGACGGACGTACCCGTAAAGCCCGTGTGCCCGAAAGAGTGCATTGAAAAGTAATGCCCCGCAGAAGAGTGTTGCGGCGATTTCGTGTCCCAACCCAAACCGCGTGAGCTTTGCGAGGTTTGTTTTGTCGTCCAATTTTCAACGGTGGAAGCCTTGAAAATTTGTTTATCTCCGTATCTTCCTTTGTTCAAAACAGTGTAAACAAGTTTTGCAACGTCCGAGGCGGTGGAAAACAATCCTGCATGCCCGGCAACTCCGCCAAGCAAGTAAGCCGCTTCGTCGTGGACTTTACCTTTCATCTGTTCCATTCGCCAGTAATTGTCCCGCTCAGTAGGCATGCAATAATACCAATACTTCGGCGGCGGGTTGTACATTGTGTGGTTCATCCCGAGCGGTTTGAATACTCTCTTCTTCAGGAATTTGTCAATCGTTGTACCTGTAATTTTTTCAATTATTTTTTGCAGTGTAATCATTCCCAAATCGCTGTACTGGTACTTTGCTCCCGGAGGGAAATCGAGACTAACATTCATTATCGAATCGATTACCTGCTTGGGAGTTTTCAGTTTTTTGTAGAAGGGAATCCAAGCAGGCAGTCCCGAATTGTGAAGCAACAAATTACGCACGGTTATTTTTTCTTTACCGTGATTTCCAAATTGAGGCAGGTAGCGCGTAACAGGCGCATCCAAATCGAGCTTGCCTTCGTCGTAAAGAATCATTGCCGCGGAAGTTGTGCCCACAACCTTGGTGACGGAGGCTAAGTCGAACATCGATTCCGTAGTTACCGGAATTCCGTTCTTGTCGTAAGTTTGCCTGCCGTAAGGTTTGTGGAGAATAACCCTGCCTCTTTTGGCAACAAGCAGCACGGCGCCCGGAAAAACGGAATCCTTAATTGCGCTGTTCATCAGGGAATCCACTTTGGAAAAATTGTAAAGCGAATCTTCCGGCTCGGGAGGGAAGTACAACCCCTTGCTTTCCTTCTGAATGCCGCTGCCGATTTTGTACTTTGTGTTAGGAATTGAAACCGGCAGTTTCCCTTCGATTTTGATTCTGCCAAGGAGAGCGTCGAACACAGCTCTTTGCGAAGCTTCCGAAGAATTGTAAGCACAAACGTAAACCGGAGCGGCTTTGAAATCCTTCAATAAATAAGGTGTTCCAAAGCTAATTAAAATAACAGGCTTTTTGAGTTTTAAGGTTTTCGAAATGAATTCCTTGTAATTGTCAGGCAGTTCGATTGTCCCGCTGTAAGCTTGAACGTTCCAGAACACGGGGATAAAAATTACTTTGGCTTTGCGCGCTGCCGTGTAGGCTTTGTCGAAATCACGGGTTTTGCTTTTGGGGTAAAATTTAAACTCGCGCGTGTAATTGAAATTTTCACCCACGAGTTCGTCGAACACGATTGGCTCTTTCAGACTTTTCTTTTGAGTGTAATCCGTTAAGGCAAGAACGGCGGTGGAATAAATCTTTTCCGGCTCAAGCGGCAAATAATTTTTTGTGTCTTTTACTAACGTGACGGATTCCTCAGCCACGTCACGCGCAATGCGTGCGTATTTCTTAGTCGCAATTTCCTTCTCTAATTTTTTGTAGCTTAAGCGCGGCTTTTTGTCCAAGCCTGCCCAAGCTTCCGCCGTTAGTAATCTTTCCACGGACTTGTTAATTCTTTCCTCACTGATTTTTCCGATCTTAACTGCATTGTAAATTCCTTCGATTGCGAGCGAGTCGTTTTCGGGGAAAAGGATTAAATCGTTGCCCGCTTCAATTGCAAGAACGGCAGCTTCGTCCGCGGAATATTTGTCGGTTATCGCATTCATATTCATTGCATCGGTAATAATCAAGCCCTCGAAGCCGAGCTTTTTCCTGAGCAAACCGGTAACCACTTTTTTGCTAAGCGTGGCAGGTAAATCTTTATTCTTCTCAAATGCGGGAGCTTCCAAATGTCCTACCATTATTGCTTTTACTCCCGCGTCAATTGCTTCGCGGAAGGGGATCAAATCGTTCTTTTCAAAATCGTATTTTGAGTTGTTAATTACGGGAAGCTCCTTGTGGGAATCGAGACTTGTGCTGCCGTGCCCGGGAAAATGCTTAGCGGTGGAAATCATTTTCAAGCTGTTCAGTCCCCGGACGTAAGCGGCTACGTGAAGCGAAACCTTAAACGGATCTTCCGAAAAAGCACGCACGTTAATAATGGGATTATTCGGGTCGTAATTGACATCGGCAAGAGGCGCAAGGTTCTGGTAAACTCCCAAAAGCTTACCTAACTTAGCCGTTGCACGCGCAACGAGGTAAGTTAAATCCGGCTTGTCCGCAGCTCCCAAAGCCATTCCGGAAGGGAACTCGGGAATGCCCGAAAGCCTCATTCCCGGACCACGCTCGTAATCTGCGGAAATTAACAGCGGAAACTTCGAAGCCGATTGCAGCTTTTTGATTATTTTAATTTGATTTTCCGCCGCGCCCGTAAAGAACACGAATCCGCCGACGTTGAACTTTCTAACGGCTTTAAGCAACTTTTGGTTTCCTTTCGCACTCATTGAAGAATCGACGGCATCGGCGTAAGGAAAAACCAACCGTGCGCATTTTTCGTGAAGTGTCATTTGTTTAATCTCTGATTGAATTTTGTTCATTGTTCCCGGCTTAACCGGAAAGACCGTTGCGCAATCCGCCGAGGTAGTTTGCATATTAATGAAAAACACAACGGGAATTGCAACTAAAATTAAAACAAGAAATATTATTCTGAAAAATTTCGAGACCATTATTCTTTGCCTCCGTTTCCTTTTTTACCGAATTCCGGGTCAATCGGCACAAACTTGGCGACGATGAACGCCGGGATAGTTGCCAGCACGACCCAGACGAAAAAGTGTTTGTAACCGATTATTTCCTGAAGCCAACCGCTGAACATTCCGGGCAGCATCATGCCAAGCGCCATGAACCCCGTGGCAAGAGCAAAATGTGCCGTTTTGAATTCTCCTTCGGAAATGTAAATCATGTAAAGCATAAACGCCGTGAATCCAAAGCCGTAACCGAATTGCTCGAAAGCAACACAAGTGCTGATAACCCAAAAAGATTCCGGCTGTACGTAAGAGAGGTAAATGTAAACAACATCGGGAATGTTAATGGCTATTAACATCCACCAGAGCCAGTATTTCAAGCCGTTGCGGGATGCTACAAATCCGCCGAGCAATCCGCCCAGCGTGAGGAAGAGAATCCCGATAGTACCGTAAATAGCTCCCACTTGTCCGGTAGTTAATCCGAGTCCGCCAACCTCACGGGCGTCCAGCATAAATGGGGAAGCAAGCTTAACAAGCTGAGATTCCCCAAGTCTGTAAAGGAGAATAAAAGTAAGCCCAATCCAAATGTGCTCTTTTTTGAAAAACAGAACGAATGTTCTAATAAATTCTTTAAAGAAATCCCTTGCACCCGTTTGCACCGCCGGTTTGTCGGATTTAGGGTAAGGCAAAATAAATTTGTGCCAAACGAAAAACAGCAGGAATAAAATTGCCAGAATTCCAAACGTGATAATCCACGACAGAGGAATGTTGCCTGCACGTGCGGCAAAGGAGGCTTCCGTTTCCGTTTGAAGTTTCGGGTCAAGCTGGATTACGGCAAGGGCGGGAATGTTCCAATTGTTTTCATTAAACACAAACCTTGTTCCCGAGACGAGCGCAATGGATTTATCCCCGCCTTCACTTCCAAAGTTCACAACAACTTCTTCCCCTTTGGGCGGTTGCGAGCTAAGCTGGAAGTAAAGATACGCAACGTTGCCTGCCATGTGATCCTTACGTCCCGGCTTTTTCTCGGGACCAAAATATTTTCTTAAAAATTTGGCAAGAGGCGTGGAGACATACTCGCTCCACCAAGAAGAACTTTCTTCCGCTTTTGCCGTTTTAACCTGCCCGGGTCTGTTTTCTTCCTTTGCAAAACCGTGAGAAATGTTCCACTTTTTGGCGAAGGCTTTAAGCGAGTCGGCTTTCTTTTTCGGTATTAAAAAAGTTCCGATTGTTAAATGCTGTGGGTAAGTCAGGATTTGCGGCTCGCCTGCAAGCTCCGGCAGTTTGAGCGAATCGGGATTAACGAGGACTTGCTGTTTGACTTCCGGCGAGGATTTCACTTGCAGCTCAACCGGCGGGAGTCCCGAGTGACTTTCGATGTAACCGGCTAAAATAATAAGCAAACCCTGCCCCGTAATCATTGCAAAGCGGTAGAACATACTGCGGATGCCCACGAAAAACGCTTGGTCGTGCTCGTTAAGTCCGAGCATGTAAAAACCGTCCGCGGCAATGTCGTGCGTAGCGGAACTGAAAGCAAGCAGCCAGAAAAACGCAAGCGTGTATTTGAAGAAATTCGGTACGGGAATGGTAAGCGCAACACCCGCAAGTCCAGCGCCAACAATGAGCTGCATAATAATAATCCAGAACCGTTTGGTTTTAAAAATGTCAACCACCGGACTCCAGAGAGGTTTGATTACCCACGGCAGGTAGAGCCAGCTTGTGTAAAGGGCAATCTCGGCATTCGAAACGCCAAGCCTTTTGTACATTATTACCGAAACGGTCATTACGATTATGTAGGGAATTCCTTCCGCAAAGTAGAGCGAAGGCACCCACAACCAAGGGTTACGTCTTTCCGGTTTACCTTTCTTCATTTTTCCTCATTATTATTGTGTTGATTTTAACGCAACTATTGCCGCTCCGATTTCCGGCGGATATTCGGGCATGGCAAGTGTTACATTCCCGAGTGAGTTTATTTTCTCTTTGAGCATTTCGGAGTATTTGTTTTGTTTGGTAATGGGGCTGCCGATTAACACCAACGGCATTGGCTCAATCCTTAGTTTTTTCAGCATTGCTTTTATGTGGAGAATCAGTTCGTCGCTTTGCCTTTCCAAAATTCCCAAACAAATTTCGTCGCCCTTGCCTGCTTCTTCTATTACGAACGGTGCAACGGTTGCCATGTCAAAATTTTCGGAATAAACTTTTCTGATTAGCGTAGCGCCGTCGTTAATTCCGAATTTCTCTTTAACGATTTTTGTCAAACTTGTTTTTTCGCCACGTCCGTCAAAGTCTTTTGCCACTGCAATTAAACCTTCCCGCCCGAGTGTGTTGCCCCCGCCTTCGTCGCCTAAAAACCTGCCGAAGCCCCCGACTCTGTGGAAATTTCCTCCGGCGTCCTTGCCGTACATTATCGAGCCCGTGCCTGCAATAAGAATTGCACCCGCGTTGCCGGCAAAAGCGCCCTCAAGCGCTATTGCCGCATCGCTTACAACATTAAAATTTTTCAGTGGATTTTCGTGCTTTTGAAAATATTCTTTTACGGCTTTTTCGAGAGTCTCCGCATCGTTTTTTCTTCCTGCGCCCGTAGTTCCGATTACGGCAGATTCAATTTGTGGGATTTCAATTCCCGCCCTTTTTGCACATTCGGAAATAAGAGTAAAGATTGTTTCGCTTACGACTTCCGTTCCTATTATTAAAAAGTTGGAAGGTCCGCCGACGCTTTCGCTAATAATTTCAAGATTTTCATCGACGAGCACGCATTTGGTTTTTGTCCCGCCGCCGTCCAAACCGACAAAATATTTCATTACACGCTTTTCCGTAAGAGAAGTATTGGATTATTTGTTTTCAGAGACAAACCAGAGTTATTTTTTGTACGTAACATAATTGGTTAAATATTTCTTTTTCACCAGCTCTTGCTAAGCCTCCAAAGAATTAAGCGGAAAAATAAAAAAAAAAGATTGAAGTTTAAAATTTAGATTACAGTGAGCAAAGGAAAATGATTATGATAAAGGTTTAAAATAGGTGGCAAAACAAGAAAGAAGAGATGAGAAATAAGAAATGGTTAAACGCAAGACGCTAGAAGCAAGACGTTAGACGTCCGTCTTCGCCCTCGCTTTACTCGGGCTACGCCGCGACAAGTCCGCCTTCGTCTGCGCTTTGCTTGCCTGTCCCGTATTTGCGGGAACTACGGCGCGACAAGCAAGACGCCCTATTCAGTGAACAGATAACAGAGAACAGCACTTGTTACTTAAGACTCGTTACTTAAGACTTATTTAATTGAAAGTTGAAAATGGAAAATTTTTGTTCCTTGAGCAAACGGCTCCACTAAACAAAAAAAGCAGAAAAAAGTGCAAAAAGGCACACTAAAATCGGAGGAAAAATTCAACCGAGCAGCCATTTCCAAACAGGAAGAACTTTTATTTCGCCAAATTCATCTTTAATTGTTTCTTCCTGATCGTAAGTTAGAATGTTTCTCTTTCTGATGTTCAGTTCCTCGGCAACACGCAGTAAACTTCCTGTTTCCCGCTTAATATTATTTTTATTCAACGAAAAAGTTACTTGGTACGCCTCTTTTAACTTTGTATTTTCACGAATAATAAAATCAACTTCTTCCCCTTTTGAGGACCTCCAGTAATATATTTCTTTGTTACTTCTAAGCAATTGTTCAAAGACAATATTTTCTAACAACTTGCCAAGGTTTTTAGAAAACTTGAATCCAATTGCTTCGTAAAATCCGACATCGGCAACAAAATATTTGTTAGGGTTGTAAATTTGTTTCTTAATTGAAAAATCAAACTTTGGTAGAGAGTAGAAAAGGAAAACTTCCTGCAAAATATTTAAAAAATTTTTTATTGTTGAATTATTTTTCGCGTCCAAAGCCTGTCTTAACGCATCATAACTAAAAATCGTTCCGGTGTTTGTAATCAAATAAAGAGATAGTTCTCTTAGTTCTTTAATATTCCTTATATTGTAATTGGATACAACATCTCTGAAAATAATGTCTCTGAAATACTCGGCTGCGAGGGTTGCATCATTATTTTTGATTACTTCCGGAAAACCCCCTAAATGTAAATAATTATTGAATTCCCTTTTGACAAGAGCAACATTTTCGGGGAGGAATAAATCTCTTGCTGTTAAGGTAATATCCCGTAAAAGTAAAAATTCCTTGAACGAAAATGTGTGAACTTGCTTTTGCCGATTTCTACCTGTTAAGGACGAAGAAATGAGTGAGTTTACCAAGGAAGCATTTGAACCGATTAAAAATATTTTCACATCTTCAAATTCGTACAACCTATTTATCCACCGTTCCCAGCCCTCAATGTTTTGAATCTCGTCAAAAAACAAATATTTTTTTCCTTTGGGATTTTCCAATTCTAAGAATAAAGTGAAGAGTTTGTCAAAGTCCTCAGTCCTGAAATTAATAAATCTCTCGTCCTCAAAATTGACAAATAAAATATTTTTAGAAGGAATCTTCCTGTTGTGAATTAAATCTTTTGCTATTAAGTTAAGTAAACTTGATTTTCCACTCCGCCTAATGCCGTAAATGAAAATTATTTCCCGAGAGTTCAGTTCTTTATCGAAATTATTTAAGAGTTCCCGTTTAATTAAATCCTTCTTTTTGAAAAACTTTTCTTTGTGAATTAAAACTAACGATTTTAAAGAAAGTGTGTCCACCGAAACTCCTTAATATTATATTGCAAATATAATATATTTGTAATAATATTACAATACTAATAGAATATAAATAATTGCTTAACTCTGGTTTGATATTTAGTACCTATCTGTTATCTAATCACATAAGTTTCATCTCTAATGATCCTTTTCCTGCCTTCGAGTGTTTTTATTTCACCAAATGAATGTAAGCAAATAAACGGAAAAGAAGTGCAAAAAAGTGCACTGAAATTGAAAGAGAGAATAAACGTGCCTTTCGACAAAATATTAAAAAAAGTTGAAAATGTTAACATATATGTTTACTTTAAAGCTGTGGAAGCAATAAAATTAAAAAAATAAATGGGGAATCGCCTGTTGCAGAATTCTTGGGTTTATTGACAAACAAAATACTTTGGTTTTAACAAATGGTTTTGTAAAGAAAAGCCCTAAAACTCCTAAAAAGGAGATTGCAATAGCAGAAAAAAGGAAAAAAGAATATTTAATGAGGAAAGAAAATGGATGATTTGGAAAAATACATTAATGAAAGAAAATCAAAGGACGAAGAATTTGCCAGTGATTTTGAAGAAGGTTACGAGAACTTCAAAGTCGGTGTTTTTCTGAAACAAGCAAGAAAAGAAGCCGGGATAACGCAAGAGGAGTTAGCCAAGAGATTAAATACTAAAAAATCTGCAATCTCAAGAATTGAAAATCATTCCGAAGATATCAGACTTTCTACTCTGAAACAATATCTTGCTGCTCTTGGGAAAAAATTAACACTTAAAATTTCCTAAACAAACAATTAAAACTTCATTACTCGCTGTTACTTAAAAAGTAAAAAGTTTCAACAAGCTTTGACTTTTCATCACAGAAAAACTACCGCCATACTTTAACGGGGTGCTTATTTTTAGTAGAGGACTCACATAAATTCCATCCTCCCATTTTTTGAAATTTCCAATTTGAAAAAGGGCAGGTACAAGTTTAAATTTGGTGGCAAAAAATACACGCTTCAATT
>JALWGH010000173.1:0-1427 GCA_027013735.1 Melioribacteraceae bacterium
ATTTTTTATTCATATATCGGGATGCCTTGGCTGTTTATTTATAATCCTATGGATAAACATATTGCCAGCATAAAATTTAATGCGGACTTTATTGTGAAATCATTAAAGTCGATAAAGATACCGCGAGGAAAACAATCAAACTTTGCATTAAAACAGGTAATCAAATCCATTTACGTTCAAAAAAAAGATATTTTTATTTTATTCAATACTAATTATGTACTTAAGTTTACATTTAGTAACTTTAACAAACCGGTAAACGAAAAACTTTTCAAACTACTACTAATTAAGAAGAATAAAGAAAAGACAATTAACAAAATAACCATTAAAAATAAAAATATTTTTGCGACAAGTTGGTTTAGTCCTTTTATTATAAAATATAACTTTAAGTAAGGTTTGCTGAAAAACTCATCGAAAAATTTTGTAATTAAGTTGTCTGAATTTCATAATCCGATATATTTCTGTAAATTAAAGAGAAAATGACCTTTTGAACAAAATATTGAGACTATCCCAAATTTTGTATGAAATTACCTTTGAATTTTATTTTATTATTATGACCAATAATTCCACTCCTTTCTTAACTTCCCGATATTTATTAAATTTAGAAATTAAAAAACACAAAAAGGCGAATTAAATTGACTTTACCGCGTCTGTCAACAAAGCGTCCCGTAACGGTTACAATGTTCTTTCTCGGCATTGCCTTTTTGGGTATTTACGCTTTGGGGCAGTTGGGCGTGGATTTATTGCCGGATGTAAAAATACCTCATCTTACCGTAATTACTACGTATCCCAACGCATCTGCGGAAGAAGTGGAAAAACTTGTAACAACGCCTTTGGAAGCTTCGATTGGCACTTTAAGGGGAGTTAAAAAAGTTACTTCCGTTTCCAAAGAGGGGATGTCCGTAATCTCGGTAGATTACATTTGGGGAACGGATATGCAAATAGCTTTCTTATCCCTCAGAGAAAAATTGGACAACATGCAATTTGCTCTGCCGCGGGAGGCGGAACGCCCCGTTATCAGCCGCTCGGATCCGTCTTCCTTGCCAGTGATGAATATAGTAATATCTTACAAACACGGGTTTGGCAAAACTTATTCCGGAGCGTCCGCAGAATTTATTTCTCACAATTCGCCTCAAGGGGAAATACAAAAATTTATTGAACTGAGAGAAGCGGCGAGAGTGATTTTTAAAAAGAGGCTCGAACAGGTAAATGGAATTGCATTGGCTGTTGTAACCGGCGGATTAAAAAGAGAAATTTTAATAGAAATGAATCCCGTTAATTTAAAGCGTTACGGGCTTTCTTTTGCTGATGTTAAAAACTCGTTGCGCAACGCCAACATAAATATGCCGGCGGGCTACGTAATGGACGGACAATTTCGCTACGCTCTTGTTCTTCACGGCGAATTTAAAGGAATAAAAGATATTGAAAAT
>JALWGH010000173.1:1437-10941 GCA_027013735.1 Melioribacteraceae bacterium
CAGGGAAGACTTAACAAGATTTAACGGCAGGGAAACCGTCGGGCTTTTGGTTTACAAGGAAGCCGGAACAAACACGGTAACGGTTGTTCGCAAAGCAAGGGAAGCAATCCGTCAGTTGAAAAAGCGCTACCCGGGCTTTGACGTAACCGTAGTTTACGACCAATCGTCATTCATCAGCAATGCTATTTCCAATATTAAGCAAACAATTTTTTACGGCGGCATTTTAGCCACGCTCGTTCTCTTTTTGTTTTTAGGCAGTTTGCGGAATATTCTTATAATTGCCCTCAGCATACCGGCGTCTCTTGCCCTTGCAGTTTTTTTAATGTTCCTTTTCGGAATAAATTTTAATGTGGTTTCACTCGGCGGCATTGCAGTCGGAATTGGAATGCTGCTCGACAACTCAATCGTTGTGCTCGAAAACATTGAACGCTATCGCGAAAAAAAACTGCCCCGGAATGTAGCTTCGGTTAAAGGCGCCGAAGAAGTTTCAATGCCTATCGTAGCCTCCACATTTACAACTTTGGCTGTGTTTGCCCCCTTGCTTTTTATTAGCGGTATTGCGGGAGCTTTGTTCAAAGACCAATCATACGCAATAATCTTTTCGCTTGCTTCTTCGATATTAGCCGCGCTTACGCTTATCCCTATGCTTGCCTCGCGCAAATCTTTTTTCAAATTTAACGGAACAAAAAAAACAAATACGAACGACTACTTTGAAACCAAAGGCAAAATACGGGGGTATTTGAAATATCCATTTGTCAAACTGAAAATCGTTCTTGTGTTATTAATCTCAAAAACAATCTCCGTTGTGTCGGAATATTTTTCGATTGTTTTTAGCAAGTTTTTTTCAACGGCAAAAAAATGGCTCGATTATGTAATGCTGAAATACGAGCTACTTTTGGAGGCAAGTTTAAAAAGGAGAAAACTAACGCTTTTTATTTCCTTGATTTTATTGATAATTGCATTGGTAACCGCAATTAAAATGAAAAAGGAATTTATTCCGGCCGCTCCGCAAAAAGAATTTATTATTAATATTCAATATCCCCAGGGCGTTTCGCTGGAAGGGAACGCTTCCTTTACTTCGGAACTTGAGAAAAAATTACTAAAAATACCTCACGTGAAATTCGTGGTTTCCAATATCGGAAGGGTTAACGACTTCGACATTTCCGCCAAAGAGGAGGCTTCCGTAAACACAACCAAACTAATCGTGAAAACAGACTCTTACGAAAACTATTATCCGGTTCTTAAAAAAATTAATAATTTGTTTTCGAATATCGGACGAATAAGATATTCCGTATCTCAAATTAAAAGCGCTTATTCGGAAATAATAAACCCTTCGAAATACGATATTGTAATTAAAATAAAAGACAGAAATATTGCCCGGGCTTACGAAACCGGCGGGAAGTTAACTCAAAAAATAAAAGAAAATTCTGTTGGAATAAGCGACATCCGTTTCGGCGTAAACAGGCAAACTCCGCAATACATAGTTACAATCGACCGTAAAAAATGCGGTTACTACGGCGTAAGCGTCGAAAGCGTAGCATCGGAGCTTTCCGATATTGTTAAAGGAAGCAAAGTGGCTTCTTTTACCGATTTCGATAAAAAAACAGACGTAATACTTAAAACGTATCTTAAGAACAGAAATAGCATTGAAAAAATTTTGAATCAATATTTTCTAATAAACGGGAAAAATATTTTATTGAAAGATTTGGTTAACTACAAATTAACGGAAAGTTACAACGAAATTTGGCATGAGAACGATTCCCGGGTTGTTTTTTTGTTCGCCGGGCTCAACGGCGTTACTCTGGCAAACGCCATTGCACAACTTAAAAAAATTGTGAAAACAATGCCTAAAAAGACAGGAGAAACAATTTCAATAGGCGGAGCAAACGAAGATATCAAACGCTCTTTCGGCAAGCTTTACGTCGCGCTGTTAATTTCGCTTTTGCTTATTTACATGGTGCTGGCAATAGAATTCGAATCTTTTCTTTTCCCATTTGTTATTATTCTTTCCGTGCCTCTGGGATTAATAGGAGGAATTTTAGCCCTTGCTTTGTTTAATCAAAGTTTGAATGTGATTTCTTTAATCGGCTTAATTATCTTAATGGGAATAGCCAACAACGACGCGGTTGTCAAAGTGGATTTTATTTTACGAAAAAGAATGGAAAATCTTTCGATGCACGACGCCGTAATTGAAGCCGGGAGGGAAAGATTCCGCCCTATTGTTATGACTTCCGTAACTACTGTTTTGGGACTTTTGCCAATGGTGATTTTTTCCGGCGCCGCCGCCCAATTACGTATCTCCCTTTCGATTGCCATTATGGGCGGACTGGTTACTTCCACATTACTAACGCTGATTGTTATTCCGGTTATTTATTCTCTCCTGGAAAAATTTTCAACTAAAAGCGAGTTGAATTTAACTCGCAAAAAATGAATTTAAAATAATTTAAGTGTTAAAAAATGAACAAATCAAAAAATATTTTTGCGGTAATCTTTTTCCTAATCCTTCTCGGATTGGTTTTAATATTCTTTGTCGGAAAAAATAACAACGCTCCGTCGGAAAACAAGGCTGCCGTTGAATACGGAAATTTGAATAAAATAGTTTTCGACGTAAAAACCGCTGAGGTTTTAAGGGGAGATTTGATTAAAAGAATTTCCGCCGACGGCATTGTTAAAGCAAATAAAGAAATAGACGTCGTTTCAAAAATAGGCGGAATAATTGAGAAAATTTACATTGACGAAGGGAAGTATGTTAAGAAAGGAGACTTGCTTCTAAAATTAAACGATGACGAATACAGAATAGAATTAAAAGAAGCTCAAAACAAATTAACGGCAGCGGAAGTTGAACTTGCATTCGTCAAAAAATTTTCTTCGAATAAAAACAATGTTGATGTTAAGAAAGCGAAATTAATAAACGAGAAATTAAACGCATTGGATAAGGAATTTTCAGCCGGCAGAATTTCCAAAAAGGAATACGAACTTGAAAAAAGCGATTTGGAGATACAACTTTTTCTTACGGGAGCAAAACGCGAGGAGGTTTTGAAAAATAATTCGGGTTACAACAACGCTATTAATTCAATAGCGAGAGCAAAACTTAATATTAAAAATACGGAGCTTAGAGCCCCTTTTAACGGAGTGGTGGGAGATTTTAATCTTTCCGTAGGAGAGTTAATACCCTCCTGGAAAAAACTGTTCAAATTGTTTCAAACGGACTCTCTTAAAATTGACGTCGGAATTCTTGAGGATGAAATAGACAAAGTTCGATTAGGCAGTTCCGCTCTTGTTAAAATAGGCGCTCTCGGTAACAATGTTTTTAAAGGAAAAGTAATTTCAATCAGTCCTTTTATTAATACCGAAACAAAAACGGGAAAAGTTACTATTCTACTGTTTAATAAAAATAAAAGAATAAAACCGGGTATGTTTGCAAATGTTAACATTCAGGTTGCAAAATTGAAAAACAGAATTTTAATTCCAAAACAAGCTTTGTTAGTGCGCAATAACCGGACTCTTGTTTTTACAGTTGAAGACAGCCTTGCCAAATGGAAATACGTTAAAACAGGCGAAGAGAACGATAAATTCATTGAAATAATTTCCGGCGTTAAACCGGGTGAAGACGTTGTGGTATCAGGTCAATTTAATCTTGCTCACGATTCAAAAGTGCGAGTAATAAATAAAAAATAATTTTTTCAAACTTTCAGAAATCAAAGTAAATACTTCGACATTTATTTTTAATATTTATGTCTCTATTCGCGTATTCGCGGCTTTTAAAAAACGATGAAAAAAATTTTTTACATATTTCTTTCCCGTCCCGTAACCTCTGCTACAATCTTTTTTACGATTGTCGTGTTGGGAGTTTTTTCGTACTTTAATCTTTCTGTTGAACTTTCGCCGCACGTAGAATTTCCAAAACTAACCGTTCGCGCTTATTGGGGAAGGGTTTCGCCCGAAATAATTGAAGCTTACGTTACCTCGCCTATCGAGGAAGAGTTGGCAAAAATTAAAGGATTAAAGAATTTACAATCCCGCTCGTCAATCGGTTCTTCCACGGTAACAATGGAATTTTATCCGGGGACGGATATGAACTTTACGCGAATTCAAATTTACGAGAAACTGGCTTCCCTTAAAAAAATTCTTCCTTACGGCGTAAGTTCGCCGAGAATCTCGCAATACGTTCCGCAGGATTTAAGAGAATTACAGGGGTTCTTAACTTACTCGGTCTCCGGTCCGGGAAATCCCGGTTTAATAAGAAAAATAGTCGAAGAAAAGTTGAAATATCCTTTAATGTCCGTTCGTGGCGTTTCCAACGTCCGGGTAACCGGAGGAACTCAAAAGCAAATAACAATAATAGTCGATTACCGAAAAGCCAAAGCGTTAAATATTTCCAATGACGAAATTGTCAGCGCAATAAAAAATACCGAACTAATTAGCTCGGCGGGGGCAATTAAAGCAAACGGATTAAAATATTCCGTAAAAATCAGGAACCTAATCGGCAGCATTGACGTAATAGGTAACCGTGAGATTAAAACCGGCAAGGAAGGCAACACGATAAAATTAAAACAAATTGCAAAAATTTATTACGACTACGCCGAGCCGGATTCGTATTACAGAATAAACGGATTGGAAACCGTTTCGCTAATAATAAGTAAGGAAGTAAACGCCAACACGTTAAAAACCGCAGAAAGAATTTACAGAAAAATTGCGGAGTTGTCTTCCCGACTACCGAAAGGATTTCAAATTGTAAAGAAAATAGACAGGAGCCAATCCGTAAGAAACGAATTGAAAGAACTAACAGAAAGCGGATATTTTTCCCTCGCAATAATTATTCTTGTGTTGTTCTTAATTTACAAAAGAATAAAGTACGCTTTGATTATTATTATCTCCATTGCCTTTTCGTTGTTTTTGTCTTTGTTCCTTTATTACATTTTTAATATTTCGCTGAACATATTAACCATTGCCGCTTTTATTTTGGGCTTTGGGTTTATGGTGGACAATTCAATAGTGGTAATCGACTACATCGACAGCAACTATGCCGGCGAGGGATTGAGATATTTGGCGGTCCATTTAAAACATATTTTTTTGCCGGTTTTTGCTTCCACTTTAACAACCGTGGCGGTTTTTTTGCCCTTGCTGTTTTTAACAGGCGAGTTGCGTCTTTATTTCGTTCAATTTGCCCTCGGAATTATTTTCACTCTTTCGGCTTCTCTTGCCGTTTCTTTTACAATAATTCCACTGTTGTTTGTTAAAATAGTAAGGAAAAGACGAAATGCCGAAGTTAGTGATTATTCACATTTATTTGCGGCTTATTCTTTTTTAATGAGCAAGTTATTTAAACGGAAAAAGTTAAGCTTGACAATTTTGATTTTATTAATCGGTTTGCCCGTGTGGTTGCTGCCGAACAAAATAAATACCCCGATTCTAAAATATGTTTACAACCCGGTTTTTAGTTCCGAGGTTTGGCAACAAATAAAACCTTACGTCAACTACGCACTCGGCGGAAGCCTTAATCTTTTTTTTAATCATATCGAACGCGGCGAGGTCTGGAAAACGGGGGAAGCAACTTACCTGTACGTCAGCATCGAATTGCCCAACGGGAATAAGGTTCAACGAATTAATAATTTGACTAAAAAGATTGAAAATGAAATTTTAAAATATCGTAAAAATTTCAAATACGTTGTGGCAAATGTTTACAACGAGGAAAATGCTTCCGTTAGGGTTGAGTTTACCAAGGCACAAAGTAATTCGGTATTTCCTTTCGTTTTAAAAAATTATTTGACTTCTTACGCCACTTTGCTGGGCGGTTGTAATATCGGTATTTACGGTTTCGGTCCCGGTTTCTACAACGGTTACGGCGGAACTTTTAATTACGCGGTTGAGGTTAAAGGTTACAACTTTCTGAAAGTAAAAGAAATAGCTCAAGATTTTAAAGAGCTTATTTCTCAAAATCCCCGAATCGATAATGTGGATATTGACAAATCAATGATCTACGGGGACAAGGACGTTTATGAAATTTCCGCTTTTGTTGACAGGAACAAGCTTTCGGAATACGGTGTTTCCGCCGAGGAACTTTTGCTTAATATTGCACGCAATACGGAAGGAAATTTGTCCTACAACCGCTTTCTGTTGAATAATGACGAAGTAAATTACATTGTAAAATTTTCCAATTACAAGAACCTGCAACTAAGAAAACTTAAAAATCTTATTATTAAAAATAAAAACGGTATTGAATTTAAAGTAAGCGATGTCGTTCGTTTTAAAAAGACAAAAGTAATGCCTACAATTAACAGGGAAAACCAACAATACGTAAGGTACATTAGCTTTGATTACAAAGGTCCTTATTATTACGGCGACAAGTTCGTTAAATCTTCTTTAAAGAAAATGATTCTTCCCGAAGGCTATACGATTAAACAAAGTAAATTTCTCTTTCTTTTCGGGAAAAAGGAAGAAATAAGTATTTGGAAAATTCTTTTGCTTTCGGCAATATTGATTTTTATGATTACCGCAAGTTTGTTCGAATCTCTTAAAAAACCATCGCTAATTTTTATTGCAATTCCTTTTGCCATTGTAGGAACGCTGTTTCTGTTTTACTTCGGGGATTTTAATTTGGACAGGGGCGCTTATGCGGGAATACTTTTGCTCATCGGACTTTCCGTAAATAATTCGATTATTCTTGTCGATCAACTCTCCCGAATTTACGAGGTGAATTTTCAAAAAATAATTGTTGCGAGCTTTTCACGATTACGACCTATTTTTACAACAACATTTACTACAATTGCCGCATTGATTCCTTTGTTGTTGTCCCAAAAAGAAAATTTCTGGAAAAGCTTGAGCCTGAGTGTTGTCGGTGGGATATTCTTATCAGCGGTTATTGTTATTTTATATTTACCTTTGATTTATTACTCGGTTTCCCAAAAACATTCCGGAAATTAATGTGCGGTGTGCTTTTGTATTTCCATTAAAGTCATTAAAACTTAAATTGCTGCGTGTCTATTTTTTCGAGCTTAGGTAATATTTAACTTTTTCGATGAACTCTTTGCTGTCGATTGGTTTGGGTATGTAATCCGTAGCTCCGGCGGCAAGGCATTTTTCCCTGTCTCCTTTCATTGCAAAGGCGGTCAAAGCAATAATGGGGGTTTCCCTGTATTCGGGGAGTTCACGAATTTTCCCCGTTGCTTCAAAGCCGTTCATTACGGGCATTTGCATATCCATTAGAATCAAATCGAATTTTTCTTTCTTTGCCATATCCAAAGCTTCCTGACCGTTTTCCACAATAACAATATTGTTGAAATTATTTTTCTTCAGAAGCCTTGTTACAATAATTTGAGAATGCTTGTAATCTTCGGCAAGGAGAATTTTCGGCTCGTCTTTTTTGCTTACTACTTCTTCAACGGGGGGAGCTTCTTCGTAGCGCTTAATCATCGCGTTAATGGTTTCGGCAAGGTCTTCAATGTTAGTGCTTTTCTTACTAAGCAATTCGTCGAACAAGCCGTCGATGTTTTTCAAATCTTCTTCGAAGTTTTCCTTCCCCGTGTAAATAATAATGGGTAGATTTTTAAATCTGTCTTCGGATTTAATCAGTTTAATTAATTCAAAGCCGTTGGGGTGGGGCATATCCAAATCAATAATGGCAAGGTCAATGTCTTCATTTTTGATCCTGTCCATCACATTGGCGGAAATGTGTTCGGCAATAGCGTTGTAGCCGGCTGTTTCAATAGCTTGCTTAATTAAATTAAGTGTTGGAACGTCGTCGTCAACACAAAGTATTTTGGAATCTTTTCGCAGTTTGTAACTTGTAAGAACTTCAACGAGGTAGTTGTAGTTAATCGGCTTAACGAAATATTCAACCGCTCCCATTAAAAATGCTTTTTGCTCTTCGGCTTCTACAGAGCAAGCAATTACGGGAACGTTCTTGGCGTTCGGATGCGCTTTGATTTTCCGTAGTAATTCCAGCCCGTTAACATTCGGTAATTCCACATCCAAAATGACGGCAAGGAATTTTTCCTTTTCGATTTGCATCATTACCTGTTCTTCCGTGTTTACCACAATTGGGTCGTAGCCCCATTTTTTCAGGTAGTTGCTCATCAATTTGGAAGTAGCGTAATCGTCTTCAACAACAAGCACTTTGTTGTGTTCACCGGGTTTTGGAAGACTCCCAAGCGCTTTTTCGATTCCCGATTTTTGTTGAACCGTCAGCCTGAAACGGATTGTCGTGCCTTTTGCAGGTGCGCTCTCAATAAAAATATCTCCGCCAAGAAGATTGGAATATCGTTTCAATAGGTTTGTTTCCAACCCCGAAATGAAAACCGATTTCAACGTATCATCGCTCATTATTTTTTCGGGATTGTAAAAGTTGTTTATTGATTCCTTCGGAAGGACAACATCCCTTGCCGAAAAGTTAAATTCAATAATTCCTGGGGCTCCGAGATTAACGGAAATAATAATTTTCTTTTCCGTGGAAATGTGATAAACAATGCGTAAGATGCTGCTGAAAATATATTTTAACTTTGTTTCGTCGTTGGCAATTTTTTTGTCAACATCGTCGTCGAATTTTAATTCGATCAACGGTTGAGTGTGGCGCATTTTGGATTTGAAAACGTTAACGATTTCACCCAAAAGCCAGCGGATGTCTATTTCTTTCCTTTGTACTTTTGTGTCTCCTTTTTCCAAGAGCGCCAAAGCCTTGATATCATTGACCGCGGCAAGGAGAGCTTGGCTGTTGTGCCTGATATTATTGACGTATTCCAACTGGGAAGATGTTAAGTTTTCCTCGGAAAGTATTGACGAAATTCCAAGTATTGAGTTTGCCGAATTCCGCAGGGACTTTGTAGTGTGATCTATTAACGAACTGAAAGAGGTTTCCGAAAGGATTAAATTACCTTGCCTGCTTTTATTCCAGATGTAAAGAAGTTGAATTAAAAATTCCGAAATCTTTTTGAGTGCATCGTAGTCGGCTTGTTCGAAAGCTGTTTTCTTAGCAATCTTAATGAGGAATCTTTCTCCGTCAGGCGAAGAAATGTGAACGCAACTTTCGTAAACAAGAAATTCCGAAATTGGAATTTCGCAATTGGGGTCGCTGTGCGCAGAGAACTGACTGTTGTTGTTCAGTATTTTACAAACGGAACAATTAAACTTTGCGTTGATTAGATAATTGCCTTTTGTGCCACGGGATCTGCCTAAAACAGTAAGAGCATTGTTTTTCTCGACGTGGAAAATCACGCTTGCGTGAAGGTCAAATTCGTCAATTAAAAATTCGGTTAATTCCGTCGGGAAGGTATCTTTCCCTTCGCTTGCGGTTTGTACAAGTTTCGAATATTTTTCTATCAGCTCTATCTTAACCGTTTGAAACATACACTCTCAAAGAAGTTGCAGATTTAATTTTAATCAATATTAAAAAATAAGTATTTAGAAAGTTTTTTGAAACTATGCGTGGAAAAAATTTTGTTTCACGACTTAATAAATCCTTTTTAAAATGAAATTATTAAAAAGATATTATAGGTTATTAAAATAAAA
>JALWGH010000174.1 GCA_027013735.1 Melioribacteraceae bacterium
TCTACAAAAAGAATTACTACGTTCTTAATTTTCTTCTTAAGGCTTAAAATCTTTTTCATCACATTCAATCAAATACGAATTCAAACTTTTTTGGTTAAATTTATTACGGATTTAATCCTGTGGCAAAAAAATAAACACTTCAATTATTTTAAAATTGTTTTCTTCTTTCAAAACTCTCCCCCTGTTCAAGCCAACTGGAAAATTCAAGCGCAACAGAATCCCCCTCTCTTTCTAAGAGAGGGGGAATTTGGGGGTGAGTTGGTAATAAAACATTCATCAAAAATTTACTTTTTACTTTCCTTGTTTTCCTGTTCTTCTTCCTTAATCATTCCAAGCGCAATCTTAACTTCCTTTTCAAGATTTTCAAGCACATCGGGGTTTTCCTTTAGAAAGTTGCGGAATTGTTCGCGCCCTTGGTAACGGTCTTCTTTGTAAGTAAACCACGAACCGCTTTTTTTAATAATTCCGTGTTGAACACCGAGGTCAATTAAATCTCCGGTTTTTGAAATCCCCTCGTTGTACATAATGTCGAATTCCACCTGTTTGAAAGGCGGAGCAATTTTATTTTTAACTACTTTTACTTTAGTCCGGTTACCAATTACCTCGTCACGGTCTTTAATGGCAGCAATTCTACGGATGTCCAAACGAACGGAGGCGTAAAACTTAAGCGCATTACCGCCAGTTGTGGTTTCGGGATTGCCGAACATCACGCCGATTTTACTGCGCAATTGGTTGGTGAAAATCACGCAAGTTTTGGAACGGCTGACCGCTCCCGTTATTTTACGCAATGCCTGAGACATCAGGCGCGCCTGCACGCCCATTTGGGCGTCTCCCATTTCCCCTTCAATTTCCGAGCGGGGAACAAGAGCGGCAACGGAATCAATTACAATTACGTCAACGGCGTTACTGCGAATAAGTGCGTCAACAATTTCAAGCGCCTGCTCGCCGTAATCGGGCTGTGAAAGCAAAAGGTTTTGAACATCCACACCGAGCTTGCGCGCATAGTTAATGTCCAATGCGTGTTCAGCGTCAATAAAAGCTGCAATTCCGCCTTTCTTTTGAGCTTCCGCAATAATGTGGAGACAAACGGTTGTTTTACCGGACGATTCCGGTCCGTAAATTTCAACTATTCTGCCTCTGGGAACGCCTCCAATGCCGAGAGCGTAATCGAGCGAGACAGAGCCGGTGGAAATTGATTCCACTTCGTTAATCACACCGTCGCCAAGGCGCATTATCGAGCCTTTGCCGTAGGTCTTTTCAATACTGTAAATCGTTTCTTCAAGAATTTTCTTTCTCTGTTCTTGTTCGTTTATTGCCATTATTCCTCCTGATTTTTCAATTCAAAACTTTCTATTTTGTAATAAACCGAGCCGGTCGGTTTTAATTCGCTTTTGAACAAAATTATTTTGTCAATATTAAAATCTTTCTTTTCAAATTCCAATTTTCCCAGTTCTCTTATTTTGTTAATGTCCTCGTAACCTTTCAGCCGGGAAAGCGTAAGATGAGGCTTGTACTTTCTGCGCTCCCTTTCAAAGCCGAGGTTTTCCAATTCTTTTTCAATTTTAAAATGCAAATTTAAGAGTTCTTCCGTGGCTTCGAAACCCGCCCACAAAATCTTAGGCTGTCCGTTACGGTAAAAAACGCCGAATCTTGTGAAAGCAGTTGGAACTTCCTGAACGCCTGAAATTGCTTTTTTGATTGCTGTTTTGATACCGGGAATTTTAGCAGTATCGGTCTCACCCAAAAATTTAAGCGTTAAATGGAGTTTTTCTTTCGGCTCCCATCTTATTTTGGAATCACCGAACACACCGTCCCGCCGTTTTATTATTTCCTCAACAATCTTGCGAGGAATTTCAGCCGCTACAAACAGTCTCTCAGTCGTCATAAGGAATCCCGAGAATGTGTCTTCTTAACATATCCAGCGCCGCCTGCGAAGTTCTTTGTTTGTTCAGAATCCTGTCCCTGCCAAAGTGGAATTCTTTGACAATGCAAGAGTCTTCCCCGCAAACACCGATGTATACAAGCCCAATAGGTTTGTGTTCCGATTCGCCCGTGGGACCCATTATTCCCGTAACGGCAAGCCCGATGTCCGTTCCCGAAACCGCCCGAACACCCTCCGCCATTTGTTTGCAGACTTGCTCACTAACCGCACCGTATTCCATTATTGTGTCCTCGTCAACGTGCAGAAGTTCAACCTTAGCGCCGTTACTGTAAGAAACAATTCCCCTTTCAAAATAACGGCTGCTGCCGCTTACGTCGGTAATTCTGCTTGCAATTAGTCCTCCCGTACAAGATTCCGCAGTGGCAACGGTTAAACCTCTGTCTGCAAGCAACCTGCCGATTACCTCTTCGAGAAGTTCTCCGTTCTTACCGTAGATGTACCTTCCCACTTTTGAACGGATTCGTTGTTCAATCTCAGAGAGTTTATTTTTCGTCTCCTTTTCATTTTCCGCTTCAACGGTAATTCTCATCCTTACGCCGTATTGCGAAGGTAAGAAAGCAATTTTAGCGCCGTCCAATATTTCGTCCAAGTTTCCAAGTTTCTCGTACAAAACGGATTCGGGAATGCCGGTTGTTAGTAAAGTTTCACGTATTACGAATTTGCCGTTGTTTTCGTTTAATTCTTTTAACCGCGGAATTACAAAATCTTCCATCATCGCTTTCATTTCCACGGGAACGCCGGGCATCGAGACAAATATTTTACCGTCCTTTTCAATCCAACTGCCGGGCGCAGTACCGTAAGCATTTTTAATTGGAGTGGCAATGGCAGGCACAAAAGCCTGATCTTTGTTAATCTCCGTCATTTCACGGTTGTGCTGTTTGAAAAATTCTTTAACATCTTCGTAAACTTCTTCATTAAAGACCAAGTCGGTATTAAAGAATTTAACAATGCATTTTCTCGTTACGTCGTCGTGCGTGGGACCCAGCCCGCCCGTTACAATCACGACATCCGAGCTTTTTAATGCGTTTTCGAACTCATTGATTATTGCCTCTTCGTCGTCTGGCACAACGCTCGTTTTTACCACATCCACTTGAATTTCGGTCAGTTTTTCGCCAATGAACCCCGCGTTGGTGTTAATGATTTGCCCGATTAAAATTTCATCCCCGATTGTAATAATGTAAGCTTTCATTTTTTAAAAACCTTTTAGAATTTAATAATGTGAATTTGCAAAAGGATTTGCATCAAAATCAAGGTGTAAATCCCGGAAACTATGTCGTCCAACATTATTCCCCAGCCTCCTTTAACCCTTTCCAATTGTTTAGCCGGAAAGGGCTTTAAAATATCCAACATCCTCCACAAAATAAAACTTAAAATAACAATAGTCAATGTTTTAGGCAAGGTAATCAAAGCAAGCCAGGTTCCTACAAACTCGTCCAACACAAACTTTGACGGGTCTTTGCCATAGGACTTTTCGAACTTAGTACCGAGTAAAACACCAACTACCGTAACAAACGAAACAGCCAAAAGCATTACTGCCGGATTTTCGAAACCGGGAATTAAATAAATTAACACGGCAACAACGCTGCCTGCCGTCCCCGGCGCAAACGGAGAATAGCCGGAAAAGAAACCAGTGCCTAAAAATATTTCGAACTTATTTGGTTGCAAAGGAAAACATGTTTTTTATTAAAGTTTTGTTCTTTAGTGCGTATTCTATTCCGGTGCCAACCGTGGCAATCATTACAATCACAAGAGTAATCTCTATTGCAGTTTGATTCATTAAAGTCTCAAAAATATGGGAATATTTTTCGTGTAATGTTTGAACCGTGTTTAGGATGTAAACAAGCAGCAGGTAATACAAAAACGCCATTTGTAAAAATGTTTTAACCTTTGCGGTAAAACTTGTTGCAAAGGAATAGCCCTTGTAATCGGCGTAAATTCTGAGCAGAGTAATGAAAATGTCCCTGAGAACAATCAGCAAAACAAGCCAAAAATTTAACACGCCGACAATTACAAAAGCGAAGAAAGCCGTCGAAGTAAGGACTTTATCTGCAAGGGGATCCATGAATTTCCCCCAGTTGGTAATGTAATTAAACTTCCGCGCAAGCCAGCCGTCGTACCAATCCGTGATTGCCGCAATAAAGTAAATCACCAAAGACAATTGCTTCATCCAAGGCTCGTCCATTAGAAAGAAAAATAAGAAAACGGGAGTTAAAATTATTCTTGTAATTGTCAATTGATTCGGCAGAATCATTGCGCGTTAACCCTCATCGGCTAATTTTTTTAACAGTTCAAAAGTGTAAATGCCCAAGTCGTGTCCGTCGCCCCAACGAATTTTAACTGCGTAATTCCCAACGGGAATAATATCCACAACCTCCAATTCATCTTTATGGTAAACCGTAAAATGCTCGGTGTCCACTCCTTTGCGTGCTTCTGAACAATAAGCACAAGGGCAGTTCCATCTGACATTTGTTAATAATATTTTGTCTTTCTCACCGTTGTCCCACTCAACAAACAGATAATCCTCGTCCGCAGTTACATTTAACGCTCTCATAATTCCAATTCTCTACCTGTTAATTTTTCGTACGCTTCCAAATATTTTTTACTTGTATTGTTAATAATTTCTTCGGGCAAATCAGGAGCCGGGGGCTTTTTGTTAAATCCGATTGAAAGCAAATAATCCCTAACGTACTGTTTGTCAAAGCTCTTTTGAGCACGTCCGGGTGAATATTCTTCCAACGGCCAAAACCGAGAAGAATCGGGCGTTAGCAGTTCGTCAATCAAAATTATTTCTCCGTTGTAAATTCCAAATTCCATTTTCGTATCGGCCAGAATAATGCCTTTTTCTAAAGCGTATTCCGCTGCCTTTGTGTAAATGGAGATTGCCTTTTCTTTAACGAAAGAATAGACCTCTTCCCCTACAATGCTCTTTGCTTTTTCTTCCGTAATGTTTTCGTCGTGAATGCCTATTTCGGCTTTTGTTGACGGTGTAAAAATCGGCTCCGGCAATTTTTCGGATTCTTTAAGTCCTGCTGGCAATTTAATTCCGCAAATTTCTCCCGTAGCCTGATAGTCCTTCCAGCCCGAACCGGAAATGTAGCCGCGCACAATGCATTCAAGTGCAATAGGTTCGGCTTTTTTTACAATCATCGAACGTCCGCGCAAATCATCCGCATATTCTTTTAATTCGTCAGGGTAATTTTCAATATCGGTTTCAACAACATGATTTTTTACTTCGTTCGCAAAAAAGTCGAACCAGAATTTTGAAATTTGAGTAAGAACAATTCCTTTATACGGAATCCCCTGATTCATTATTACGTCGAATGCGGAAAGCCTGTCCGTAGCAACCATTAAAAGGTTTTCCCCGACGGCGTAAATCTCACGGACTTTACCGCTTTTTATTTTCTTTAATTTCGGAAAATCTGTGTTTAATATGGTTCTCACGCTCATAACAATCTCTTATTATTTGATTGTGAAATATAGTAGCTCTGCCACTTTTATCAAAAAGGAAGGTGTTTACTTCAGCTTAAAAACTTTTGTTAATACGGAATCCAAAGTTTTAACGGGTAAATATTTTTTTAATCTCGGGACCAAGAAACTCAATTTACCGCCTCTAATAATTGCCGGCGGATTCGGTTTAATAATTTTACCAACTACTTTTTCAATAAATTTGTCAACAGGAGTAGCGTTCTTTTGCGAAGCTTTTGCTCTTCCCAAAATGGCATCGAAGTATTTTGAATACAAAGAATCTTCCTTCAGTACGTTTTTTAATTCTTTTTCCGCATTGTCTCCGAACTTCGATGAAATAGCCCCGGGCTGAACAATCACAACTTTAATTCCAAAAGGAGCGAGCTCCATTCGTAAAGAATCGGAGTAAGCTGTTAAGGCTGCTTTGGTTGCACAGTACGCCGAAGAAAACGGCGTGGGCATAATTCCCGAAATACTGCTAATGTTAACAATTGTTCCTCCGCCCTTCTCAACCATTAAAGGAGTGAATACTTGAATCAACCTGACAGTGCCAAACAAATTTGTTTCAAACTGTTTCTTTAAGGCTTCCATTGGCAATTCAACTGCAGGTCCCATTAAACCGTAACCTGCGTTGTTAATTAAAATATCCGGCACTAAGTTGTTTGCCTTGGTGAATTCCTTTACGGACAAAATATCTTCTTCGTTAGTAACGTCAAGTTTTTTTAATACTATTTTGCCGGACTCAAAAGGTTCAACGTTTTCAGGTTTGCGAGCCGTTGCAATAACGTTAAATCCCCTCTTGGCAAAGTTTTCTGCAAAAGCCCTCCCAATTCCCGACGAACAACCTGTAATCAGAACAACCTTTGACATTTTTAATTTCCTTTCCGTTTAAAAATAAAAAAGCGGGAACGAGTCCCGCTTTAATTTTACTTCATTAACAGCATCTTACGTGATGCGCTAAAGTTCTTTGTCCTTAGCGTGTAAATATACATTCCACTCGCAAGGTTTTTTGCGTCGAATGTTACTTGGTAAGAGCCTGCCGTTTTGTTTTCGTTAACAAGCGTTGCAACTTCACGTCCGATTAAGTCGTAAACCTTCAAGGAAACAAATTCCGAGCGAGGAATACTGAACTTAATAACGGTAGTCGGGTTGAACGGGTTAGGATAGTTTTGTCCCAACTTGAAAGTCTTAGGCAATACACCTTCTTCCTTTTTAACTTCGGAAGGATTGTATTTCCAAACGCCGACAACGTTGTAGTCGTAATCTGCAAGATACATTGTGTTACCGTCTGCGCTCCAAGCAGCTCCTCTCGGGCTGTAAACACCGCCGTTAGAGGAATCGCCCATCGGGACACCAACGGAGTCAACAATTTTCTTTGTAGTAACGTCAAATGCGTACCACATTCCGCCTTTAGGACCAGACCAGTCAGGTCTTAAGTCTCCAGCCCAAAGTAAACCGCGGGGACCCCAATCGAGGCAGCTTGCCCACAAGTTAACTTTTTCGTAAACAGTGTCGCGTCCGTCTTTAGTTTTGCCCGGAACGTTGTACCAGTTTCCAAGAGTGTCAACCGGCTCGAAGGGCACGAGACCGGGAGCATCGCTGTGGAAATGAGGAATACCGAAACCAGTCCAAGTCGAACCGGTGTAAATATCCTTTCCGTCTTTTGTTACAACCAATGAACGGAGAATATATTTGATTGAGTCAACCGCATTACCAATAAAGTTAAAGTTGTTGTCCAAGATATACATTGGATTACCTTTAGGCACAACGTAGGTAATGTAAATATTGCCGTCGTCAGCGGATTGAGCAGCTTCGGTCAGTGATTTTGCCAAAGGAGCAACCCATTTGTTCAACGCTTTGTGAGTTTTGTAATCGATGCGATAAAGCGTGCTACCGGCAACGTAAAGGATGTTACCGTCCTTGTCAACGCCAATACCTTTACCGCTTGACGTTAGCGTGTCAACCGTACCGTCCGGTAATTCCAAATATTCAAGCGGAGAACCGTCTACATGTTGTCCGGTTGCAGGATCAAGAATATAAATAGGACGGAGATTAACGGTATCCCCCGTGGAGGTGAATAATGTATCTTGCGCCAAATTTCCGTGAAGCGCGAGCCAAACGTTACCGTCAGGTGTTACGGCAACGCCGTGAACTCCCCAGGTATTGCTTTGGGGAAGATGGAAATCGTATAGCAAATGATCGAATTTCCAGTTTTGTGCCTGAGACATTCCTGCTAAGAAGAATAATCCCAGAAAAATAGCAGCTAATTTTTTCATTTAGCTCCTCCTGTGTTTTGTTGATGATTCAGTTAATTGAAACTATTTTCTCCCATAATAAGGCGCACCTTTTTTACGTGCATTAATCCTGATTACGCGTTTTTTGGCAGCATCCGTATTTCTTCTGGTAACGTAAAGATAATTACCGTTACCCCAAACCATTGCATAACCTTCGGGGCTAAGAACACCTTTGTACATAGGGGATAAACTACCATTGGGTTTCATTACCCAAATACCTTCGTCTTCATCCGTACCAATGTAAAGGTCTCCGTCAGCCGAGAAAGTAATTGAAAGAACTTGCTTGCCCGGGAACTTGGTCCCGAAATCAAGCACTAATTCCGTTGCGCCTAAAGAATCTACTCCCTGTAAAATTTTATTTCTCCAAATGCCATTCTGTACGGCAGTTGTGTCAAGACCTGTGTATTTTGCTCCTACGTAAACATAGCCGTTGTAAACGCGAACTGCGTTAATGTAGTAGTCTGGATACTGTTTTACCGTTTTCACGGACTTGTCCGGTTTGACGCGGTAAATAGCATTACCACCGCCACCGCAGTAAATATTTTCGTCAGCATCCAAATCCAAGTCGTTTGCACCGCCGGGAAGAACAGCAAACATACCAGCGCCACCGCCGCCCGGATTGATTTTCAAAATGTATTGCAAACCGACAACATAGTAAATTCCACCGTCAGGCGCCCATCTCATATGGGATGCCTTGTCGCCCAACATTGTTGAATAATCGTTTGTTTGTCCGTCCGGCGTAACCTGCTTAATTCCCTTTTGGTAAATCGAGACGTAAAGATTTTCGTCTTTATCTACTGCCAAACCAAAAGGATCATCGTAATCATCGAAGCCACCGACTTCAACAAAAATGGGCAGTAATTTGTACGGGTAATATTCGGCAAACAAGAGCGCATTTTTAACCCTAACCTGAATTTTTATTGAGTCTCCGAGAATATTTGCTGGAACGACTTTTAATACTTCTTTGGTAGAAGAAACGATTGTTCCCTTTTCTCCGTTAAAATAAACTGCGTTATCCTCGGGATTTGTAGAAAAATTCTTTCCCGTAATTGTTAATGTGTCCACCCCGGCAAAAGCCGAATCGGGTTGAATCGACGTTATTTGCGGGTCGGGATTAAATTTTTCATTCGGGTCGTAAATGCTTGGCGGATAATCGTTGGAACAACTCTGTAAAAACCCAGCCAAAACGAAAATCGAAATAGAAATTAAAACTTTAATTTTATCCTTCATCAGTAAACTCCTCAAAGTTTTCCTAAGTGTTTATTATTAAAAAGCAAACCTGAACGAGAAACGGTTCACGTCCTTAAACGTTGTAAACGGAGTGTAGGAATAATCGAATGAAAATCCGAATTGCTGCACGCCTGCACCCAAAGAATAACTGTAATCGTCTTGAGTTGTGACATAACCAGCTCTCAAGTAAAGCATATTTCTAAAAATGTATTCTCCGCCTATTTCAATGTATTCGGGGAATGAACGGGGATGCGCAGCATCAATAGTAACATTCAACGCATTGTCTCTATTCCATTTAGGGAAGAAATCCATTACGTTCATCCCGATTCCAATCTTAAACGTCAGAGGTAATTGGAAACTCTCTTTCTCGTATTTAACTTCCTGAGCAAAGTTACGAATGGACATTCCGAAAGCAAGGCTCTTGAAACCGGTTTTGTAAAGAGTACCGAAATCGAAAGCCACAACGCCAAGTGCGTATTCCTTTTCTTCCTGTCCTGTCAATGTTTTGCCCGAGTAAACAGGAATGTAGCTTGTTCCCAATTTTTGGTGGACGTATTTTATTTGCCCGCCAACGGAGAACTTGTCGGACAATTCTTTAGCGTAACCGATTCCAATTGAGTAAGCGTTCGGCATTGCCCAGCCTGCGTCGATGTCTTCGTAACCGGAAGGTTGGTCGGGGGCTACACGCGTCCATTCAAATTTTCCGTAATCAACGTAAAGGAAACTAACGCCAATAACTCCGTACTTGCCTTCCTGCCAGTTAAACGCAGCGGAACCGGAATAGTAACGAATGTCGGCAATCCAATTCATTTGATTGGCAATAAAATCAAATGTTGTGTTCATTCTTGCCAAGCCCGCAGGGTTGTAGAACAAAGACAGCGAAGAGCCTTCGTAAGTTGTAAGCGCCTCCGCCAAGCCGGCTGCCTTTGCGCTTGTACCAACGCTTAGGAATTGAAAGCCCGTTTGCGCAAGTTTCTTATTTTCGCTCGTATTCCCCGATTGGGAATAGACGGAAGAAGAAACAAATAAAAATGCAGTTAAGAATAAAGTCAATGTTTTAGCGAATGCTTTTTTCATTTTGTTGCTCCTAAGTATATTTAAACTTTATCTGATAATAACAAATTTTCTAATTGCTTTTTTGCCGTCAGGCGTTTCGAAAACGGCGATGTAAACGCCGCTGACAACAACCTGCCTGTAGTCGGTAATCGAGCGCCAAGTTTCGTCGCCGCTGCCGTCATCGTGATTTATTGTCGTAATTAAATCTCCACGTTCAGTGTAAATCTTAATTGTACAGTAACCGGGAATGTCAAGAAACATAATTTTGTTTTCTTCACCCGGATATTGCAAATCTTTTGCTGCAATGTTAAAGGGATTAGGCACAATTCTAATGTCGTCAAGCGTTTCCCCTGCTTTCCTTTGCAGGTAAGCCGGTTCGGTTGTCTTTGTGTAGAATTTACTGCTAAAGAGAGGTCCCGTTGGGTTTGTTTCCCCCGAAGTATTTAAACTTCCGTCAGTAAAAGAAACAATGTAATAATAATAAGAAAAGCCTCTTACCGCACTGGTATCTGCGTAGTAGTAAACTCCCGTTGGACCGGAATAAATTTCATCGTAAGTTGTGTCCGGTTTACCAACGGCTCTGAAAATTTTGTAACCGGCAAAATTACTTTCGCCTTCCGAGGGGCTTGCTTTCCAACTCAAGTTAATTTTATCCCCGCCGGATTTAACCTCGAACATTTCAGGCGGTTGCGGCGGTTGAGGAATATTAAAACCGGAGTCGAAATTTCTTTTTGCCCTGCCGAAAGTCTCAAGAATGGAATCCATTCCGGTGTAAACCCAACTGTTTTTGTAAATATTTCTATTGTCCGTTGTTGAGCCGTCCGGTAACTCAAAAGGACCTTTGTCGTTCGAACTGTCGTAAGCCTTTTTCCAGCGTTCGCCAATTTCAATACATTTTTCACGGCTAAGTCCGCTTACGCCTTCTGCTTCCACAATCACAACGCTGTCTCCA